>JAZBPR010000095.1:0-15183 GCA_036351735.1 Wenzhouxiangella sp. | reverse complement strand
CGCTGAGGCTCGGGAGTTTTCGAGCCTGGAGGAGCGCATGACCGGTCGCGAGTTTCGGGATGCAGGCCTCCATAAGTTGACCGAGGAAGAGTTGGCTGCGCTTAATCGATGGATTGAAATGCGTTCGCTGGCAGAAGGTGAAGTGCCGACGTGGGCAACGGGGGCTGCTGCGGTCGCGACGCCAGGCGCGACTGCCGATGGGCCTGCAGCAGGTGACCTTCGAGGCTTGGAAAGGGGCGATCGGACTGAAATCAACAGCCGAATTGTCGGTTCGTTCAGCGGCTGGAGCGGTAACGATGTCTTCGAGCTGGAAAACGGCATGGTTTGGGAGCAGGCTGAAAGTGGAACGTTCTCGGTGGGCACGATCGAAAATCCGGAGGTCAGAATCCGCCCCGGGTTTTTTGGCAGCTGGCAACTTCAGGTTGAAGGCTACAACCGCAGAATTCGCGTAGAGCGGGTTCGTTAACGACCCTGAGTTCCCTGATCAGTCAACTCGCGGACGGTTTCGACGCAACCGTAGCCAGAAAAGCCAGCCGCGGCCGACTCCAAACATCACCAGCCCCAGAGGTAGCAGGATGACCGCGCCAACAGGGGGTGGGAAAAACCAGCCTTGCGGAGGCGCGCCCCACCACCAAATGGCACCCCCAATCAGCAGCGCCAGAGCCAGGTAGGTCAAATTCGCTGCTCGGTCCAGCTGTTTTCGCCAGCGTTTTCGAAGCAAGCGGCTCTGATCCTCTTCAGAGAGATCGCCAACGGCCTTTTTGCACTTCGGGCACGTCTTGGCCAACGATGACATCCGCTGACCGCAATTTGGGCAGGAAATAATGGCCATATTGCTAGCCTAACGCAGACAGCACCTTTATGTACTCGGCCACCCATTTGTTCCGAATCTGCAAAACGGGCGCCTCAAACTGAAAAAGTATCCAAGCTGGTGCAAGTCGATCGTAGACTAGCCCTAGAATATCGGCAGCGGCTATATGCAGACTGCATGTCTAAATTTCTGGATCCGAATCGACCTCATGATAAAACGCCTGATTATCTGTTTATTGTTCGTCCTTCCTGCAGTTCACGCGCAGTCTCAGATCCGAACCGTCTGGATGGAAACCACATATGGCCCGATGCTGCTCTCACTGGATGAAGAGGCCGCGCCCACGACCGTTGCGAACTTTCTTGACTATGTCAACGAAGGTTTTTACGACGGCCTGATCTTTCAGCGGGTCATCCCCGGTTTCGTCGTCCAAACCGGGACTTTCGAGAGCGATCTCGGTATTCGAGAGCCTACGCGTGCGGCGATTGCCAGTGAGCGCAATAATGGATTGCTCAATACACCGGGGACCTTGGCCATGGCGCTTTCCGGAAACCCGCCGGACGTCGACAGCGCAAGAGCGGCTTGGTACATCAATACCGGCATCAATGATTTTCTGGACAGCGACTTCACCGTATTTGGACGGGTGAGTGCGGGTCAGGCTACGCTGGACGCCATGAATATTGCGCCGACGGTGACCGCGAGAACGCCAAACTTCAACTTGCCGGACTTCCCCGTGGAGCCACCTCGCATCATCCGGATGTTTGAAACTGACGGCTATCCCTTGGCACCGTTGCACACGGGGTCCTGGTTCGATCCGCAGAACCCGGGGCGGGGTCTGAATGTTGAGGTGGCCGATGGCAGTGACGCCGGCAGTGACGCAACGCTAGTCATCTATCTGTATGATTTCGTTGCAGGCAGTCAGTTCTGGCTCGCGGGAAACGTCAACTTTGACTTTGGTCCATCGGAAGTGACCGTTCCGATGCTGATTCTGGATGGGCCGGAATTCGGCGATGCCTTCAATCCGGATGACCGAAATATTGAGTCTTGGGGGACAATTACTTTTGAGGTCACCGGTTGCCAGACTGCGGTGATGAAATACCAGTCTCCCGAATTTGGAACCGGGGAACGACCCTTGGTGCGCTTGACCCGTCCGAACGACCTCAAAACCTGCGAAGGGCTTTGATCGGGCGAACTCGCTCCGGTATTGGCAGCCAATAATCAGAACTGAAAAATCAGTCAACTATTTTGTGTGCTGGCGCATGGCCCAAGTCCGGGAAAAACTCAACAGTAACCGCCAAGCCCCCGCGCTCGCGATTGTCGAAGGCGAGCCGCCAGCCGTATAGGTCACACAGGCGCTTGACGATCGATAGTCCAAGACCGGAGCCTTTGGTACCGGCGGTCTGGCGGCCTCTGAAGTGCCGGTCAAAAACGTGCGGAAGTTCTTCTTCGGCAATACCTGGTCCGGTGTCCAGAATCCTGGCGTGGCCATGATCAATCTCGATGATGACTTCGCCTTCGGCGGTGTAACGAATGGCGTTGCCGATAAGGTTTCCGAGCACCACAGCAATCACTGCTTCGGGCGCGATCACGCTGAGTTGTTGGTTCTGGCGCAGTGAGATTTTTAGAGGTCGCTCACTGACCAGTGGCTGGTAATTGTGTATCACCTGCTCGGCAATCTTGCCGACATTCTGCCCGGACAAACTGCCGCCCCGATCCCGCTGCGCCCGGACTAGGTGCAGCAGCGCCGTGGTGATGTCAGTAGACTGCCGAGCCGCACGAGCAATTCTGAGCAGGCGTTCACGATGTCGTTCAGAAAGATCCGGTTGGGCCAGCATTAATTCGGTGGCGCCTGAGATGACTGCCAGCGGTGTGCGCAATTCATGGGATACGTCGGCGTTGAAAGCCTGATCGCGCTCTACCAGTTCATGGAGGCGGGCAGCATAGGCATCGAGCGCTGCCGCCAGTTGTCCGACTTCATCATCCGGAAAATACTGTTTCAAAGAGGAAGGCGGAGCGTGCTCGTCCAGAGACTCCAGACGCTGCGCCAGATCGGAGACCGGCGCCAGAACCCGACCCGACGACCAGATTCCAAGGGCAAGCGACAGCAGGGAAAAAAAGCTCACTACGGCGACCAGAGCCCAAAGCAGCTGTCTAAGCAACTCCCTGTTCTCGGAAACGTCATAGGTTAGAAAAACCCAGAAATCATTGTCCTTGCGGACAGCAGCCTTGTAATGCGCGTCGTCGACGCGCACGTCATGAACCCCGTTTGGCAAATCGCGGAAAGGCTCAGGAACGATATCTGCCCTTTCCGGCCGGGTCACATAGCCTTGCAAACGGGTATAAAACGGCTCGACGAGCGTCGGATCCTCGCGTAGATCGCTGATGTATTGATCCACCTCGTCGGCCAGCGTGTTGGCGATCAGCGCGTCTTCCAGCCAGTTCTGAAGGAACAGGGCGGCAAACGCGAACAGCACGCTAAGTAGCGTGCCGAAGACAACAAACGAGAGGATCAGTCGGCTTCTAAGCCGACGGCGAAACTTCATCGGGCGGAGCCAGACAGTATCCAATGCCATGGCGCGTGTTGATCAGAGCCACGTCGAAGGGTTTATCAATCGCTGCACGCAGCGTGTGGATGTGCACGCGTAAGCTGTCGCTGTCGGGCAACTCCTCACCCCATACGTGATTTTCGAGTTCGCGCCGTGTGACCACGGCTGGCGACGCACTCATCAGCTTTTCGAGCAATTTCAGGCCGATTGGATTGAGGTCCAGCTTCTTGCCGGCCCGACGAACCGTGTAGGTTTCCAGGTTGTACTCCAGATCGGCCACTTTCAGTTCGCGGGGCTTGATTCGCTGGCCGCGTCGTTTCAGAACCTCTAACCTCGCTTCAACTTCGCGTAACTCAAAGGGCTTGACCAGATAGTCGTCTGCGCCTGATTCAAAGCCTGCCAACTTGTCATCAAGCTGATCGCGGGCGGTGAGCATCAGGATCGGGGTGCCCTTTCGAGCCTCCTCCCGAAGTTTGCGGCAGACTTCCAGGCCATCCATGCCGGGAAGCGCCAAATCCAGAACGATGGCGTCGAAATCGTTGACGACTGCCAGATGCAGCCCGGTTACGCCGTCGTAGGCATAGTCCACTTCATGTCCTCGGTCGCTGAGAAAGTCACCGAGATTGGCGGCTATGTCCCGATTGTCTTCAATAATCAGGATACGCATTGGTTAAAGAGAACTCCTGAAGGAAACAGACCCGGGTGTCTGCAATGCACCCGGGTCCGAGGGCCCTGTGACGCCGTCAATTGCACAAGCTCAAAGCCGATGATCAACGGGACGTCCATAGTAGGTTCAGCACGGTTAATCCAAGGTTAACCTTGACAAAAACCGGAGTTAGCGCAGTTGCTGGCGTTCTTCCACCAGGTTCATGTCCTTGAGGCGGCCACTCAAGGCTTCGCTGTCTGCGCCCTCGCTCAGCTTGACGGTGAGGCGTAAATCGTTGGCCGAATCTGCGTGTCGGAGTGCATCCTCGTAAGAAATCAGTCCCTGCTGATACATGCTGAAGAGACTCTGGTCGAAGGTGACCATGCCGTGGTGACGAGAGTCCTTCATGATCTTCTTGAGATCTTCAATTTTGCCCTTGCGTATCTTTTCTTGGACCAGAGGCGAATTGATCAGGATCTCCACCGCAACATGTCGACGGTCTCCGTCAATCGAGGGGATCAGCTGCTGGGCGATGACTGCCTTCAGGTTGAACGATAGGTCAAGCAAGACCTGAGGGCGACGATCTTCCGGAAAGAAGTGAAGGATCCGATCCATGGCCTGGTTGGCGTTATTGGCATGCAATGTCGTCAGTACCAGATGCCCGGTTTCAGCGAAGGTGATTGCGTGATCCATGGCCTCCCGCGTGCGGATTTCACCAATCAATATGACATCCGGCGCCTGGCGAAGCGTGTTCCTTAATGCCATCTCGATGGAATTGGTATCAATCCCTACTTCACGCTGCGTAATCAGGCACTTACGGTGTCTATGGACGTATTCAATAGGGTCTTCGACGGAAATAATGTGACCGGTGGCATTGCAGTTGCGGTGCCCCACCATGGCGGCAAGTGTTGTCGACTTCCCGGTTCCCGTAGCGCCGCAGAGAAAGACGATACCGCGCTTGGCCATAGCCAGCTCACCCAAGGATTCGGGTAGATCCAGCTCTTCGAACGTTGGAATTTGCGTCTCAATCCGGCGGCAGACGATACCCATGCTGTTGCGCTGGTAGAACGCGCTGACTCTGAATCGAGCGGTGCCCTCCAGAGAAATCGCGAACTGGCATTCGCGGGTTTCGCGGAACTCTGCGCGCTGATCTTCGCGCATCATGCCGTGGACAATGGTTGTTACGTCGTCGTTGCTGAGTGCCTCGGTGCCTATCGGCTTGATTTTGCCATTTATTTTCAGGCAGGGCGGTGCCCCAACGGTGACAAACAGGTCAGAACCTTTGGTTTCATGAAGCTGGCGTAGCCAGTCTCGGACGTCGTTCATGTTACTTCCAGAGCAAACAAATGGTTGATGACAGAATCAGGCCAGCGCCTGCTTGTTTTGTGCCTTGCGGACGGCTTCGGGTTTGGCGACGATCCCGCGTCGAACAAGATCAACCAGACACTGGTCCAGCGTCGTCATGCCGACGTTCTGGCCCGTCTGGATTGCCGAATACATCTGGGCGACCTTGTCTTCTCGGATCAGATTTCGGATTGCCGGAGTTGCGACCATGATCTCATGGGCAGCAACGCGTCCTCCGCCGATCCGCTTCAGCAGGGTCTGGGAAATGACCGCGCGCAAGGATTCGGACAACATGGAGCGCACAATCGGTTTTTCGTCGCCAGGGAACACGTCGATGATTCGGTCAATCGTTTTCGGTGCCGACGAGGTATGCAAAGTTGCAAAAACCACGTGGCCGGTCTCGGCCGCGGTCAGCGCCAGACGGACGGTTTCGATATCTCGAAGTTCCCCGACCAGAATGATGTCGGGGTCTTCGCGCAGCGCCGAGCGCAGTGCCTGGTTAAAGCCGTGCGTGTCACGTTTGACCTCGCGCTGATTGATCAGGCAACGCTGCGGCGTATGAACGAACTCAATCGGGTCCTCGATGGTCAGGATATGCCCGGGAACGCTGCGATTGAGGTGGTCGATCATCGCGGCCAGCGTGGTCGACTTTCCGGAGCCGGTTGGCCCGGTCACCAGCACCAGGCCCCGCGGCACCTCAATGATGTCGCGAAAGACTGAGGGCGCGTTGATGTCTTCCAAGGTCCAGATATCGTTGGGAATGACGCGAAAAGCGGCCGCCATGCCACGGTGCTGATTGAAACCATTGACTCGGAAACGGGCGAGGCCGGGAACCGAATAAGAAAAATCGACCTCCAGGTTGGCTTCGTAGTCGCGCCGCTGGTTGTCGTTCATGGTCGAATAAAGCAGATCCGCCATGGTTTTGTTGTCAATCGGCGGAGTGTTGATCCGGTGGATGTCCCCATCGACTCGAATCATCGGGGGCAGACCCGCAGAGATGTGCAGATCGGATGCCTTGCTCTTTACGGTAAAAGCCAGAAGTTCCGTGATATCCATACTGTTTGTCCCCGTGACACGAACGCGGCTGACCGTTCCAACGGTCACACCGGAGAATAGCATGCATTGTCCGGTGGTTTCTCGCCTGCCTGTCGGCCGGCTGGCATACTTGGCCTCTGCCCCAACCGTCCGAAGAACATGACGCGCCTATCTCAGGTCACAGAACGCATGCGGATTGCCTCGGAAGCAGCTAACCGCCCCCTGTCTGATGTCCGGCTGCTGGCTGTCAGCAAGCGGCAACCACTCGACAAGATCCGGGCGCTGGCCGAGGAAGGCCAGCATGCTTTTGGCGAGAACTATGTCGATGAAGCCCTGGAGAAGATCAATCAGTTGCAAGATCTTTCACTGGAGTGGCACTTCATTGGTCCGATCCAATCCAACAAGACCCGCGCTCTTGCTGAGCACTTTGACTGGGTGCAGAGTGTTGATCGACTGAAGGTCATCCGGCGTCTGAATGATCAGCGTCCGGCTGGACTATCGCCGCTGAATGTGCTGATTCAAGTCAATATTGACAACGAGGATCAGAAAGCAGGCTGCGCGGTCCATGAGCTTTCTCAGTTGGCTGCGGCAGTCGAACAGCACGACAGACTGAAGCTTCGCGGGATCATGGCGATCCCGGCGCCCCGGGAAGAACCACAAGCACAGGAGCAGGTTTTTACGGCCTTGCGATCGCTTTTCAACGGTTTGGTCGAGCAGTACTCATCGGTGGATACGTTGTCAGCCGGTATGTCAGCGGATCTGGAGACCGCTATTGCGGCCGGCAGCACCATGGTTCGCATCGGGACGGATCTGTTTGGCCCCAGACCGGACTGATGGCTTTGACACAACTACAATAGTGCGCCATGGAGACTCCGAAAATAGCTTTTGTCGGGGGCGGCAACATGGCCCGTGCCCTGATCGGCGGACTGCGGACTGCCGGGCATCAGGCTGAGGCCATCTGTGTGTCCGACCTTGATTCTGCGGCGCGCGATCGGGTCACCTCGGAGTTTGGTGTCGCGTCCACTTCCGACAATCGAGTCGCGGTGGATGGCCGCGAGACTGTCGTGCTCGCCGTCAAGCCCCAAGTGATCCCAGCCGTCTTGCGGGACCTGACAGAGGTCCTGGCTCCCGGAACACTAGTCATCAGTGTGGCCGCCGGTGTCACGCTTAAGACGCTTCGAGCTGGACTGGGCGATGCGGTGCAATTGGTTCGAGCCATGCCCAATACGCCAGCACTCTACGGAGCAGGCATGACCGGCATGGTTGCTGCAGCCGGCCTGAGCACTGAAGCCCGCGGCCGAGCAGAGGAGATTCTCAAGAGTTCAGGAGAGGTGGTCTGGCTGGAGGATGAGGCCCTCATGGACGTGGTAACGGCGGTCTCCGGTTCGGGGCCTGCCTACTTTTTTGCTTTGGCTGAACTGCTCGCCGAGGCGGGCGAGCGGGCCGGGCTTGAAGCTGATGTCGCCGCGCGATTGGCATCCCAGACCGCAAGGGGGGCGGGGATTATGCTGACCGAGTCTGGAGAGTCGGCGGGCCGGCTGCGAGAGCAGGTCACTTCTCCGGGCGGCACAACGGCTGCAGCTCTGTCAGTTCTGGAAGCGGCAGACTTCGCGCAACTGATCGATGATGCGGTGACAGCCGCGGTGCGACGAGGTCGCGAACTGGGAGGAGACTGAGTATGGGTTCACCGGTTAGTGCGTTCTCATTTCTGATTGAAACCGCGGTTCACCTTTACCTGGTGGTCATTCTGCTGCGCATCCTGCTCGAGGCGGTTAGGGCGGATTTTTACAATCCGATCGTCCAGGTGCTGTTGCGCCTGACCGACCCTCTGGTCAAACCCTTGAGCAAAGTGATCCCGAATATCGGGCGCGTGAACGTATCCGCAGTCGTTGTACTGTATTTAGTGCAATTGATCGGACTGATTGTTCTGGTCATTCTGTCGGGCCGGACGCTGGACCCTGTCCTTATCGCCTTGCTGGCCCTTATGCGGCTGGTGCGCATGCTCCTGGTGTTCTACATGATCATGATCCTTATCGGAGTTATTTTGTCCTGGGTGGGCCAAGGCGTGCGTCATCCGTTGATACCGCTGGTGTACCAGCTGGTTGATCCGGTGCTGGCGCCCATTCGGCGCGTGCTGCCTGATCTGGGAGGCTTTGATCTGTCGCCCCTGGTGGCGATTATCGGAATCCAGTTTCTGATCATCCTGCTCGGCTTATGAGAATCAGCGCACAACAAGTAGCTGTGTGGTCTCGCACGCGAGCAGCAGTGTTGAGTGGGGTGTTCGTGTTTCTTGTTGGTCTGGCCTGGACGAACGCCCAAGCCGAGCAGGCTGAGGATTTTGGATCCTACAAGGTTCACTACAGCGCGATCAACACGAGCCAGCTGAGCCCGGAGGTCGCTCGGGCGTTCGGGATACAGCGTTCCACCTCGCGCGCTTTGCTGAATCTGGCGGTGCTGCGAAAACAGGAGGGTGGTCTTGATCAGCCGGCTCGGGCGAGCATTCAGGTGGAGGCAGTCAACATTGCCGGGCAACGCAGACCGATCGAACTCCGCGAAGTCCGGGAGCAGGATGCGATTTACTACATCGGGTCGTTTCGGATCGCTAACGAAGAGCGCATCCGCTTCGCCGTCACGGTGAGACCAGAGGGCGAGTCGGGTCCGCCGCGCGAGTTCCAATTCCAGCAGCAGTTCTTTGTCTACTGATCGGTCGGCGGTTTTGCCACCAGCTCAAAGCTGCGCAAGGCCCACTGCGCATCCTCATCGAAGCCACCCACATTGATCCAATGCGCCTGATACCAGAACTGGTCGATATCGAACTGGCGCGAGCGCAGCTCTTCCGGCAATGCGGGCAAGAAGCGCGGCGGGGGGACTTCAAACAGCTCGGGCGGGTTGATTTCAGCAATTCGGTCCGGGTCGAGTTCAGTCCATAGCGCTCGATAACGCTCGGCCCAGGCGCCGGGTTCTGTTTCAGTCCGCTCGGGGTGATGCACCCTGAGGGCGACCATTCGCCAGCGCTCCCCATCCCATGCCGCGGAGATAAGCACTTCCCAACCTGCGGGCGCAAATCGTATCAGCTCGGTTCTCTCGCCCAGATGAGAAGCACTGCCGGTCTCTTCAAGAGCCGACTGGGTCAAGGCCAGAAAATCCTCAAAATCTGGCTCCTCCGAAGCCAAACTGAGGCTGCAATAAACGGAGAATAAAGCGATCGCCAAACGCTTCACGATTCAGCTTCGGCGATCAGCTTCTGGCGGATGAATTCTTCGTGCGGTACGCCAAGCAAGTCGGTCAGACGCCGCAGCAGCTGTTCTTCAAAGCGGTCGACATTTCCATCGGCGAACGCGACTTTCCACATCCACCCCACCAAGGCTGCGCGCTGCTCGCGCGCCAGTCCGGTGCGCAGGGTGCGAGTGAAGTCATGCAACGAAACGGAGTCCTCGCGCAGAGACTTGGCCTCGGTCATTAAATCCTTGAGCTCTCCGCCTGAAAGTTGAAAGGCGGCTTGGATGGCGCTCTGCACAATATTCAATTCGGCGGCCTGAAACTGATCGTCCGCCGCCGCCATCTCGAGCAGGACGACCGCAGCTGCTCGAGCCAGCGCGTGTTCGTCCGCGGCCGGTTCGTGCCGATTGACGATTGATTTAAGTTGTTCAAACCAGGTTGTCATGCTGTGTCCGTCTGTTGAGGAAATCGCATACGATAAGTGGCATGACCCCGGAACGAAAAGCCCGCATTCAAGCCGTTGCCGCCCGCAGGCAGCCGGATCTCACCGTTTTTATGGAGCGGGTTCACAAGCCGCATAACGTAGCCGCCATCATTCGAACCTGCGATGCCGTCGGCATTATGAAGGCGCATGCGGTCCCTGGAGACGAAGGGCTTCCGCGGCTCAATCACACTTCCCAAGGTGCCCAACGCTGGGTGGATCTGCAGCGACATCCGGATACTCCTTCGGGGCTTGTACACTTGCGTGGTGCCGGGTTCAGACTTTATGCCGCTCACTTTTCCTCCTCGGCCGTTGACTTTCGAGTTCCAGACTATACCCAGCCCAGCGCGATCATCATGGGTACGGAGAAGTTCGGCGTGAGCCAGGAAGCACTGGAGTTAGCCGACGATGAAATCGTCATTCCCATGCTGGGTATGAGTCAGTCCCTCAACGTATCGGTCGCCACCGCGCTCATTCTCTATGAGGCCCAAAGGCAGCGGGCGCTGGCCGGCATGTACGAGCCGAACGCTTTGGACGCCTCACCCTGGAAAGAGTTGGCCGAGCGCTGGGTTCAGCGCGATCTGGACCGCCGCAAAAACCCGTTACCAGTTGAAGCCGGCCCGACGATTCAAGGGTAGAGAAAGCGCTCGTTCCAACCTTCCTCACCCAGTTCGTAGCACAACCGCTCGTGGAGTCGGTACTTTCGGCCGAACCAGAACTCGACTCGGCGCGGCTTGACCCTGAAACCTGACCAGTGCGGCGGTCGTGGTACATCCTGGCCCTCATAGCGTGCTTCTACCTCAGCGATGCGCTGCTCAAAGGTTTCGCGTTGGTCCAGAGGTCTTGATTGCAAGGAAGCCCAGGCACCGATCTGGCTGCCTCTGGGGCGACTGGCAAAATAGGCATCAGCTTCGGCGTCGCTGACCGGTTCGACGCGGCCATCAACCTTGACCTGCTCCTGGGTTTCGCGCCAGAAAAAAACCAGCGATACATTGGGATTGCCAGCGATCTGGCGCCCTTTGCGGGACTCCAGGTTGGTGTAGAACACGAAGCCGTCTGCGTCGACGTTCTTCAGCAGCATGGTGCGGGCACTGGGTCGGCCGTGCTCATCCACGGTGGCCAGGGTCATCGCGGTGGGCTCTGGGACTTTGGCCGTTTTAGCCCGCTCAAAGCCTTCCTCGAACAGCTTGAGCATGGTTTCGGTCATGGGACTGGGTGCAAACTGGGTCATGGCAGGAGCTCTCGGTAGCCGGTTCGAAAGTCTGGATACTGGAATGAAAAACCGCTGTCAACGAGCCGTCGGTTGGACACGCGTTTGCCCTGATCCTGTCCACCCGCATCGCGGTTGGGCGCGGCGGCGTTGATTTGTTCTGCGAGCCAGCCCAGTACTTCGCAGCGCGGGACAGGCAGTGAGTCTGAAGCGCAGTACAGTCTGTCGGGCTGTTCAAGCTCAAGCAGGTGCTTCAAGGCGGCAGCGCAGTCTTCGGCATGGATGCGATTGGTCCATTGGGGCGGCGTCACTCGGCAGTGGGCCTGCCCGGATTTGACAGATCGAATCAGGAAGTCGCGTCCAGGTCCGTAGATGCCCGAAAACCTGACGGTTACCCCACTCGCCGCAGCAGCCACCGATTCTGCTTCAAGAAGAATCTGACCGGAAAAGCTTTCTGGCTGGGTGACTGAGTCCTCGTCAACCCATTCCCCATTGCTTTGCCCATAAACCGCTGTGCTGGACACAAAGATCAGTCGGCCGGCCTTGCAACGGGCTAAAAGGTTTTCCAGCCCGAGCACGTAGGCTCGGCGGTAAGTCTCCGGCGTCCGGCTGTCGGGGGTGGCCTGATAAATGATGCTGTCCCAATCGCCGGGAATGTCTTTCAGACTCTGCGGGTCAAGCAGGTCGGCCGATATAGCGTGAATGGCGGGCGGCAGTTGCTCAGGGTGCCGCCGCAAGCCGTGGACTGCCCAGCGCCCAGGGTCAAGTCGCCTGGCCAGACGAATGCCCAGGTCGCCGCAGCCGGCGATCAGCAAGCGCTTCATCCCTGACTCAGTGCTGGCTGGTCCATGTCCGGTCCACCGCCTCCCCCGCCCTGAACTCTCGGCGGCAGCATTCGCAGCCAGATCAGCCAGACAACCAGCGCATCGAGAATGATCAGGGCTTGCCAGAGATAAAGATGGAACCAGTTGAACCAGGTCATGTTCCACTGACCCATATAAAACAGGCTGATGATTCGAACAAGGTTGAGCGATTGAATGGCCAGAAATCCGATACCGAAACCGATCAGCTTGTGCTTCAGGGATGCTGGAAACGCGAAGATCGCGGCGAACAGAATGATCAGCGCTTCAACGCCGTTACAGCCGGGCTCGATGCTAACCGCAAATCCGGATTGCAGGTCGCGGATCACCTTGCCCGACGACTCAACGCCGCTGTCGAACAACTCAATGATAAAAACACTGATATCGGCCAGGACCGCGGTGAACGGAAGAATGACGTGTTGCTGTACAGGCTGCAGCACCTCAATGGTGAACAGGCTGAGCAGCAATACGATGAACAGGATGGAAAAACGCAGCATGAGCTTTTGTCGGTCAGGCGATCAACGCTAGAAGGCGCTATGGTAGCAAAGCCGCTTTAAGTGGCCTGTGTGCGTGATAGCATGCGGACTTTCCATTCATACGTTCTGTTTGCCGGCTTGCCCATGTTGAATACCAGCGGTCGACAAGGTGTGAGATCTTCGGGACTCAATGACCAAAAGCAGGGCGATGTTTTTCCGTGGACAACGTAGTTCTGGTTGGCCCGATGGGGTCTGGCAAGACCACGGTCGGCAAGGCGTTGGCGCCTAAGCTAGGGCTGGAATTCATTGATCTTGATCAGGAGATCGAGGCCCGTTGCGGAGTCGATGTGAGTCTGATTTTTGAAATTGAGGGCGAAGCAGGGTTTCGGGCGCGCGAGCACGCGATGATCGCAGAACTCAGCAGCCGGAAAGGTATCTTGCTTGCCACCGGGGGCGGAAGCGTGATCGATCCGGCTAACCGGAAGTTGCTGCGTGCCACAGGGCTGGTGGTCTGGTTGCAGACCGATGTTGAGCAACAGTTGCGGCGGTTGGCCAGAGACCAGCGACGCCCGTTGCTGCGCGCCCCGGACCGCCGCGAACGCTTGGAAAAACTGGCCGCCGAACGAGATTCCTTGTATTGCGAATGCGCCCATACGACGGTTCGCTCATCGGACATTAGTCCGGCGCGCATGGCGTTAAAGGCGGAAAAACATATCAGGCAGGCGTTGTCAGGGGTCGCCTCATGAAAGTCATTCAGGTCGCCCACGGCGGCGGCGAGTATCCAATCTATATCGGCCAAGGATTGCTGGGAACCAGCAGCGTCTGGTCACGTCACCTCAGTGGAAGAGTGTTGGTGGTTTCCGACCGAACGGTTGCTGACCACTACCTGAATCGCCTAAAGCCCGTCTTGGGCGCGGTTGAACACAAGCATCGTGTGATCTTGCCCGAGGGCGAGGAGCAAAAGACGCTGGCTAACTGGCAGCGCTTGCTCGATGAGCTGGTTGCGCTGGGTGCGCAGAGAGATGCCACGGTTGTCGCGCTTGGCGGCGGCGTGATCGGCGACATGGCGGGTTTCGCGGCGGCTGCCTACATGCGGGGTATTCGGGTCATTCAGGCACCAACCACGTTATTGGCTCAAGTCGATGCGGCCATTGGCGGCAAGACCGGCGTTAATCTCGCCGCGGGGAAAAACCTGGTCGGTGCCTTCCACGCACCCTCCGCAGTCATTGTTGATGTCGATACGCTCAATACCTTGGGCGATCGGGATTATTGCGCTGGCCTGGCAGAGGTTGTCAAATATGGTGCTATCCGTGACCCCGATTTTCTGTCCTGGCTGGAGCAGGAAGCGCACGCCTTGAGCGCCCGCTTGCCGGATGCCTTGATGCAGGCCGTTTTTCGCTCGGCTAAGAACAAGGCCGAAGTCGTCGCAGCCGATGAGCGCGAGGCTGGCCAGCGAGCTCTGCTCAATTTTGGTCACACATTCGGCCACGCCTTGGAAACGGCAACGGGATATCAGCGCTACCGACACGGCGAGGCAGTGGCGATTGGCATGTGCCTGGCGGCTCGGCTGAGTGAAATTCTGGACATGGCGCCGGTAGGGGTGGCCGACCGCCTCGTCGCACTGCTCGAACGGCTACAGTTGCCCACGACGTTGCCGGACGATGTAGAGGCAGATCACCTGCTGCAGCTGATGCGCCTGGACAAAAAGAACGCCGCAGACCAGATCCGACTGGTCTTGCTTGAAGAGTTGGGGAGGGCGGTCGTCAAGCCTTGTCCCAGTGATGATATCCGTGAGGTACTGCAACGATGACCGATCGCAAAGACAGTCTTTTCCTCCGCGCCTTGCGGAGAGAGCCAACCGAGAGAACGCCAATCTGGATGATGCGGCAAGCGGGCCGTTATCTGCCGGAATATCGGGCCACCCGCGCCAAGGCCGGCAGCTTCCTGCAGCTGGCGGGAAATCCGGAACTGGCCTGCGAAGTCACGCTGCAGCCCATCGAGCGCTACGGTTTCGATGCCTCCATCCTGTTCTCTGACATCCTGATCCTCCCGCACGCCATGGGACTGGGCTTGGGTTTCGCGGCGGGCGAAGGTCCTTACTTTGAGCGTCCCATTCAAGGGCCGGCCGATATCGAAGCGCTGCCGATGCCGGATCCCAACGATGAGACCGGCTACGTCATGGAAGCCGTCCGCCTGATCCGGAAGGGATTGCCTGAGCAAACCCCCTTGATCGGGTTTGCCGGGAGTCCGTGGACGGTAGCGACCTACATGATTGAAGGACGAAGCAGCAAGGACTACGCCCGCTCAAAAAAGCTGCTCCTTGCCGAACCGGAGGCGGCCCATCGATTGATGAACCATCTGGCCGACGCCACGGCTGCCTATCTTTCGGCCCAGGTTGAGGCTGGCGCTGACGCGCTGATGGTGTTTGACTCCTGGGGTGGAGTCTTGTCACCGCGCCTGTATCGGGAATATTCCCTGGCCTCGCAGCAGCGTATCGTGGATCACTTGCGGCAAAGTCACCCGGAAACACCGATCATCCTGTTTGGCAAGGGCTGTGG
>JAZBPR010000094.1:0-2883 GCA_036351735.1 Wenzhouxiangella sp. | reverse complement strand
GGCATGCGCTTACACTCACCCGGGAAAGAATTGCATTACACTAGCCCAATCCACCACTTCGATACCAATGCAGGAAGCCCATGGCGCTCAAAGCAACCATCCTGAAGGCAACGCTCAACATCGCCGATATGGACCGCCACTACTACGCGGACCATCACATGACCATCGCCCAGCACCCGTCGGAAACCGACCTGCGCGTGATGATCCGGCTGCTCGCCTTTGCCCTGAACGCCAATGACTCCCTGGAATTTACCAAGGGCCTGAGCACCGATGACGAGCCCGAGCTGTGGCAGAAAGACCTGACCGGCGAGATCGAATTGTGGATTGAACTTGGTCTGCCCGAGGAAGACCGAATAAGGAAGGCCTGCAATCGCGCAGAAAAAGTGATCCTGTACACCTATGGCGACCGCGCCTTCCCTGTCTGGTGGGACAAACATCATGGCAAGCTGGAACGCTTCGACAACCTCACCATCATCCACCTGCCTGGCGACGACACGGAGGCGCTGGCCGCCCTTGCGGACCGGTCCATGAGCTTTCAGGTGACCATCCAGGATGGCGAGGTAACCTTCAGCAACGACAACAACCTGGTAACAATTACCCCCGAGCAGCGACTGCCTCAAAGCTGATGGCAGGACTTGCCTTCCGGGGCTGGACAGCGACCCGCTTCGCACGTAAGATTGCGCACTCGAAATTGACGAGCAATCGCGGTTTCGAATGCGCCCGTAGCTCAGCTGGATAGAGCGTTGCCCTCCGGAGGCAAAGGTCATAGGTTCGAATCCTATCGGGCGCGCCATGAATATCAAGGACTTGCGTGAGAGCGCAGGTCCTTTTTTTATGGCTGTGCCCAAATGGTGCCCTGGCAGTGCCCTGGCAGTGCCCGATCAATTTAAGCCTGCGCATAATCACTCATTAAATTGACCTTTGCACGTCTTCCGCCTCACGCGCTCTGTGGCACAGGCGGTCTTAACTATCAAAGCACAAAAGTTTAATTGGTATTGTCAGCTCTGGTCGCAAAGCGAATATTCAGGCGATAGCACAACATTTTCCCTTAGAGAAATTCAGCCCCTTTTAGAAATGTCTGTAGTGGCGGGGTAGACCCCCAATGAGTTTTCCTTCAAAAGCTTTTCTATCGTTTCGGCAGGGGCTGGACGCCCGAAAAAGTAGCCCTGAAACGTTTGACAGCCTAAATCCAGCAAGGCCCGCCAATGAGACTCCTCCTCCACGCCCTCAGCAACGACCTGAAGATCCAGGCTTGCCGAGAGGTCAATCACGGCTTTGATGATCGCGTGGACCTGTGGATCTTCGTTCATACTCGCGACGAAACTCTGGTCAATTTTTATCTCTGACAGCGGCAGTCGTTGCAGGTAGGAGAGCGATGAATAGCCGGTTCCAAAGTCGTCCAGAGAGAACTGGACACCCAGGGCCTGGATCTGGAGCATTCGCTCGATACTGATCTGGATGTTTTCCGCAAACGTGCTCTCAGTGACCTCCAGTTTGAGGAGTTCGGGGGGCAGCCTTGTCGTATTCAGTATTGCCGCAACCCGTTCCGGAAAGTCCTGCATGGCAAGCTGCTTCTGGGAAATATTTACAGAGACAGGACAATCAAGCATGTCCAACTTATCGTGCCACAGCGCCATTTGCTGGCAGGCGTAGAGCAAAACCTTGTCTCCAAGGCCGGCGATCAAGTTATTACGCTCGGCCGTTTCAATAAAATGCCACGGCGTCAAAAGCCCCTGCTCCGGATGGTGCCAGCGTACAAGCGCCTCAAGGCCGCAGATTGAGCCGTGTCGATTCACCTTTGGCTGAAACCAGGCAGTAATTTGGTCGCCTGCTTCAAGCGCTAGCGTCAGATCACGAACCAAGGCATGGTCTTTGAGCAACGCCTGCTGCATCGGATCGTCGAAGAAGCTCTTTCGTCCTTTGCCTTTTGTTTTGGCGTCATACATGGCGATATCGGCCTTTCGAACCAGATCGCTGGTCGACTCCGCCTCTCCATCAAAAACGAGCACGCCTATGCTAGCCGAGAGTTTTACCCCCGCCTCAAGGTCGGCAAACGGCTCTAGCGTCCGTGCGAGCAAACGGTCCGCAACCAATTCAGCAATCTTGACGGCTTCCCCTCGATCAACTCCCAGATCATGGAGCACCACCAGAAATTCGTCACCCCCCAGTCGCGCTATTCGACCGTTGAAGCGCACTTCGCGTTTGAAACGATCGGCCACCGAAACAAGGATCTCATCGCCAATCCAATGCCCGAGAGTATCGTTTATCGATTTGAAATCATCGATGTCGATCAGCAGGACAGCCGAGAAACTGTTTCTCGCTTTGCAGACAGCCATCGCGTCTTCAAGGTGTCGTAAAATCTTGCGACGGTTCGGCAAATCGGTCAGCGAATCGTAAAGGGCCATCCGCTTCAGTGCTTTCTGCTGTTCCCTCTGCTCTGTGATATCTCTGACAATGGCAACGTATCGGGCCGTCCCATCCAGCATTTCCATATACTGAAGCTTGATATCGACAGGCAGCTCACTGCCATCAGAGCGCCGGTGCAAGGTCTCAAAATTGAGGGTCGGTGTTTCCCCGGATTGGAGTGGTGCGATCATTGAACGAAAACGGGACTCATCGAACTCAGGTTTGATATCAACCGGAGTCATACTCAACAGCACATCTCTAGGGTAATCCAGTTGATCTATCGCCCCCTGATTGAGATAAAAAAACTTCAGGGTTTGGGCATCAAACATGAATACGCAATCAAGTGTGTTATCAAGCGTGTGTTTAAATTGCTCCAGGGAGTTCTCCGCAGCCTTTGCTTCGGTAAGGTCGTGAAGAACCACAACATAAAAGGCCCGACTCTCTTGGTCTGCCATGGTTACACTGAGTCGAAGGGGG
>JAZBPR010000093.1:0-15065 GCA_036351735.1 Wenzhouxiangella sp. | reverse complement strand
CTGCGGATGCTCAGGATTCTGATTTCCAAAAATGACGAAATTTTTGCCGTCAGCCGGCGCATCGGTCTTGACCAGACCGGTCAGGCCGCACTTGGCCGAGCACTGGAAGCACAGGCTATGCCGTACTTCATATCCAGCCTGTTTCAGGCCTTCAAAATCCACTTGGGTGTCAGTGAAAAACTTCGAGGCATCGGCCCAACCCTTGCTGGCTAATACCGCGCCAATACTGGCTGCGGTGGCTCCACCAAGGAATGTTCTGCGATGCATCCCTTTTCCATTTGCTGTAGTCATTCCGCCATCTCCATAGTCATCATCAAGGCGTGTCCGGATCATTCCGGTGGCGCCAACTGATCGGGGATCAATCAAACGCTCGGACGCTATAAGACCAAAGTCGGAGATGTTGTGCATTGATGCACATCAATTAGTTTTTTCTTAACTAATAAAAACAATACTTTAGATGCATTAATGGCGTTTAGAAGGCAAAGAAATACCCGGGAGCCGATTTGGCCGCCGGGTACTGAAGTAGGTGAATGAAAGGCTATTAATAGGCGCCGGGGGGTCGCAGTTCCGGAGTCGGCACTCGAATCTGCAGGGGGCCTGGCGCGTCAAGTTCTTCCTTGATGGCGTGGCGCATGAGATCGCGGAAATCCGAAACCGCCATAAAGAATTCACGCATGATCAGGATCCACACGCGCATGCCGTAACGGGTCAGCACCAATTTATCGCCTTCGTCCCTCACTGCACCCATCATTTTCAGCCCGAGAATCTCAGGGGCCAGCTTGCGGAAGAAGCCCGGGTATTTATTCTCGGCAACCTGCTTGTCCAGCGACAGCCCGAACAGATTCATGAGCATGAAATAACGCAGTCGGTCCCGCGAGGTCAGCGGTTGGTTTCGGCTGATCCCGAAGTTGCCCTTGGCGATCTGGCGGTTGTAGTGATTCAGCGAGAAGGTGCTTGAGTACAGGATGCCGTCGAGATAGCTCAGCGAACCCGAACCCAGCCCCAAATACTCCTCGTTCTCGATCACGTATTCATCGGTCGTGTCGCCTTTCTTGTTGAAGCACCAGGCAGAAGAGGGTCGGTAGGAGTCGGGCAGGGCGTCAAGAATGAGCCGATACAAATGGCCCTCGCGGTTGAAATCCACCTCACCCATCATCTTGAGCATCTTGCGCATGGTGCTCTCGGCACTCATCAAGGGATAGAAGGTGGTCTGGGTGATCTCCAGCTCGCGCGTAATCAAATCCACATCGCGCAGCAGCGACTCGTCGGTCTGGTTGGGCAGGTTGAAGATCATGTCGGCATTGAGCGTTTCGAAAAAGCCATTGGCCTGTTCGAGCGCCTTCATGACCTTTTCAGCCGTGCCGTACTTTTCATACCGATCCATCTGCTTGAGCAGATCGTTGTCCAGACTCTGAACACCCACTGACAACCGCGTAACACCCGCGTCTCGCACGATCTGCATGGTTTCCGGTGTCAAGTCGTCTGGATTGGTTTCCACCGAGATGCTGTTGATTGGACTGAGCTTGCGCACCAGTTCGAGGGTTTCAGCCAGTTCGCGCGGCATGACGGTGGGCGTCCCGCCCCCGACATAGATGTCCGCGAAGCGATAACCTGCTTCATGTGCCATGCGAATTTCCTGCCGCAGGCTATTGAAATACTTGGTCGCTTTGTCCTCCTTAAAACAGACCCGATGGAACGAGCAGAAAGGACACAGCACCACGCAAAACGGGATATGCAAGTACAGCATGTAGGTCCGCGAGGTGTCCGGCGGCGGCAGGGTCTCGCTGGGCGTCATGCCGTCGAACTTGGTGAGGCGCTTGCTGTTATGGCGGAAACCCGCGGTCAGCACACGGTCCATGATGGTCATGATGATCTCTCTCGGCGTTGTCTGGTTCGGTTGCGATTGTATCGACACTACTTCAACAACCGTCAACCCATTCTGAATCCAGCTAGCCAAAGTCAATGCATGGTGTAGTATTCGGCGATGACTTCAGACACGCGCGAGCCAACTTACCTGCAGGCTCTTCTACCACTGGCGGCCTTGGTAGCCATGCTGGCTGTTTCGGTGTGGCTGTTCGGGGACAGTTCATCCTATGGCCCAAACCAGATTGCGCTGCTGGTCGCCGCCGCAATCGGCACACTGGTTGCCTTCTCGAATGGTTATCGCTGGGAAGAGATTCAGGACGGCATTACCGAGGGCATTTCGATCGCGCTTGGAGCGATTCTGATCATCCTGATGGTTGGGGCCCTGATCGGCACCTGGCTGTTGGGCGGCATCGTGCCGACAATGATCTATTACGGCATCGCCTTGCTTGATCCTGCCTGGTTTTATGCAGCCAGCTGTCTGATCTGCGCCATCGTTTCGATGTCGATTGGCAGCTCATGGACAACCGCTGCGACGATCGGCGTGGCCTTGATGGGCGTGGCCGTTGGACTTGATCTCTCACTGCCAATCGCTGCGGGTGCAATCATTTCCGGTGCTTATTTCGGCGACAAGATGTCACCGCTGTCTGACACCACCAACCTGGCACCCGCAGTCGCTGGCACTGAACTATTTGCGCACATCCGCTACATGGCCTGGGTCGCGCTACCGGCCATGGCAATTTCGCTGGTCATCTATCTGTTTATCGGACACGGAAAGGGAGATATTGCCGACGGTGGCGGACTGATCACCATGCAAGCCCAGCTCAAGGAGCTATTCCAGATCAACATCTGGATGCTCGTACCACTGCTTGTGCTGTTTGGCCTGGCAATGGCCAAAATTCCCGCGCTGCCGAGTATTTTTCTGGGGGCATTGCTGGGCGGGGTCTGGGCACTCATCTTTCAACCGGAACGAATCGCAGCGCTGGCGTCAAATGAGGGCTGGTTGGCTGGCCTGGAGGTTGTCTGGCTGACGCTGGCGGACGGGACTGAGGTTTCCAGCGGAAACGCAGATCTGGACAGCCTCCTGAGTGGTGGCGGGATGTCGAGCATGCTCAATACGGTCTGGCTGATTCTTTGTGCGATGACCTTCGGCGCGGTGATGGAGTGTACGGGCCTGTTGCGCAAACTACTGATCGCCATTGTTGGATGGGCAAAGAGCACGGGATCGCTGATCACAACCACCATCCTGACGGCTTTCGGGACAAACATAATGACAGCCGACCAATACATGGCGATTGTCCTGCCAGGACGGATGTTCAGGGCAGAGTTTCGTAACCGTAACCTGGACCCCAGGGTCTTGTCGCGCTCGCTCGAGGGTGGCGGAACCATTACATCGGCGCTGATTCCCTGGAACACCTGTGCGGTATACATGTTCGGCGTTCTGGGTGTCAGCCCGCTGCAATATGCGCCTTACGCGTTTTTCCTGCTGCTGGTGCCGGTCATTGGCATTTTGTACGCAGTCTTCGATTTCAAGATTCTGCGGATTGAGCCTGTGCACTAGTCGGGCAGGCGAACTCAAAGTCGACCGTCACTCCATCGCCGTATTCGGTTAACGCAGCCAGGCTGGTGGGTCGCAGCCTTGTCGAACCCTCGACCTTATCGGCCGAACCGGTGACGACGCCCATTTCGGGCAGAATGCGCAGGGTGGTGTAACGATAGATCACCTCTTCGGCCGTGGTTTCGGTCAGTTCAATGCTATCGGCCTGCTGAAAGTCGATCTGTTGGGTGCTTTCCGCATCATCTCCCCAGAATCCTACGGCCAACTCGAAACCATGCCCCTCGGCCCGGAAGCGGTAGAAGGGCGCTTCGAACGCGCAGCTGACTCGGTGAACGGGACGATCCGGATGGTCATCCCAGGAAACCTGACCGAGAACCACCTCTGGTTCAACCGTAGGCGCCGAGTGCCCGGATGCATTGGGGTCATTAGAGGCCGAGCACGCCGACAAAACCGTCGTGACAATCAGGGTCGTAGCGAGCAGGCAGGATGGCTGGATCAATCTCATGATGGCGACCTCTGGGTCTCTCAAGTGCGCTTAAGCTAATGCTCTCATATAGGCCGTGGAAGAAAATCGACACCCCTAACGCAAAACCCGGCCTTTAGAAAGTCAGGCCGGGTCGCGGTTGCACTATTGAAGGGACCTCAGCCTTGCGAGCGCCGTCCTCCTTGGCAATCACCTTTGCGGCCGCGGCCACCTTGCATGGCGCTCTGTCGACGCTCAGCGCGACGATGCTCCATAGCATCAAACTTTTCTGCCTGCTCCGGGGTCAAGACAGTCCGGATTTCTTCGTGGAGTGCGGCTCTTGCTTCCTGACGTTCGGCGCGCAACGCTTGCATGCCTTCCCGATGCGCAGCGCGCAGGTTGTCAATCTCAGCTTGCTGTTCGGTGGTCAGGTTAAGTTCTTCAGCCAGACGCTGGCCGCGCTGGCCTTCGTTTTGGGCCAGGGCTGAGAAAGACAATCCAAGGGCGGCCGCAACGGTCAGGGCCAGAAGGGTTTTTTTCACAGGGGCGAATGTGTTCATAAGTACTCTCTCCAAAAGAGGATTGTTGGTTTCAACTTTATCTCGCTTCGAACTGCTTGAAGCTTGGAACAGATTCTGCGCCTTGTCTGTGTAAAGAGGGGTTTAGATCGGGGACGAAGTGTCACGAAACGTTACGCGGCGCTAAACTGGCAGGGTAAAGATCACGCGCAACCCACTGGGCCGCCTGTTTTGCGCCGTGACCTGGCCTCCATGCCGAAGCGCGGCCTCGAGCGCAATGGCCAGCCCAACGCCACCGCCAGCGCTTTGTTCGCTGCGTTCAGGACTCAGCCTCACGAAGGGCTCAAAGATGTCGTGAAGCTGACTTTCTGGTACACCCGGCCCGCAGTCGCTGATTGCGATCTCCACATCTTTCCCTGGCCTCGAAGTCACTTCAACAATGACTTCAGAGTTGGACGGTGCATGACGAATCGCGTTGCGAAGTACGTTCTCAAAGGCTCTTTGCAGCCATTCCCGATTTCCCTGAATCTCGACCCCGGAAGCTGAGCGGAGCGCGATGTTTAACTGCTTTGACTCGACTTCAATCCGGACCTGATCGATCAGGCCCTGTAACAATGCCAGCAGATCAATGGATTCTGTTGGGAGCTCAGTCTGGGCCTTGAGCCGAGAGAACTGCAGAATCTGACCGATGAGATCGTCCAATCTTTGTATCTCAGTCTCCATTTGTCGGAGACGACGCTGACGATCATTCTCGTTTTCAGACCGCTCGGTCAGGCTCAAGGCTAACTGAAGACGAGTCAGCGGGGAACGCAGCTCGTGTGAGATATCCCGGACCAGCTGACGCTGACCGTTAATCAAACGCTCAAGCCGATCGGCCATCCGGTTGAAGTCACGCGCCAGATCACCTAGTTCGTCGGAACGCTTGGCGTAGATATCGGGTATACGGGCATCGAGCTTACCCAGTCCAAGCGCCTCACCGGTAGAGCGCAGTTCCTGCATCGGCCGGGTCATACTCCTTGCCAGCCAAAGGCAGATTAGCCCGCTAAATGTAGCGGCCACTAGCAACAGACCCCACGGACCGAGTGGGCCAACCACTCGGAGCATCAATGGCCGAGGAGGCGGGGTGACCATCAGTAAAAACTGCCCGTGTCGCGGATTTGAAACGACGTGGACAGGGAACCGGGAAATTTCGGCAAGTTGAGCAGAGTCAAGTTCAGCCCAGTTCTGCAAATTTCGCCGGAGCGGTCTGGGAATAGGGCGGTCAAGGAGTTCCGACCCACCTTCCTCAATGACCAGCACCACAGACCGTCGCTGTCTGCGCTGGTCATCGGCCGCCCATTTGGCCAATGCAGTCGGACCGGCCTGATCAAGAACAATCTGAGCTCTTCTTCCTAGATTCTCGGCAAAGCGCTGGACCCGTTCGTCAGCAACACTTTCGGCCTGTTGAGCCTGCTCCAACTGCACATTGAGGACAATAATCGCAGACAGCGACAAGAGGATCACGGCCCAGAACGAGAGAAAAATTCGCAGATAAAGCGGCATCAGCTCGCTACAGTTGTCAGGACGTAACCGCGGCCGCGAACCGCCTGAATTTCAACCAGACCATACTGACTTTGTGGGAATTTGCTTCGTAAGCGACTGATATGCGTGTCGACACTTCTGTCCATCGCCTGCAACTCCCGCCCCAGCGCCAGCCGGGCGAGTTCATCTTTGCTCACAACCTCACCATGATTTTCAGCAAGCGCGCTCAATAGTGCAAACTCAGCGGCAGTCAAACCAAGCGCTTGCCCGCCAATGCTTGCTTCACGGCGCTCATGGTCGATAACAAGATGGCCAACTTGGATTCTGGAGGGATGCGCATTCGAAGCAGTGCGCCGCCCAATGGCCCGTAGCCTGGCGCTGAGTTCGCGAGGATTGAATGGCTTGGGCAGGTAATCGTCAGCCCCGAGTTCCAATCCAACGATGCGATCGGTGTCATCGCCGCGTGCGGTCAGCATGATGACGGGGATCTGGCTCTTGTTGCGGAGCTGGCGGAGAACTTCCAAACCGTTCATGCCAGGCAGCATGATGTCTAGCACGACTAGATCATGCTCGCCCGAGAGCGCTAGTTCAAGACCCGTGGTGCCGGAATAAGCCGCGTCGACTTGCCAGCCATCCGACACCAAGTAATCTCGCAGCATCTCAGAGAGCTCGCGATCATCATCAATGATAAGAACGTGCTGGCTAGACATCTCAAGCATCATAGCGATGGCAAGCAGAAGGGGCTAGTTCTGTTTGGTTACGAATTGTTGCATTGAAAGCGATGCTCCCCCAGCTTCGCTGCAGCGGCTGTTAGTTCGCATAATGTATATTATGTAAAATATTGGACGTCTTGAGAAAGCGGGAAGTCAGTTAGAATCGACGCATGGAGCATGATTTCTGGCATCAACGATGGGAACGCGGTCAAATCGGCTTCCATACTCCCAACGCGCACTGGGCGCTTGCCGAGCATTGGCCTACCTTGACTCACCACCCGGACGAACCCGTCTTAGTGCCGCTATGCGGAAAATCGCTCGATATGACCTGGCTGCAGGAACGTGGGCATCCGGTGACCGGAATCGAACTCAACAGCATTGCTGTCAGGGACTTCTTCAAAGAATGGGGACGCCAGCCTCAGCTGATTCAAAGCTCAAAGCACGAGCTACCGGGATACCAGGCCGAAACGCTCGAACTTTGGCAAGGGGATTTCTTCCGGTACGTCCCGGACGCCGGATTTCGGCTTTTCTATGACCGGGCTGCACTCATCGCACTACCCACCGAAATGCGGCGACGATATCTTAAACACCTTCGCCGCTGCCTGAAAGTCGGGGCCAGCGGCTTGCTCGTCACTCTAGAATACGAACAAAATCTGAAAGATGGCCCACCTTTCTCAGTTGCTTTTGAGGAAATCGATGGTTCCAACCTTTTTGATGTGGAGCCACTAGAGCGTCGTGACGCACTTGAAGACAACCCCAAATTCAAAAACGCCGGGATCTCTAGTCTTCACGAAACCGCCTATCGCCTGATCGCCCAATAAAGGCGGCTATACTCTGGCTCGAAACTTTAGTCTTCCGGAAATTCCTTATGCCCTCTTTCCCTCAGCCGTTCTATCGTTGGCGCCCACATCCTTGGCATGGACTTGAAGTCGGCAAAGAGCCCCCGTATCGGGTTCATGCCTATATCGAGATCACGCCTTTCGATACCGTCAAGTACGAGATTGACAAGAAAACCGGCTACTTGCGGGTCGATCGTCCTCAACGCACCTCGTCGCAGCCGCCTACCCTTTATGGTTTTATTCCGCGGACGTTTTGCGGGCCTCGGGTTGGCAATCTGATTCCGGCCGCCAAGCGTGGTGATGGGGATCCGCTGGATATCTGTGTATTCTCCGAACGACCAATTACGCGAGCCGAGGTCCTGCTCAATGTTCGCGTTATTGGTGGACTGCAGATGATCGACGACGAGGAAGCGGATGACAAGATTGTCGCGGTTCTTGAAAACGACCCGCTGTGGGGTGACGCAAAAGACATCAGCGAGCTGCCCAAAAGCCTGGCTGAGCGACTTCGTCATTATTTCCTGACCTATAAGCTGCTTCCAGGAGAAAAGACCACCACCCATATCGACCAGATTTACGGTCACGAACACGCCAGCGAGGTCGTCAAGGCGTCAATTGAGGACTACATTGATGAATTTGGTGACTAGCGTGAAATCTTTGCTTCTGGTGGTTGACCAGTTGGCTTAGTTTCGAGATAATTGACGGCTTAATTCCCCGGTAGCTCAGTTGGTTAGAGCGGGTGACTGTTAATCACTAGGTCGTTGGTTCGAGTCCGACCCGGGGAGCCAAGACAATCAAGAACTTAGCCCGCCTCGCGCGGGCTTTGTTTTGCCCAAAATTCAATTGCGTAACCCCGTCACCGCCTGGCTGGCCCCGGTTTTCCAGCCTACTTGGCTATCCTCCGCTCTTACCAACTCGAGATTTCGAAGCATTATGGTCAAGCATATTCTCCTTAGCCTGCCCTTGCTCGTGCTAGCCGATCAGGCAGCGGCTGAGCTGGCATTCTGCAACCAGACGGATGCCACCGCTTCCGTCGCTATAGGCTACAAGGGCAAGAAGGGCTGGACGTCAGAGGGCTGGTGGAACCTTGCGCCTGACGAGTGCAAAACGGTGGTAAGCGGTGACCTCAGCCTCTCGCACTACTACTGGCATGCCGACGCGGATGGTTTGACCTGGCCGCATGAAAACTATTTTTTCTGCACCAGTTCTGAGGAGTTCACTATTGTCGGTGACGATAATTGCCCCGATCGCGGCTACCAGCAAACCGCGTTCAATGAGATCGAGCTTGCCGGTCGCACCAGCTTTACCATGAACCTGACGCAGGGCTCAGGAGAGACGGAAGTCACCGCTGCGAGCCCTGCGCCTGCACCAGAACAGGCACCCGATGGTATGGCGCCTCCGGGCACCCACGGAGAGCCCTACTCGGTGTCGGGGCTCCTAAGCCATTGCGACTTCTATGACGCCGGCATGGGCTGTACCTTTATTGCCAATGGCTGGAGTTATGTCGCCTCCTCCTATGGCCCTACCCCGCTAAGTACCTTAGAGGCGCTGGATGCTCTCGGACCGAATGTCGCGATGGGCATTTCGGGAGACATGATCAGCTACTCCGGCACAGAAGCCATCGTGACAATCCGCGACTATGAGCGGACGGCACCGGACCAGTATCAGGCCATGCGGGCCGCCATGCAGGGGCTATGGACGTCGGTAGAGGATCCTAAATCCCAGATCCTCATCCACGGGAGCCTGCATGAACGCATCTACGATGGCATGCCGGGCGATCTGGGACTGATGCATTTCAGTGAAGGTTGCCCTGGGGCACCCGGTGACGGGCCTGCCTTCCAGTTGATCGACCGCCTTGGAGAAGAGAAGCTGTGCTACTTCCCGACCAAAGATGCCAATAACGAACTCTCCCTGTTTATGCCCGGTGGCATGCGGCTGCTGCACTACAAGCGAAATCAAGTATCGAATCACTGATTAGTTCGGTTGCACCGCAGGCTTAGCCAGCGGTGCGGGACCAAGGCGCGGCATCGCCGGTGCATGTCGACCCACAAAAAGTCACAAAACAGAGCCTGTGCGACCGGCGAGGCTCCGAAGGAAACTGCCCCGAGAAGCGAAGCTCCTCTTAGGGCAGCGAAGGCGATGCCGAGGAATTTAGTCTCGCCCCATCCAATGGACGAGGCGATCAGACGCTTCAGGCCGGCTTGGGGGTGTAGCTACTGCACCAGCCTTTGGCGTTGACAACTTTGCCAGGGAACAGAGGACATCCACCCCACTCTTCTCCAGCCGCACCCTGGTAGAGAATGCAGTTTGCGCAGTTGTGCGAGGGATCACGGTTCGGATATCGGGCAGCATCCACTTCGGATGCATCATGCTTGTAGCCCAGCGACTGCGCCATTGCATCGTTGGGGTCGACAGGGGGCATCTGACCGTTACTGGATTCTGTCATCTGGGTTTCCGGCTCAGCCGGCTCTGGAGCGGTTTCCTCCATAGCAGGCTCGGTTGGCGCCTCTGGCTCTGGCATCGGAGTGGGTTCGGGAGCGGCGGCGGTTTCGCTCGGGCTTGATTCAGGCGCAGCAGCCGGCTGAGCCCGTGCGGGCGCTTCAGGTGTATCGTTACCGCAACCGGTAACAATGGTTATTGGCAGCAATGCCGCTGCGGTCCCAAACAGGCGCAGAAAGCGGCGGCGTTGTTCCGGGGTGACCGGCGAAGTGGGGTCAAGATTGTTCTTCATGCTGGCTCCTCCTCAGGATGCATTGATGGGAGTTGGAGTATATGGCTGGCAGGTCAACGCCTGCAAACAAGCCAAGCGCCTGAATTTCGCTCGTTTGGTCAGCGTGATGGTGCGATTTGCAAGTCAACACCGACTCCGTTCTTCTGATTGCTAACTGGCATGGCGAATTGATCTGAAGTCTTAGCAAACACATCGGGTGGACGAGGACCCAAGAATGGGGCATGATCACGGATTGAACCCCAATCGAGCAGGGTAAAACGATGACAGATCGCCAGTTCGATGACGAATACCGCCTTCGTCGCCATCGTCAGTTTGTGCTGGAGTTGGAGCGTGAGATCGGACCGATCAATCGCGCATTGGTCCACGAAGACACCCCGAGGCTGACAGAGCAGTATTGTCTGGAACTCGCCACGCTCGTGGCCCGCAGTCGAGCTGCTTATCTTCAGTTAGCCCTGGAGTTGGGGTCGACGCACCCTGACGGATTGCCCACCGACGCGAAGATCATTGAACTGCGCGATGCACGTCGCCGCTTCGAGGAACTACGTGACGCGTTTGGCGCGCTGTCGCGGGCCATCGAATGTGGTTATGTCGATATCGAACTGTCCGACTAGCGTTCGACCCCGATCAGATTGTCCCTGCGTCGTTGCTTGACGGCGTACATCGCGCTGTCGGCCTCGTTCAAGAGTGCTGCCAGTTCCCTGCCTTGTTTCAAACGGGCTGCACCGATGCTGCATCCAACGCTGACTGTTGCCGAGCCGCAGTTGATCGGCTGACTGACTGCTACTTCGATGCGGTCGGCGATGGTTTGGGCCTCGACGTTCGTTTCGTCGTTGTCGAGCAGGAGAGCAGCAAACTCATCGCCACCAAGCCGCGCGGCCAGATCCTGTCCACGTATGGCATTCTGAATGCGCTCGGCGACCACCTTTAGAACAAGATCCCCAGCCTCATGACCGTATTGATCGTTTACCGGCTTGAAACGATCCAGATCCAGATACAACAAGGTGCCCTTCTCTGCCTCCGGTTGATTCAGTAATTCCTTCAGGCGTTTAATGAAGAATCTCCGGTTGGCCAGACCCGTGAGCTCGTCCGAATTGGCAAGATCCACCAATTTTGACTGCGCCGCCCGCCGACGCGTGACCTCACGACGCATTGCCGATAACAATTTGCCCTGTTTTTCAAAAGCTGCGGCTAAAGCAGACGTGAGGATTTTGAGCTCCTGAGGCCAATTGCGACTGTCTAAATCAGCGAGCCCCCGTTCACTGTTCGCTCTCCCTATGGCCGTTGACAAATGCTCGAAGGGCTTCGACAGCCACCTCGCCAGCCATACCGTAAAGGCGAGGCTGATCAGAACCACCCCGGCAACGATCAACCCGTATCCAATGATCACGGATGCGGCAAGCTGCTTCTTGAGTTGAGGATTGGAATGCAAAACCAAATCCCCGAAATCATGCTCCAGTGGTAGAGCGAGCCACATTGATCCATCACTCTCACGCCTCGTCTCACCGTCACTTGGGCGGGATGGCCCAATTCGCTCCAGGAGAGCAGACTCGGTCATTTGCAGTTGATTCTCAGGATTTGCTGATTCGGGCAACTGCCCGATCAAAGCACAGCGCTCTCCGTCGGGCCGCCTCAGTGCAATATAGGTGGCCCCAAGCAATCCGGGGTCCGGAAAATCCGTGAGCAATTCAATAAGGACATCGGGTTTGACTTGCATCGACAACTGACCAAGCCTCTTTTCATCCAGCATCAATGGCGCGGATAGCCTAATCTCGACATCACAAGAACCCGTGGACCAATGGGGGAACAAGGACACCCCCTCGCTGTGCGTCATCAGTTCAAGTCCGTTGACAGACGAGTTCCATGCCCCTGTCTGGGACACGATCTCACCCTTCAGGTCTGAAATCGAAGCGCCGAAAATGTTTTCATTCGAGCCGACGGCATCATCCAGAATCTGCGTAATGAAGCGTTGCTCGGTGGCGTCGGGCTGCTGATTGAACCTGTCCAGACTAATTCGAAGCTGGGTTCTGCTGGTCACCAAACCAAGCCCGTCGATCAGACGCGCGAGTTCCCGGTTGACACGACGCTGCTGTACAGCCGACAACTGCAACAGCTGTTGCAGGGCAGCCTCCTCGGCATTCCGATTGATCAGTAAATATTGAAAAGGCAAAGCGATGGCAGCTGGCAACAGCACGGCGAACACAAGAGCCACCGCCAGTCGGGCCTTCAGCGTTGCTAGCCGAAAAAGACCCGGTGAGTCGAACTCAAGGGCTTGACCCTGCGGACGCCCTCTTCCAGAAAAATGTTTGCCTGAGAGACTCATATCGTCTTCTCAGGCGTTCTGTCAGTCGATTCTGCCGCCGGCCTAGGTGATCACCATCACAGGGCTTTGGGCGTGCCTCAGAACCTTGTCACTGACGCTGCCAAGCATCAGGGAACGCATTCTCGACAGACCACGTCGGCCGATCACAACCAGCACAGAGTGGTCGTCTTCGGTCACGCGAATAATCTCTTCGGCCGGATCACCAATCGAAGTTTCCTGCGTCACGTTTTCGATCATTGCCTCACCGATACCTGTGCGGGTTTGATCGAAGGCCCTTTGTGCCGCAGCTTGCGCGGCCTGATCGATATCCGAGCGAGACATGCCAGCAATGCCAATTACTTCGACCGAAGCGGCCGGAAAGACATAGAACAAGCGGACGCCGATACTCATTTCCCCAGCCATTTCCATGGCAAATTTTGCCGCCCGGATTGAGTTTTCCGAACCGTCGACGGGAACCAGGATTTCTCTGATGTGTTCGCTCATGTCGTGCTCCTCCAGCCCTGAAAGAGTTGTTGCAATACAGCTTATATAGTAGCACCTAAACGATCTCTTAACGGTATAGACCATCCGGGCACGATATTGTTCATCAGGTCACGCCTTGGCCAGCAGGCTTTGCAGTGCTTCCTCATCGAGAGTCGGGATTTTCAGGGCCTTTGCCTTGTCCATCTTGGAGCCCGGCTCGGATCCGGCAATGACGGCTGTCGTCTTTTTCGACACGCTGGACGTGACCTTGGCGCCCTGCTCTTCCAAGGCCGTGCGCGCCTGAGAGCGGGTCATGGTCTCAAATGACCCCGTTAACACATAGGTGCATCCGGATAAGGGCAATTCCCGGGGCTCAACCCGGGTTTCCTCCGGATACGTAACACCCGCATCCGCCAAATCACGAATCACGGCAAGATTATGCGGCTCAGCAAAAAAGGCCAGAATGTGTCCGGCCACCACTGGACCGACGTCAGGCACAGCGGCCAGTTGATCGGCATCGGCAAGACTCAGGGCCTCCAGAGTCCCGAAGTGCCTGGCCAGTTGCACCGCTGTGACTTCACCGACTTCACGGATCCCAAGGGCAAACAGCAGTCTGGGCAGTGTCGTCTCTCGACTGGCGGCGATCGCCGCGACCAGATTTTCCGCCGACTTTTCGCCCATTCTTTCGAGTTGCTGGAGCGTTTCCGCTTTGAGAGTGAACAAATCAGCAGGGCTTTGCACCAAGTTAGCATCCACGAGTTGCGCAACCAGTTTGCTCCCCAGCCCCTCAATATCCATGGCTGAGCGACTCGCGAAGTGTTCGATTGCGCGTCGACGCTGAGCCGGACAAACGAGACCGCCCGTACAGCGCGCCACCGCCTCGCCTTCAACCTGCTCGACCGCGGAGCCGCATTCCGGGCACTCACTGGGCATCTGCCACGGCCGGGAGCTCTCAGAGCGTTCACCCGGTACCGGTGCCACAACCTCCGGGATCACATCCCCGGCCCGCCGGACCACTACTCGATCCCCGGGTCGGACATCCTTGCGGCGGATTTCGTCGGCATTGTGCAAGGTGGCATTCGTGACCGTGACGCCGCCAACAAATATCGGTTCCAGCCGCGCAACAGGCGTTAGCGCACCGGTTCTGCCGACCTGAACTTCGATATCCAGTAGCCGGGTGATCTCTTCCTGTGCCGGGAACTTGTGCGCCAGCGCCCAGCGTGGCGCCCGACTCACAAAGCCAAGTTCGCGCTGCTGGTCCAGCGAGTCCAGCTTGTAGACAACCCCATCGATCTCGTAGTCGAGACGGTCGCGCAGCTCCACGAATTGCTCGTATGCTGCGTTGAGCCCCTGCAATCCCTGAGCTCGAGTGACCGCATCACTGACCGGCAAGCCCCATTCTTTCAGTTGCTCGAGAATCGCCGTGTGCGTGTCCGATAGGCCTTCGGTCGTTGCCGCACCGTAACAATAGAAATGCAGTGGCCGCTTTGCGGTTACTGCGGGATCAAGCTGTCGAAGACTGCCAGCTGCTGCATTGCGCGGATTAACGAACGTCTTCTGACCTTCAGCCGCCAGACGTTCGTTCAACGCCCGAAAGCCCGAACGTCGCATGAAGATTTCACCCCTGACCTCGAGCACCTCGGGTAGATCCTGCCCTCTGAGGCTCAAAGGAATCGAACGGATGGTCCGAACATTGCTGGTCACGTTCTCGCCCTGCTGGCCGTCGCCCCGGGTCGCACCCAGAACAAGACGCCCACGCTCGTAGCGCAACGCGATGGCGAGCCCGTCAAGCTTGGGTTCGACCGCGTAGGTCACCTCGTCAAGATCCAGCCGCTCGCGAATCCTGCGATCAAACTCCGCGACCTCCTTGGCATTGAAGGCGTTGGCCAGCGAGAGCATCGGGATACTGTGCTTGACCGACTCGAAGCCTTCTGCCGGCTGCGCACCTACACGTTGGGTTGGCGAATCTTCGGTGATCAGGTCCGGATGCTCGTCCTCCAGATCCTGGAGCTCGCGCAACAGTCGATCATATTCGGCATCGGAGACCGTCGGCTGATCGAGCACGTAATATCGGTAATTG
>JAZBPR010000092.1:0-2015 GCA_036351735.1 Wenzhouxiangella sp. | reverse complement strand
CGTCTCTCCAAATCTTGAAAGCTATCTGGGCAGCGCTATCGAACGTGGCGTGCCTTTGTTCAATGCCGGCAACGCGGAAGCATGTGCCGCGGTTTATGCCACGGCACTTGAGGGTGTTGCCGCCAGTGATGATTGGGGAATTGATGACGAGGCGCGCGCCAACCTGTCCGACTGGCTGGAGATCAGTTCGGCCATTCCGGATGCCACGGAGAGGGCATGGGCTTACCGTGCCCTGATCGACCGATTGCTTGCTGGCGAGCAGATTACGGCGGTTGAGTTGGCTGAATCGCTTCTACTCTTCGATTTCTCCGATCCAAGCCAATCCGAACCATGGCGAGTAGTGCTCGATGGCGTAATGGGTGGCTTGTCGACCGGCAACCTGAACGTTGAAAACGAGCGTCTGGTTTTCACTGGCGAGACCTCGCTGCGTAACAACGGTGGGTTTTCTTCGATTCGCGCCCGCATTCCTGTCGGCTCTCTGGCCGGTTACAACGCGCTGCGTGTGCAGGTTGTCGGCGATGGGCGCACCTACATCATCGGCGCCAGTAGCCGTAGCGGTCGGGGAGACAGCTACTGGACCCGTTTTGAGACCACGGCTGGGGAAATCACCACCGTCACCGCGCCGATTGCCGACATGGTCCGGCAGTTCTTCGGTAATCCGATTCAAGGTCGCCTGCAACCGGCCCGGGTCGCGGGTTTGGAGTTCTACATTTACGATGGGCAGGAAGGGCCCTTCCGACTGGAAATTGAGCGGATCGAGGCGGTTCGTTGATCAACGTTGAGTCTGGTTGTAATTGAACATCGGGCACAATGGCCCGGGTGACTTCTGATTCCTCCTTAATCCACCGAGGCCCATGGTGATCGCTGCCACCGCCGGTCTTTTTCCCGACCGAACCCGACGTCGGCAACTGTTTGCGATTGCGCTTCCGGTCATTGGCGGGATGACTTCGCAGAATATTTTGAACCTAGTCGACATTGGGATGGTGGGTCGTCTGGGCGACACCGCACTGGCGGCGACGGGGCTTGGCAGTTTCGCGAACTGGCTGTCCATGGCGTTCATCCTGGGCCTGTCGACCGGCGTGCAGGCCATTGCTGCCCGGCGACTGGGAGAGGGTGCTACTGGAGAATTGGCCCTGCCTTTGAACGGCGGTTTGGCGTTGGCCCTGTTGCTGGGCACGCCGCTGGCCGCGGCCCTGATTCTTCTGGCGCCGGAGATCATGGCGCTGCTCAATCCCGATCCCGACGTTGTGGCTGAGGCAGGCCCGTACCTGCAGGTTCGTCTGCTCGCGCTGGTTGCCGTGGGGATGAATTTCTCGTTTCGGGGCTATTGGTCGGCGGTCCACATGACCCGGCTGTACCTGATCACCTTGCTGATCATGCATACGGTGAATGTATTTCTGAACTGGGTGCTGATCTTCGGAAACCTGGGGGCACCGGCGCTGGGTGTGGTGGGCGCGGGACTGGCCACAACCTTGTCGATCTATGTGGGTTTGGCCGTCTATTTCTACTTCGGTCTGGAACACGCCCGCGCAGAGGGCTTCCTGCGCGCCATGCCTAGCCTTGCCATGCTCAAAAGCCAGCTCAAGGTCTCACTTCCAGCCAGCCTGCAGCAGTTCTTTTTTGCTGCCGGTATGCTGACTCTTCTGATCATCATCGGGCAAATCGGCACGCGCGAGTTGGCCGCGGTCAACGTGTTGATGACGCTGGGTCTGGTCATCATCCTGCCCGCCATTGGCTTTGGTCTGGCCACCGCAACGCTGGTCGGTAACGCGCTGGGCCGCAAAGACCCGGCCGACGCCAAGTTGTGGGGTTGGAACGCCTCGGTGTTCGTTGCCGTGCTGGGGCTCGGCCTCGGTGCAGTGGTGATGTTGTTTGGAAAACCTTTGCTGAGTATTTTTCTGACCGACCCAGCGACGGTTGAGCTGGCGTTTCCGGCGCTGATGATTTCAGCCGCGATCATCGGTGCTGATGCCGCCGGCATGGTCTTGATCAACGCGCTCTTAGGCGCGGGCGAT
>JAZBPR010000091.1:0-8762 GCA_036351735.1 Wenzhouxiangella sp. | reverse complement strand
GTTTCAGTCAAAAATGATCTTTCTGCCGGACATAGCGGGTCGAGAGCTTGTCGCCACGCCGGCCGAGATGGGTCTTGTGTTTCGCGAGGTCTTTATCCAGACCTCCGACAACGAAAGCTTGCATGCTTGGTGGCTGCCGCATCCGCGGGCCCGAGCGACCTTGCTTTTCAACCACGGCAACGCCGGCAACCTCTCCCATCGCCTGGGCAGCCTCAGGCTCTTTCACGATCTGGGCTTGAACGTGCTGATTTACGACTATCGCGGTTACGGCCAAAGTTCGGGCGCGCCGGGAGAGGCGGGGCTCTATCTGGACGGGGAAGCGGCCCTCGATTGGTTGCAGCGCGAGGCAGGTATTGGGCCGAAGGATATTCTGGTTTTTGGACGATCCATGGGCGGCGCCGTTGCCGCGTATCTGGCGGCTGAGCATTCAGTCGCCGGACTGGTGCTGGAGTCCAGCTTCAAGTCCGTACCGGATATGGCACAGGACCTTTACTGGTGGTTACCGGCGCGCTGGTTGGCTCGAATCCGTCTGGATACTCGAAAGTTTCTTGCTGACACTCAGCAGCCGACTCTGGTGATTCATAGCCTGGACGACGAAATCGTCCCGTTCAGTCATGGCCAGAGCCTCTATGCGACAGCTCCAGAGCCGAAGCGGTTTCTGACGATCCGCGGTTCGCACAACACGGGGTTTATGGATTCGGAAGAAGTCTACACCGCGGCGCTGGATACGTTTATTGCTCAGGTGCTGAGCCGCTAGTCAGCCCTGCTGCCCATTGTTGGCGAACAACAACTGGATTTGACGGCTATCAATTGTGGTCCAGGTATTTGGGCTTACGATAAGTCGCCCGCTTCGGCTTCTGTCGGATAAGACCCGTTGAACCTGAAAACAGTTTTCTTTCTTTTGCTCCCGGCTTTGGTGCTTTCAGCCTGTGGTGCTGAGCCCGAATCAGCGGGCGCTGGGCAACGTCAGCCCAGGGCGCTGCCCGTGCAGGCGCTGGAAGTAGTACCCCAGGATTTATCGCGCGTGGTGACCGTTTCTAACTCGGTCGAGCCCCTGCGAACGATTCGTCTGGCGGCCCGTACCGAGGGCGTGCTGACAGATGTTCTGGTGGAGGAGGGTGACCGGGTAGAACAAGGTCAGGTCATTGCCCGGATCGACGTCAGAGAGCAGCGGGCCGAGCTGGCACGTGCGCGCGCCAGACTCAGTGAGCGTCAGGCCAGTTTCGATCGCTTCGAGCAGCTTCGTAACCGCGATTATGTGGACCTGGCCAGCTTTGAAGCGGCCCGGGCCGAGCTTGAGATTGCGGTCACAGACGTTGATCTTTGGGAGACTCGGGTTGCTTTCGGAACCGTCAGTTCAAGTATCAGTGGGACGGTGGTTGAGCGATACGTTGAGCCGGGGGAAGCGATTTCTCGCCATGCAGCACTTTTTTCCATCGCTGATCTGTCCAGTCTGGTGGTCCGGTTGGGCTTATCTGAGCTGGATATCACCAACCTGAAGGTGGGTGATGCGGTTGCCGTCCATGTCGATGCGCTGGATCAGGAAGAAGCGCTGGAAGGTTTTATCCGGCGAGTCTTTCCGGCCGCCGATGCTGATAGTCGCTTGATTACGGTGGAAGTTGAGCTGCCTTCAGCGCTGGCCATGGGGGTCAAGCCTGGCTTCCTTGCCCGGGCCCGCCTTCTTGTCGATGAGCAGCGCGATGCACTGGCCGTTCCAGCCGCCGCAGTGGCCGAATCAGATCAGGAGTTTTTCGTGATGGTGATCAATGCCGAGGATCGGCTTGAGCGACGAGTCGTCGAGCCCGGCATCATCCGGGGACCCTGGCGCGAGATTCTTGGTGGCCTGGATGCGGGCGAGCGCGTGGTGGTCGCCAACCCGATAGAAATGAAGGCTGGCGATCAGGTCCGTGTCGTGACCATGCTCGGATCAGAGCCCGTGTCATGAGAGAGGATCCGGCGCGCGGCACACGCTATTACCGTGGACTCACCCATGCTTCCATTCGGCGTCCTGTCGGCACGCTGGCCATTGCAGCGGTGGTCTTGCTCATGGGATCGTTTTTTGCCGGACGCTTGCCGGTCAATCTGCTGCCTGAAGTCGAATTTCCACTGGTTCGCGTGACGGTCAACTATCCCGGTGTGGCTCCCGAGGTGATGGAAGAGCAGGTCACCCGGGTGCTGGAGCGATCGTTGTCGTCGGTAGAGAACGTCAGCCGGATATCCAGTCGCGCCTCGGAAGGCCGCAGTAACGTCAGCTTGATCTTCGAGCATGGTGTGGATCTGGACGTGGCGCTGCAGAACGCCGCGCGCCAGTTGGAAAGTGCGCGGCAGAGGTTGCCCGCCGATATCGATCCACCCCGACTGAGCAAGTGGGATCCTGGTGAGTGGTCGATCTGGCGGGCCGGCTTTTCCTCCCCAACCCGACCCACCCGTGATGTGCGTGACTGGGTCGAGCAGCGTTTGGTGCCACAGCTGCAGTCCATTCAAGGTGTCGCCGCCGTGGAAGCGGCCGGCGGCCAGGTTCGGGAAATCGAGATCGTGCTGGACCAGCAACGTCTGCGCTCATATGGCCTGACCTTGCGCGATGTGGCCGATCAACTGGCCAGAGAAAATGTCAACGTGGCTGCCGGCAATATCACCTCAGCCCAGTTCGACGTGATGGCCAGAACCGATGGCCGCTTTGCTAGCCCGGATGAAATCCGCAATGTGCTGCTTACCGTGCCGGGCAGTGATCGGCGGATTCGCCTGAGCGAGGTGGCCGAGGTTTCTGACGGGTTTCGCGAGCAGCGATTGTTTGTTCGACTTAACGGCGTGCCATCGACACAGCTGTCTATCTTCAAGTTGCCTGGCGCGAACGTGGTCGAGGTGGTTGATGCCGTCAATCAGCGGATGGCGCAGCTGGATGAGTCCGGCTTCATCCCCGAAGACATCCGCTGGCGTGCGACCCGGGATGGCGCTTATTTTGTCCGTGGGTCGGTAGAGGCGGTTTCCGCGGCAGCTCTACTGGGCGCGGGGCTGGCCATGCTCGTGGTGCTGGCGTTTCTGGGATCACTTCGCAAGAGTTTCATCATCGGCTTGTCCATTCCTTTGGCAATTCTGTTCACCTTTGGCTTGCTGGGTCTGGGTGGCCTGACGCTGAACGTGATCAGCCTCGGCGGACTGGCCTTGGGCGTGGGCTTGCTGCTGGACAATTCCATCGTGATGCTGGAAAACATCGCCCGGCATCAGGAAAGTCTGGGTGAGGGCCCGGAGCAGGCGGCTCATGCTGGTGCCGATGAGGTCATCTCGGCGATGACCGCGGGGACGCTGACCAATCTGGCTGCCGTGGCACCTTTCCTGCTGATTACCGGCATGGCGGCACTGGTGTTCCGCGAGCTGATTCTGACTATTTCGTTTGCCGTGGTGGCTTCTCTGGCTGTTGCGCTGACGCTGGTTCCGATGCTGGCAGCCCAGTTTGGCAAGGTGCGTTTTCGTTCGGGCCTGAATCGATCCTGGGCCTACCGGCAGTTCGATCGTGGCGTGAATTCGCTGACTGAGGCCTACAAACGGCTGTTGGCCGGATTGCTGAGGTTTCGGTGGGCGGTGCTGGCCGGGTCTGTTGCGCTGTTTGTCGCGGCTGTTTTGAATGTCGATCAGCTGGGCAACGAGTTCCTTCCGCAGCTCGACGATGGTCAGGTTGGCGTTCGGATCTCTCTTCCGCCAGGCACAACGCCTGAACAGACCGATCGGGCCTCGCGCCTGACCGAGCAGGAATTGATGAACATGCCCTATGTGGAGAGCGTTTTTGCCCTGTCGGGCGGGCATCTCCACGGTGGCGTGGTTTCTGAGCGTCCAGGCACGGCGCGAATGGCGGTTGTACTGGCCGATGCGGCCGAGCGTCCGGACATGCCTGCCGGTTTGTGGGTGGTTGAGGCGCGCGAGCGCCTGCAGGCACTGGACATTCCCAATGCCCAGATCTGGATTCGTCCGCCTCGCATTCCCGGTCTGAACTTCGGTGCCAGCGGGACTGATATGGACCTGAAGATCGTTGGCGATGACCTGAATGTTCTCAAGGCGCTTGCCAAGGAAATCGCTAACACCCTGACCGGCGTTGTTGGTCTTCAGGATCTGGAAATTGCCCAGGAAGAGCGCACGCCGTTGCTGAGCGTGGATGTGGATCGGGAACGCGCGGCCGCTTTGGGTCTGAATGTGGCCGAAGTCGGTCGTGCGCTGCGCGAGGCTGTTACCGGTGCCGTTCCCACTCGTTTCTCTACAGGTTCGGATGAATACGATGTCCGCGTTCGACTGCCGCGCGAGGCAACGGGTGACCCGGATGCACTGGGCCAGGTGATCGTTGCAGCGCCGGGAGGGCGCGTGGTCCAGCTTGCCGATGTGGCTTCATTCCGTTTGGGCGACGGGCCAGCCAATATCGAGCGGGAAAATCAGGTCCGCATTCAGCGCATCACCGGAGAGTTCAATACCGAGCTTGCCGATGCCGGCGCCATCATGGATGAGATCCGGGCGCGAGTCGTCGCGGTTGGCCTACCCGAGGGCTACGGAATGATTTTTGGCGGCCAGTTTGAGACCGTAGAAGACACTGATCGGGAAATGATCATCGTCATCCTGCTCGCTGGCTTTCTGGTCTTCGTGGTGCTGGCTGTGCAATATGAGCGCTTGTCCAACCCGATCGTGATCATGGCGGCCGCTCCGTTGAGCATTATCGGTGTGGTTGCCATTCTCTGGGCGACGGCTACGCCGCTGTCGGCGCCGGCTTTTATGGGCGTGATTTTGCTGATCGGTATCGTCGTCAACAACGCCATTCTGCTGGTCGAGTACGTGGAGCGCGCCCGCCGACGCGGGGTGGCGATGGACGAGGCCATTGTCGAGGCCGGCGGTATCCGGCTTCGGGCGATTCTGATGACCAACCTCACCACCGTGGTCGGTATGATCCCGTTGGCGGTCGGCATGGGGTCAGGCGCCAATCTGATGCAGCCTCTGGCCATGGCCGTCATCGGAGGGCTGCTTTCGGCGATGATCCTGACGCTATTCCTTATTCCCTGTCTTTACGTGATCGTTCAAAACGCCGCGAATTGGCTGTTGTCGTTGCTGCTGGGTCGTGCCCGGCGCGAAGACCGCCCATCGGAGCAAGTGTCGCGCTACTGAGTCGACGCAAGCCGGCCTGATCAGGCAGAATGATTTGGCCTGTTAGAGAGACGGATGGATGATTCGACGCTTAGCGATGCTGGTTGTTGCTGGATGGCTGGGGCAGGCCTGGTCTGGGTCTTCCTGGGCGGCAGAAACGCCCGAGCCGGAGGTGGAAGACCGACAGGAGCGTCAGGAGCAGCTGATAGAACTGCACTGCCGCGACGATCAGGATCGCCCGGAGAGCTGGCTGGATCGCTCGCACGCCTACATGAGCCAGCGCTTGTGTGAACCTGCGGCCTGGTTTGACGGCTTTTTTGGCGATCCGCGGGCGCTGGAAGAGACACCGGTAGGTACCTTTATTCGTCTGCGCAACGCGCTCCAGTGGGATGAGTCCGAAGGCTGGAGTCTGGGCGTGCGGGTCAGGGCCAATATTGAATTGCCGCGCGTGTCGGACCGCGTGCGTCTGCTGATCAGTCGTGACGACGATTTGAGTGGTGATCTTCGCGATGGTCCCAGCGTGGAAGACAACGATGAGCGGACTCGTCTGGGCTTGCGCTTTATCGCGAGCGAACAGGAACAGGCCCAGCTGGATCTGGACGGCACGGTGCGGGTCAGCAGCGGTGGTTTGAACCCGCGCATCAGGGGCCGCTATCGCTACGTGACGGGTCTGACGGCCACAACGCTGCTTCGGGCAACCCAGACGGCGTTCTGGGAGCGTGAGGACGGACTGGGCATTTCATCCCGGCTGGATTGGGAGTGGCTGCCTAACCGATACCGGTTGATCCGCTTATCAGCCCGGGGGACGTTTTCCGAAGAGTCCGAAGGCGTGGATTGGCGAACGTCTGCCATTGCTTACCGCCAGCTTGATCTGCGCACCGCACTCCGAACCGAAATCGGCGCCTTCGGCTACACACGACCTGATTTTGATGTCGAAGAATATTTCATTGCCGTGCGCCTTCGTCGACAGTTCGCGCGGCCATGGCTTTTTTACGAGATTCAGCCTGAATATGCTTGGCCGCTCGATGAATTGACCAAGGAGCGCGGATCGGACTGGCGACTGACGCTGACCCTGGAAATCCAGTTTGAAAACAAGCGCTCGCGCGAGCAGAGAATGCGGCGCTACTGGGGCGAGAATCCGGAAAATATCGATTGGGACGCTGCCGAGGATCCGATTCCGGTCGGACCTTCCGGTGACAGCTGGTTTCCGGAGCCCGCAGAACATCCCGACATGGATCAGGAAGATCGCGATGAGGAAGGACAAGACAAGCGGCCCGACGAGGGCTGATCCGCTAGCGTGATGGATCGATTTGTCCCTGTACCGAGGCGTTGATGCGAAACCAGCCGGCGATGCTGAAGCGATCGCGCCTGGCGGGCAGCACTTCATGCGGCACTTCCTCGCTCAGAAACAAGGCAAGCCGGCCGCCCTTGGGCTCAATGACTTGCACGATTTCGTCGCCGGTTTCGGTATACAGAACCAACTCCCCGCCATCGCCCGGTTGCCAGTCGGTATTGAGATAGGCCACCGTGGATACCAGCCGGCTTGAGGCGCCCCGAAAACTGTCGAGGTGACGAGCATAGCCGGCCCCTTCCGGGTAATAGGCGAAGTGGGCTTCGAACTCGAACAGGCCGAGAAAAAGGCGCTGGTTCAACGCGAGTCGAAGCTGTTCCATCTGCGCTATGAAGCCGGCCTGGACCGGATTGGAACGATTTAGCCAGTGGATGCGGTCGCCGCGGATATCCGGTCTGACCTGAAAATCCGACTCTCGGCCGATGCCCGCTCGACGAAGCCGGTCCTCCTCACGCAGGGCGAGCAAGTTAGCCAGCAAGGCCCGGAGCAGTTCGGGTTCGAGCACCTGATCGCCCACCCACCATCCCTGGCGTAGCAGGCCCATGGCCGCGGCCTCGAAGACGTCTTCGGATGCAAGCAAAGACAGTTCAGGCTTGTTGATGCCTGCGACATGGGATTCGTTCAGCGAGGTGATCTCAACGCGGCGGTGCGGTATTTAAGCACGTTTTGTAAGAGGCAGTGGCAGCACTCTGGATTCGGCGATCACCCATTGCTCGCGGGCAGGAAAGCCGGGGCAGTCCATCAGACCGGTAAATCGACCGAAGGCCGGGAGCACCAGATGATCAGCGCTTTTGAGAAACGCCGGCAAGCGCACCCGGTCGTGGCCAGCGCGGATCACTGCACCGGGGTGCAGATGGCCGGAGACACCGGGGCCGGTCAAGCTTGGATGCCACTCATGGACCAGGCTCAACCCCCCAAGCTGCAGAATGGCGCCCTGAGCTGTCATGTTCCACTCAGCCAGCCATGATGCCAGTGCCCGGTCATGATTCCCCTCAACCAGTTCGATGGAAAGCGACTGATGCTGACGGCGCCAGCATCTGATTTCCTCAGGCCAAAGGTCTCCTTCACGGGGCGGGGCATGGACCCAGTCTCCCAGTACGATCAGTCGTTCAGACCCGGTGTCTTCAAGCAGTCCTGAGAGCCTAGCCAGATCAGACTGCAGCACCCCTGCAGGTATTGCAACGCCCTGGTTTCGAAAGATCTGATCCTTGCCCAGATGAACATCTGCCACCAGCACCGCGCGCTCATCCGGCCAGACAGCGGCGCGCTCCGGATGCAGGTGTAGTGTTTGATCGCCCAGTTCGACTGTGGCACTCATCGGGCGGAAGCTGACTGGAGATCCGCGCGCCGGCTTGTCTGAGCGGGCGGTTTCTCAAGTGTTGCCAGCATACGCTCGATGCGCTGCTGAAAATCCTCGGTCGATAGCTGACCTCTCAAGCGGTCTGCCCAGAGTGGAAAAGCTAGCGGTGTCAGACGGTCGGTCTGATGGATCGCCAACAAACGGGCCTGGATGCTGATCAGGGTGTCGCGCAGCCGGCTGAGTTCCATCTCAGACTCCAGGACCTCCTCGCGGGCCTGGGCCAGGAGCAGGTTGTCCGGCTCGTGTTCACTGAGCATGTCGAACATCAGGCCGCTGGAGGCTTGAATCTGGCGAACGCGCTTCTGTCTGCCGGGATAGCCCTGAAAGACCAGGCCTGCGACTCTGGCGATGTCGCGGAATCGGTGCCTGGCCATCTCGGCCGCGTTGAGACTGGCGATCATGTCGGCTTCAAGATTGGCGAGCGTCAGCCAGCTGCGAAGTCTCTCTTCAGATAACACCAGAATGCGATCACTGACCAGTTCAATGCCGTAGTCGTTGACCGTCATGGAAAAGGTGCGCGGCTCGTCGCGCCCGATCCGCCAGGCTAGCAATGCGGCCAGACCCTCATGGACCAGACGGCCGGCAAATGGGAACAGATAGAGATGGGCGCCCTCACGGCTGGAGGTCTGCTCTATCAGCAAGGTCTCAGGTGTTGGGAGGGCTGATTGACGGCGCTGAAGATCCAGCAGCGGTTGAATGGCTTTCAGAGCCGGTGTGCCCGGATTCGCTCGGTTATTGGCCATCAGTTCCAGCATGCTGTCTGCCAGCAAGGTGGACAGTGGCAGTCGACCGCCGGCCCAGCGCGGAACATTCGGCCGCCCGGAGCGCCCCAGGCGGACCCAGGCGACTAGGTCGCGAATGCGCTCAAGCCGCAGCAGGCGTCCGGCGAAGATGAACTGATCGCCGGGCTTCAGCCGGGTCAGAAAGCGCTCT
>JAZBPR010000090.1:0-30728 GCA_036351735.1 Wenzhouxiangella sp. | reverse complement strand
CGGTTGCGATCGCAGCTGATATTCAGCCCAAGCATGGTGACGGCGTTTTTGCGCCTTTTCTCGGCGTACCCGCGCTGACCATGACGCTGGTTCATCGCCTCGCACACAGAACCGGCTGCAAGGTTGTTTTCTGTGAAGCCATTCGGATGGAGCGCGGACAAGGATGGTCACTGAATTTCCAGCCTGCCCCGGAATCCATGAAAAGCGAGAGCTCGGGCAAGGCCATGGCGGCATTCAACGACTGGCTGAGCGAGCGTGTTCGTGCCGCCCCAAGCCAATATCTCTGGATCTACAAACGCTTCAGCCGACGCCCTGAAGCCACCGCACCACGTTTCTACCCCAAGAGGTAACGTCTAGGCAGCGGTGGTCTTAGGCGGCTTCCAGACCAGCAGCATGCGCGCCAAAGCCGGCAGCAGAAGCATCGCACCAACCATGTTGAAGATGAACATGAAAGCCAGCAGCACGCCCATATCCGCCTGGAACTGCAAGGCCGAAAACAACCACGTGCCGACTCCGACAGCCAGCGTGATCGCGGTGAAGAAAACCGCCTTGCCGGTGAGACGCAGGGTACGAAGGTAGGCTTCATCGAGATCGTATCCGTCCTGCATGAAAGCCCGCATCCGGCTGAAGATATAAATCCCGTAATCAACGCCGATCCCGACGCCCAGCGCCACGACAGGCAAAGTGTTGACCTTCAGGCCAATGCCCATATAGGCCATCAGAGCGTAAGCCATGTAGCTGACGAGAACTAGCGGCAGGACAATGCAGGCGGTCCCCAGTATGGTTCTGAAGGTGAGCAGGCAGAGCACGATGATAGCGGCATAGACGTAGAGCAGCATCGGCAGCTGCGCGGCTTCGACTTCCTCGTTTGTCGCTGCCATGACGCCAACATTACCGGTCGCCAGACGGAAACGCAGGCACTCTTCGCACGGCTCATCCTCGGACATGACCAGATCATCCATGATGTCACCGGCCGGATGGAAATCCAGTTCTTCAACAAAGATCTCTTCACGCAGTTCACGGACTTCGTTGACCACGCGGATGATGGTCTCGGCCTTGTGATCGGTGGTGAACAGCATGATCGGCATGGCGCTGCAGTCCGAGTTCAGCAGGCCCGTCGAGGTCTCGATATTTTGCAGGTTCTGGCGCATGATGAACTCATTGCGCGGCAGAACTTTCCAGCGCAGGTTGCCCTCGTTCCATCCGGCGTTGACCGTCTTGGCCACCATGGGCAAGGAGACGACCTGCTGCACGCCCTCCACGTTGGCCATACGCCATGAGAACCGGTCGATGGCCTCCATGACCGCATAGGACTCCGTGCAAGCGCCCGGCACCGTTTCGGCAATGATGGAAATCAGGTCTGTACCCAGGGCAAAGCGATCGGAGATCAGTTGGGCGTCCTGGTTATAGCGGGCATCCGGTCTTAGCTCCGGCACGCCGGGCTGGGAATCGCCAATCTGCATGTCCTGACTTTTAATCCAGGCAAAGGCGAACAGGCTGACACCAACCAGGACCGCAATCGTGGCGACCCGGGGACGGGTAAAGCTGGCAATGATCGGCCAGATAATGCCGGTTTTTTTCCCGTTTTCGTATTGACGCTCACGAAACGCCTTGGGGTTACGCAGGCGGATGTAGGACAGCAGAATCGGCAGCAGCAGGAGGTTGGTGAAGATGATCACGGCAACGCCAATGCTGGCGGTAATGGCCAGTTCCTGAATGATCCGAATATTGATCAGAAGAATCGTCAGGAACCCGATCGTGTCGCTGATCAGGGCAATCGAGCCCGGAGCGAGCAGGCGGGCAAACGTGCGTTTGGAGGCATCCAGGCTGGAGATCACCTTGATGTCGCTGAGCGGCTTGCCGTCCTGAGCCAGTCCCACAGGCGAGTTTCCGCCAAACAGCTTCTCGGCATTCCAGCCGGATATCATCTGCACGCCGTGACTGACCCCGATCGCAAAGACCAGGAAAGGCGTGAGAATGTTCATCGGGTCAATGCCGAACCCGAGCAGGCTGAGCAGGCCCAGCTGCCATATCACCGCAGTCACCGAGCAAACCAGCGGCAGAACGGTAAGCCAGACAGATCGCGAGTACAAAAACAGCAGCAATGCGGTAATCACGAAGGCCACGCCGAAGTAAGTGACCACACCCCGTGCGCCATCGGCAACGTCACCGATGATTTTGGCAAAACCAATGATATGAACGGTATACCCCTGGCCTTCGAAGTCCGTCCGGATCGCTTCCAACTGCCGGGCGACATCCTGATAATCCAGAGACTCTCCGGTCGCCGCATCCAGTTCAAGCAGATTGGCTGAGACTAAGGCCCCTGAGAAATCCTCGGCCACCAGTCGACCAATTTCTCCAGAGGCCACGATGTTCGAGCGCACCCGCTCGAAGGCCTGTGGTGAAGGTGCAAAATCGGCGGGGATGACGTTCCCACCGGCAAAACCATCTTCGACAATCTCTACGAAGCGCACGTTGGGCGTAAAGATCGATCGGACGCTGGCGCGGTCAACGCCGGGAATAAAGAATACCCGGTTCGTGATTTCCTCTAGCCGGCCAAAGAACTCATCGGTGAACATGTCACCGTCTTCGGCCATGAGCGCCACCATGACCCGGTTGGCGCCACCGAACTCACGCTCATATTCCATGAACGTTTGCATGTATTCATGCTCAAGCGGCAGCTGCTTGAGGAAGCCGGCATCGACGCGTAGCTGAGCCAGGAAGAACAGCATGACCAGCGTGCCAATCGCAAAGATGGCGAGCACCAGAGGACGAATACTAAAAACCGCATCGGCCGCGCGACGCGCAAAACGACTGGATTCACTCATGGCTCAATCCGTCAGCACCCGCCAGAACAGTGGTTCCATTCGGGGTGACCAGCACCGAAGCATAGTCGCTCCCCAGCCGGTCTTCGGTCAGATCAAAGCGACCCGTTTCTGGTTCGTACCAAAGGCGCGCAGCACCCGAACCCACCATCAGGGCACGGCCCTGACGATCCACCGTCCCTCCCATCAGAGTGGATTCAAGGCCGGTAGAAAGCACCATCCAGCTGTCGCCGAAGTCATCGCTGCGCTGAACATGGCCACGCAAGCCATAAGCAAGGACCTTGTTATCACCCATATAGAGCAACCCGAACATGGAACCTGAATAGGGGAAACGGAAGCTTTCCCAAGTCTCGCCGTCGTCCGACGAGCGGAATCCGTAGCCTCGCTCGGCGGCGATCATCTGGCGTCCATCCCCGATGTCAAGAAAAGCATTGAGGTGGCACTCCATGAATTCATAACAGCCGCGGTCAAAGGCCATTCCGAACTCGTCCATGGCGTCTTCAGGCAGCTCCTCTTCAAGCAGATTGTCATTGCCCACGCGCTCTTCCAAGAAGGCCCTTTCGACTGCTTCCCAGTCGATGGCCTCTGAGACCACGAGATCGGCCATATTCAAAACTTCCCAGTGACGCCCCGCGTCTTCAGTGCGCATGAACAAGCCATAGGCACCAATCGCGATTCCGGTCTCGCCATTGAAGAAATGGACGTCCAGCAGCGGCTGTTCCCAGTCCGGTTCGAAATGCTGAAGAGTCCAGGTCTGGCCGTAGTCATAGCTATGAATAATGGCGCTGTCGTGACCCACAGCCCAAAGGCGCTGATCGGCATAGGTCACGCGGGTCAGGGTGGCGTGGATTGGCACGAACTCGGCTTGCGTCCACGCCTCGCCATCCTCGGAGAGAAGAACGTGACCCCGCTCGCCGACGGCGACCAGACCCCGTGGGGTTTCGATGACGTGCAGGATCAGGCTTTCATCGGCCAGAGGTGCCTGAACCGCGGGCGACGGCAGTTGGTGCGGCGCTACATCCTGAGCCGCTGCCATACCCGACAAAGCCATCAGGACCAGAATCAGAAACACAATGGATCTGGTCGGCCAATCGTATGGATCAGACAGCAGATTAGCTGGTCCGGCCGTGGCCGGACTCAGCTCTGCATGATGCATCGGCAGCCCGTGCAAATCAGCGACGTCCGCGGACTCTCAGGGCTTGAGGGGTATAGTCACCAGCACTCAGGTCCTGATCAAAAGACATGACCGGATCCTGATTATCGATCCCGTTGGCGATGTAGCGACCCGACTGCAGATCCATGGTCGACTCGATCGTCACCCAGATCGTCGGCACTTCATAGTAGTTGATCGAGTGGGCTTCGGAGACACGCCACATGTTGCCGCGCTGGTCATAGTGATCGATCAGGGCAATCTGATAGCTGTCGGCTTCCAGATACATGGTGCGACGAGCATTGATATGGCGCGTGCCCTCCCGCAGCTTGGCGTCGACGATCCAGACCCGATGCAGCTCGTAGCGCATGTGTTCTGGGTTCAAGTGGCCGGGGGTTACCAGATCATCCGGCGTGAGTTCGTCACTGTGGGCCTTGTAGGAGTTGTAGGGAATAAACATTTCGCGCTGGTCGACGATTTCCCAGGTAAAGCGATCCATAGCCCCGTTGAACATGTCGGTCATGTCATTCGTGCGAAGACCATCAGACGCGGTACCGGGATTGTCATAGGCCACGTTGGGCGCGCGACGGACACGGCGCTGACCCGGGTTGTAAATCCAGGCCTGACGCGGTTGTTCGATCTGATTCAGCGATTCGTGGACCAGCAGGATATTCCCGGCCAGACGGGCGGGTGATTCAACTTCCTGGAAGAAATACAGCAAGATGTTGTTGGTATCTTCGATGGTGTTGCCCTCGACGTAGTACAGACCGAGGAACTCTTCACGGAGACGGATCAACTGGTAGCTGCCGCGCGCAGTCGGGACCACCTGATTGAAGTACCGCACGCCACCCGTGCCCTTGTATTTCAGCTTGTGGTTCCAGACCAGCTCATAGGCATTCTGCGGCAGCGGGAACGGCAGGCCCTCTGCCACGTCGACCACACCTTCGCCGCCACCAACCAGACGTCCGGTGCTGGCGTTTTGCTTGGTCATTTCGTAAATTCGTTCCGGGAACGAGGCTGAGCGACGCGTCGGATAGACGTTCATCTTGAAGGTTTCCGGATAACGCTCGAAGGCCGCCTTGTGTCCTTCGGACAACTGGTCGGCATACTGCTGGTAGTTATCAGCAGTTATGACGAACAGCGGCTCGTCGTCGGCGTATGGATCCGGATGGCGGCCACCGGGCTCATAGCCGGCCGGCCAGTCGTCGCGCCCCAGGCCGCCGGTCCACTCAGGAATCGTGCCGTCTGCGTTGCCGGCCCGCAGCGATCCCATGGGCGTCAGATCCTGGCCCAGTCGCGCGATGTTGGCTTCGGTGCGCGGAATGATGTACTCACCTTCCTCATTGGGCACGTCCTGGGCATTCGCTGTAAAAGCCATGCCGAAACAAACGGCGGCCAGCGCGGTCTTGCGGGCAGCCTTCTGCCAGAGAACGGTGCGTTGCGGTATCTGATTCATGGGATGTTTAACTCCAGTCTGTTGGGTCGGCGAAGCAGCCGAACATGAATGGGTTGACCTCATCGACGGCCCCGGGTTCTCAGGGCCTGCGGGGTATAGCTGGTCGGACTCAGCGGTACATCGAAGGTGTTGACGGGATCTTGGTTGTCGAGCCCATTGGCGATGTAGCGTCCCGACTGAAGATCCATGTGCACTTCGATCGATGACCAGAAAGTCGGAACATCGTAATAGTTGATCGCGTGCGACTCAGAAGCCCGCCACAGCTCCCCCCGACCATCGTAGTGATCGATCAGCAGGATCTGATAGCTGTCTTCATCAAGGTAATAGGTTCGGCGAGCATTGATGTGACGGAACTCCGGTCTCAACTCGGCCTCGATCACCCACATCCGGTGCAATTCATAGCGCGTATGGTCGGGGTTGAGATGACCGGGCCTGACCAGATCATCCGGAGTCAAATCACCGCTGTGAATCGGGTAGGCGTTATAGGGCACATACATGTCGCGCTTGCCGGCGATTCGCCATGTGAAGCGATCCATGGCGCCGTTGAACATGTCGGTCATGTCATTCGTCCGCAAGCCGTCTGACGCTGTGCCGGGGTTGTCGTAGGCAACATTTGGCGCGCGGCGAACGCGGCGTTGACCGGGGTTGTAAACCCAGGCCTGGCGCGGCTGTTCCAACTGATTGAGCGTTTCATGGACGAGCAGGATATTGCCCGCCAGACGCGCCGGCGACTCGACCTCCTGGAAGAAATAAAGAAGGATGTTGTTGGTATCGGCGATCGTGTTGCCTTCGATGTAATACAGACCCAGCAACTCTTCGCGCAGACGGACCAACTGGTAGCTGCCATTTGCAGTTGGCGCAACCTGATTGTTATAGCGCGTTCCGCCAGTGCCCTTGTGCTTGAGCTTGTGATTCCACATCAACTCATAGGCGTTCTGCGGCAGCGGAAACGGGAAACCCTCGGCAACATCCGCGACCCCTTCACCGTCAGCAATCAGTCGCCCAGTGCTGGCATTGCGGATGGTTGCGTCATAGACAAACTCCGGAAAGGAGGCACTGCGGCGTGTCGGGTAAACCGCCATCCGGTAGGTGTCGGGGTAACGGGCAAAAGTCGCCATCTGACCGACAGAGAGCCGATCCTGATACTGCTGATAGTTCTGGCCGGTAATCACATAGAGCGGCTCATCGTCGGCAAAAGGATCAAGATGCCGCTCACCCGGCTGATAACCGGCCGGCCAATCCTCTCGGGTGATCCCACCATCCCATTCCGGGATTCGACCATCGGCTCCACCCGCTCGGATTGAACCCATTGGAGTCAGATCGTTGCCAAGGCGGGCGATATTTTCCGGCGTACGCGGCAAAACGGCGTCGGGATAGAAGCCCGAACTCGGCGCGTCGGATTGAGCCTGTGCAGCGGTTTGCTGGGCTGCCCGCTCTGCGGCTACACGCTCTGCCTCGACGCGTTCGGCCTCGGCCTGAGCACGCTGCTCAGCAGCCATCCGCTCGGCTTCAGCTTGCCGGACTGCTTCACGTTCAGCGGCCAGTCGGGCCTGCTCTGCTTCCTCCGCAGCCTGACGCTCAGCTTGTTCCGCAGCTTCACGCGCAGCAAGCTCGGCAGCCGCGGCTTGTTCGGCAGCCTGACGTTCTGCGGCCATTCTCGCGCGTTCGGCTTCCTGGCGAGCAGCCTCACCGGCTGCCGCCTCAGCAGCGGCTTGCTCTTCGGCTAAGCGCTGTGCCTCTGCCGCGGCCTGACGCTCAGCCTCCTGACGGGCAGCCTCCTCACGTGCCTGCGCCTGTCGAGCAGCCTCTTCGGCCAAACGGCGCCGCTCGGCTTCCTCACGGGCTGCCGCGAGTCGCGCTTCCCTGCGCTCGTCCTCCGCGCGCTGTTGCGCCAGCCTTTCCTGCTCGGCCAGCCTCTCTTGTTCAGCTAGCCGTTCGGCTTCAGCCTGCTCTTCTGCCCGCTGCTCGGCCAGTGCCTGCTCAGACACCTGACCTTGCGGAGGCTCGGATTCAGGCGGAACCGCGCATCCTGCCAACACCATCAACAATAGTGCCGGCAGAACGTGCCGCATCGCTTTCGGTGCAACCGGTCGTCTCTCCATGACGGCGATCAGAACGAGTAGCTGACTGAAGCCGATACGAAGTCGCGATCACCAAGAAGATTGTTGATTCCGGCACCGAAGAAATTGCTGTAGGCAAAATCAAGACGCCACTGGGCCAGGTAGTTGAACTGCAGCCCGAGCGTTGCCTGCTTGCGTCCTTCGATGAAGTTGCCACCCGGTCCCGGTGACACACCTTGCACATCGTGGTTAAAGGCCAAACGCGGAGTCATGTTCCACGGCGTACCAAACACGTTGTTGTACGTCGGTGCAATCACCAGGCGATAGCCCCAACTGAATGCCGTGGCAAAACCATCGTTCAGGGTCACCGGGTTGCGGCTATTGCCACCTGTCAGGCGAGACGGACCGCCGCCCGTGTCGGTACCCGGACCATCGAAACGCAAGACATCCTGATCGGGCAGATCCCAGAAGTTGGTCGCACCTACCTCGGTCACGAAAGCAACCTGATCGGCGCCTATCCAGTTGTTGGGCCCAATCAGACGCGTCAGAGTGACCTGAGCCTGAGACATGGCCTGGCGCTCGTAACCTGGAATGAATTCACCGGGCGCGTACTGACCCAACTGGCTGCGGAAGCGATCGTACTCGCTGGGCAAAGCCGCGTTCAGCGGTGACAGACCCGCAAACAGAAGCTCGACGTCATCAATCTGGATCGGCAGGTTATCGCGATAGCTGACTTCACCACCGACCGAGAACCCAGCCACTGTGGTGTTGAAACTCAGCCCCCACAGGTTAATGTCTTCCGGATACTCAACAATCACCTGGCCTGTCGTGACATCGGGGCTGGTCACCGCCTGACCGGACAACACTGGCAAGCGACTGTGATAACGCAGATAGTAAAGACCGAACTCGGTGTCATTCAGCCAAGGCGCGAAGTATCGTAGCGCCATCCCGTACTGCCCGGAATTGCTCGCCTCGGTGTCCTGTGCCGCACGCGGGAACGCGGCCGAGCATCCGACAGCGACCAGCTGCGGAGGAAGCCCGGTATCGCTCAGGCCAAACTGACCCTGACGACATACTGGATCGTATAGATCCGTGTTGCGAACCGGCTGCGGGACCAAACCAAAGTTCAGCATCGCATAGCGGCCGCCTTCGGTCGCGAAGTCGTTGGTCGCGAAAAAGGTTCCGGAGGGCTCTGCCTCAACCGCATCCCACTCGAACATGACTACCGCTTCGGCCGACAAATTCGGCGTGAGGTCCATGCTCGCCCACAGCATGTTCAACGGCAGAAATGCATCTCGAAGTTCTGCGCCTGCGGTCCGGATCGCGGTGATATCCACCGGATTGATTGTGTTGATTCCACCAGGCAGGAAGGTGCTTTCGCCCCAGCTGACCACCTGACGCCCGACTCTGAGAGAGAGCAGGCGTCCCCCCGGCATATCGATATCACCGTAGATGTAGGCGTCAAGCAAGCGCGCGCGCTCAGCCGCCTGGTCTTTGGCATTATCCGATAGGAATTCCGCATCGGTCAGGGTGAAATCGTAGAAGTAATTGCCGCGGACAAAAGCGCCGATGCTCTTGTAGCCGATTGAAAGCTCGGACGTGACGCGGGCCTGATTGAAGATCGGGTCCCACTGATCAAAATTCAGGTTGCCGTCATCGGAATTGGCCGAGAAGCGGCCGGTTGCAGCGATCTGCTGCTCCAATGGCGCCGCCCCGATCAGCGGGTTGAAAAACGCCTTGCCGACCAGATCATCGTCGCGTTCCGAAGCCCGGAAACCCACTCCGTAGCTGATCGTGGTATCCAGCTGGATACTAACTTCGTCGGTACTCAGATCAATGGCGCTTGCCGAGTTGGCCGCCAAAGCCATGGCGACCGCGCTGGCCAGCAGGCAGGGTCGCATGACGCGTGACTGCCGACGGATATTCTTTGATTGGCGATTCATGGTTCGTCTCCCTGTCAGTCAGTCTCGATTAGCGAAGGGTTGCCGATCACGACAGCAGCCCCGCCCGAAGAAATCATGCTGGCGGCCTGGCCCTGCATCTCGGCGGTCACTGCCGGCGCTGCGGTCGGGTCTAGCAGCGACCCGTGGCTACCCTGAAGGAATCGGACCGCACCGCGGAGGCCCATCGGATCCTGCGTGGACTGGGTAATCGCATCCAGCCCCATCACGCGGATCAGAGGCTCGGTGCCAGACAGTGGCGCACCGGGCACGGCATTCGGGACGACGGTGTCGCCGGCAACCTGCTGCAGGACGACGCTGTTGGTCTGAACGGTCAGAGCACCCCAGTTGATCGGGTCAGCCGAATCAACCACAGTCTGCGCGGCCAGAAGGAACTGGGCGAAGTCAGCCGATCCAGGCTGAATACCTGCACTGGCCAGTCCAGCCTCCACCACCGGGCCGAAGGTCTGCGATCCGGCCAGAAGGTTCGCAATACCACCACCGGGTACGGAGAGCAGAGCATTGTTGACCGTCGGCTCGACCGCCAGGAACGGAACCCCGGCCATCGCGCCCAGTGAAAGGCCAACGTAGTTGATGTTGGATCCGTCCAGATCTCCCAGGCCATCCGCATCAAGATCAATAAACGGAACGTTGATCGCCAGCGATGACAGGTCAACCTGAGCCTGGCGCAGATTGTCGCGCGAGGTCAACAGGCTGGGAAGGTTGATGAACCAGGCGCCAGAGCTATCGATTTCTCCATCAGGACCAGGCGCACCTGTTGCGTTGTTCTGAAGATCAAGATTGAAGGTCCGCTCCTGCGCAATGGCGCCAAACGGCGTGTTGCCGACGTAGAGCGGGTTGGTGACATCGGTAATGCCATGGAGCGGCTTATCGATCGATACGACTGCAAAGCCAACTGAAGCCATCGTATCGGCCAATGCCAACATCTGACTGCGATTCCCGGTAATGCCGTGCTGGAAGATGACTACCGGCCATCCTGCCGCCGGACGAACCCGACCAGAATTGGCGTTTGGCACCGTGATCAGCATGGGCGCAATCTGGCGCGCAGTTTCCACCGGAATCGGATTGGCCACGGTCACGTTCGTCGACGACGGGTCAAGGCCCAGCGCGTCGAATGGCGGAACGTAGCCACCAGGCTCTGCCTGCCAGAATCCGGTCAAAGGCGCGGTTGGATTCTCGGCACTCGGGACCGGAGAAAAGTACGGCAATTCGACAACGCCGAGATAAATATCGGCAATCCCTGGTGAGGCACCAGGCGGCAGCACATCCGCCGTGGTCAGGCAAGCACCCGGAGCGACGCAGGCTTGACCAACCTGGGTGGAAGTTGGCCGCAGGATTGAGCGGATTACGCTCAGAACCGGCGTGATCGCCTGAGTGGTGGCCGTAAACGACAACACGATGTCATCGCGGTCAATCCCGACCGAAGCGGCCGCAAACTCCTGCGCGTTGGTTAGTTGCCGCAGGGGCTCAAGCGCTCTGGCCGTTGCGTTGTCCAACAGCGGATCGGTGCTGTTACCGGCTGCATCAACCAGCGGCGCCGTGCGCTTGGACAGGAAGTAGGTCTGTGAAGGGGTCGCTGCGTTGCCTTCAGTATCCAGGATGCCGTCGGTCACGACCGCCATGTAGCCGGTGTTCTCGGCCAAGGGGGTCAGGGGCAAAATCACGACACCGCTGGCATCGCCTGGATTGGGCACCGCGACATACTCCAAACCCGGTGTCAACTCACGATTGATCTGCTCAACCGCGATGGTTCCGAAGACAAACTGCACTTCAAACATGCGCACCGTGCTTCCCGGGACCACCGTACTCGGATCAATGGGCGCTGAGAAGCCGAAGCTCCAGGGCGCGACCGTGCTGAACCCGTCCAGAGCATTCATCGCGACCGCTGGATCGCCGAAATCAGTGGGATCCGCCACGGGAATGTTCAGCGTTAGGTCGGCAGAGCCGGAGCGCAGCAGATTGCTGGGGAACGGCAGGACACCATTGGAGGGGTCAAATTGCGCAGTCAAGGTCGCGGTGGCCGGATCGCCGTCAGGCTTCTCGGCCGGATTGACCGGCACTGCCCGATCCACGTCAGAACTACCACCACAGCCGGCAAGCCACAATAGCGCCAGACCCAGGGCCGGTACCAGGCGTCTCTTCATCAGATTTTCTCCCCGAAGCAGAACTTTCAGTTTGTGAATGCAGATCAGGATCAAGCCTGCCTGCTTGGTATCGCTCGTATGATAGAGAGAACGAGATTTGATTTGCAAGTGAGATGACAGATTTATTGAATCGGGATCGCCTGCGTGAGCTTTTCGCGACATTCGGACCGGGCCTGCTGATGGCCGGTGCGGCAATCGGCGTCTCGCATCTCGTTCAGGCCACGCGGGCAGGTGCGGAGTTCGGACTCAGCCTTCTGGGACTCGTTGTGCTCGCCTGCATCCTGAAGTATCCGTTCATCGAGTTCGGGCCCCGCTACGCTGCCGCAACCGGAGAGTCGTTGATTCGCGGTTATCAGCGACTTGGCAATTGGGCGCTGGGCCTGTTCGCCCTGATTACCCTGTCGACGATGCTGATCATTCAGGCCAGCGTCACGCTCGTGACCGCCGGGCTGGCTGGTTTGGTTCTGGGAATTGATGCGACGATCACGCAGTTGTCGTTCGGCGTGCTGATTGCCTGTATCTGCATCCTGGCTCTGGGCCGCTTCAGCGCGCTTGACCGTTTGATGAAGCTGGTGGTGGCGACGCTGGCAATTTCGACGCTGGTGGCCGTTATGGTGGCCCTGGGCGGTGCGGCGGACAGGCCAGGACCCGGACTGTTCAGCGCAAGCGATGAGATCTGGACGGCCGCCGGTATCGCGTTTGTGCTCGCGCTGCTGGGCTGGATGCCGATTCCTCTGGATGTTGCCGCCTGGCATTCGCTGTGGACGCTGGAGCGTGCCGCTCAGACCGGCGTCAAACCCCGAGTCAGTCACGCCGTGCTCGACTGCCGGTTCGGATATCTCGGAGCCACGGTGACCGCCGTCATTTTCCTGCTTCTAGGTGCGCTGGTCATGTTCGGCAGTGGCCAGACACTATCGGCGCAGGCGGTCGGCTTTTCCGGTCAGCTGGTGGATCTCTACGCTGCCAGCCTGGGAGACTGGTCGCGCCCGTTGATCAGCATCGCTGCGCTGACCGCCATGTTCTCGACCACTCTTGCCGTCACCGACGCCTATCCGCGGGTGATTCGGGCAATGATCGAAATCAGCGGCGTGGCCCAGGAAGACCGAACTGGACGGAATCTTGACCTGCACCGTGGTCGCTACGTCACGGCACTCCTGTTTGTGACGATTGGCGCGCTGGTGATCATTCTGTATTTTGGCGACAGCTTCACAGCCCTGATCGACTTTGCAACCACGGTCTCTTTTCTAGCCGCCCCCATACTTGCGTGGATCAATCTGCGCGTCATTACGGCCGACTTCATGCCCGAGCAGCATCGACCCGGTCGGGCCCTGATGGCACTGTCTTGGGCCGGCTTCATCTTTCTGGTGGCCTTCTGCCTGATCTGGCTCGGATGGCGCGTGTTTTCTTAAAAGGCTGGCTATTTGCCCAGATAGAGATCGGTAATCGTTCCCTCGTAAACCTCCGCTGCCATCATCACCGATTCCGACAAGGTCGGATGGGGATGAATCGTCATGCCGATATCGGCCGCGTCGCAACCCATCTCAATGGCCAGGGCAAGTTCACCGATCAGATCACCGGCGTGCATTCCGACCACTCCCGCACCCACCAAGCGGTCGGTCTCCTTATCAAAGATCAGCTTGGTGAATCCTTCGGCCCGATCCATGCCCAGCGCCCTGCCAGAGGCCGCCCACGGAAACTTGGCCACGCCATAGGCCCGATCTTGTGCCTTGGCCTCGTCTTCAGTCAGCCCAACCCAAGCCACTTCCGGATCGGTATAAGCCACCGAGGGAATGACTCTCGCATCCGCCGCCCGGCGGTGACCTGCGACCACCTCCGCGGCAACCTTGCCTTCGTAGCTTGCCTTATGCGCCAGCATCGGCTGGCCGACGATATCGCCGATCGCGAAGATGTGCGCAACGTTGGTTCTCATCTGCCCATTAACCGCAATGAACCCCTTGTCGTCCACGGCGATCCCTGCTGCATCAGCCCCCACGAGATCACCATTCGGTCGGCGTCCGACGCTCACCAGCACGCGATCAAATTCCTCCGAATCCGGAGCCTTGTCCCCATCAAAGTGCGCAATTAGGCAGCGCTCTTCGGCGGTGACCGCGTCGACGCGTGTCTGCAGAAGAAACCGGACGCCCAGGGATTTCATGCGCTGCTGCAGGGGACGGACAAGATCAGCGTCGGCACCGGCCATTAATTGCGGCAGCATCTCAACCACGGTGACCGCGGAGCCCAGTGCACGATAAACGCAGGCCATCTCCAGGCCAATAATCCCGCCACCAATGATCAACAGGCGCTCTGGAATATCGGCAAGCGCCAGCGCGCCGGTGGAGTCCATCACCCGGGAGTCACTCCAAGGAATATTGGGGATCTCGATCACTCGCGAACCGGCGGCAATGATGCAAGCGCCAAAGCGGACCGTCTGCTGCTCTCCGCCCTGGCTGACAGCGAGCGTCTGCTGATCCCGGAAGGCACCCGTTCCCTGAATGACGGTCACACCCCGCTTTTTGGCCATGCCGGACAACCCGCCGGTCAGTTTGCCAACCACCTGGTTCTTGTAGTCCCGAAGCCGACCAAGATCGATCCGGGGCACGCCGAACTCGACGCCGTGTTCGCCGAGGTGAGCCGCTGAATCAATGACCTGACCGACATGCAGCAGGGCCTTGGAAGGAATACAACCCACATTCAAACAGACACCGCCCAGGCTGGGGTACCGCTCAATCAGAGCCACCTTCAAACCCAGATCTGCAGCGCGGAAGGCCGCCGTGTACCCGCCGGGACCGGCGCCTAGAACGACCAGATCGTAATCGATGTTACGAGAACCCGAATCAGCGGCCCGGGACGCATTCTCAATCTGAGAGGTCTCCAGCTGCGCTGACGACTCTGACGCCCCAGTTGGTCCGCCCGCAGTCTCGGCAGGTCGCTCCTCGTCAGCCTCGATTTCCAGAACACCAATGACGTCACCCTCGGATACCTTGTCCCCTTCAGACACCCGGACTTCAACCAGGCGACCTTCGGATGGCGCGGGCACGTCCATCGTTGCCTTGTCCGATTCCAAGGTGATCAGCGACTGATCTGCCTTGACGCGATCTCCAGCTTTCACCAGAACGTCGATGACAGGCACCTTTTCAAAGTCGCCGATATCGGGTACGCAAATGTCTTGGCGATGACTCATAAAAGCTCGTTCTTTGTCGAAAGCAAAAGCCCTAGAGCAGAAGACGCCGGAGGTCTTCAAGCTGCTCGGCAAGATAGCGGGTGAAGCGCGCGGCCGCCGCACCATCGATAACACGATGGTCATAGGACAACGACAGCGGCAGCTTCAAGCGCGGCTCAAAGCCCTCCCCTGTCCAGACGGGCTTCGTCTCGGCACGGGACACGCCCAGAATGGCAAGCTCAGGCGCGTTGATGATTGGCGTGAATGCCGTCCCGCCGATTCCACCGAGACTGGAAATCGTGAAGCAGCCGCCCTTCATTTCTTCAGCCTTGAGCCGGCCCTCGCGCGCTTTGCCTGATAGCTCGGTCAACTCCAGCGCCAGCTCGATCAGGCCCTTGGTGTCGCAATCGCGCAGCACAGGGACCACAAGCCCGCCGGGCGTATCAACGGCCACACCGACATGAAAGTAGCGCTTGCAGACCAGGCTCTGGCCATCCTGCGACAGGGATGCGTTGAACTGCGGAAATTCCTTCAGCGCCGCGACCGCGGCCTTGATCAGAAAGACCAGCGGAGTCATCCTCGTACCGGCATGTTCGGCCTGCTTCTGACTGGCCTTCCGAAAAGCCTCCGTCTCGGTGATGTCCGCTTCATCGAACTGGGTCACGTGAGGAATCGATACCCAGTTTCGATGCAAGTTCGGCCCTGACAGCTTTTGGATGCGCGATAAGGCCTGCTCCTCCACAGGTCCATACTTGGCAAAGTCCACCTCGGGCAATGGGGGAAATCCGAAGCCTGTCCCCACCTCACGACCAGAAGCAGTATTTGACAACCTGGACTTGACGTGAGCCTTCAGATCGTCCGGCTGGATCCGACCCTTGCGCCCCGAACCCTGAACTTCAACAAGGTCCACACCCAACTCGCGGGCGAGCTTGCGCACCGAAGGTGAGGCATGGGGCAACGTGGACGGGTCATGGCCTAGACCCTCAAATGGAACCGGCGGCGGATTCAGGGACTCGTCGGACGCAGCGTCGGCTATTGGCGGTCGAGGCTTGGGCGCCTCCTCAGTGCGGGCCTGCTCTTTGCCCTCTGCGGATTCTGTCTTCTCACTCGCGTTTCCAGTTAATGGGACATCCGCTGGCTCCGGGGCATCGTTCTCTTCGTCAAGTGCAATCGACCCGATCACATCGCCTTCGGAAACCTTCGCGCCCTCGGATACGCTGATTTCGACGATTCGACCGGCGGCCGGCGAAGGGATATCCATGGTCGCCTTGTCAGACTCCAGCGTGACCAGCGACTGCTCGGCCTCAACCCGATCACCGTTTGATACCAGAACATCAATGACCGGCACTTGCTCGAAGTCCCCGATATCGGGAACGCGGATTTCTTGTGTGCGACTCATACGGCGACTCTTTAGGAAACGGGTTTGGGCATTGCAATAAGAAACAAGATCATGCCGGCTTGTCAGACCGACTGGGGCGGGGGCTTATTGGGATCAATGCCGAGCTCCTCACTAGCCTGCGCCAGCCGCTGATCCTCGAATTCACCCCGGCGGTTCAGGGCCACTAGTGCTGCCCAGGCCACATGGTGACGATCGACTTCAAAGAAACTCCTGAGATTTTCCCGCGTATCCGAGCGCCCGAACCCATCGGTGCCGAGTACGGTGTAGTCGGCCTGGGGCACGTACTCACGGACCTGATCGGCGTGCGCCCGGACATAGTCGGTCGCCGCGACGACGGGCCCTGCCCTATCGGCCAGCAAGCCGGTGATGTAGGGCTGCTTTTGCTCGGCGCCGGGTGACAAGCGATTCGCCCGCGTGACTGTCTGAGCCTCTCGGCCGATTTCATTGAAACTCGGCACGGACCAGACATCACTGGCGATGCTGTAGTGTTCGGCAAGAATTTGCGCGGCTGCAATCACTTCCCTCAGAATCGAGCCCGAGCCCATTAACTGAACCCGCGCTTTGGCCTGCTCCGATCCGCTCTGACCAAACAAATACATGCCCTTGCGAATACCCTCTTCGACGCCCGCCGGCATTGCAGGCTGCGGATAGTTCTCATTGAGCACGGTGATGTAGTAGTACACATCCTCGCCCTCGGCATACATGCGGCGCAGGCCATCCTGCAGGATGACCGCCAGTTCGTAAGCAAAAGTCGGGTCATAGCTGACACAGTTCGGAATCAGGCTCGCCTGGACCTGGCTATGCCCGTCTTCATGCTGCAGGCCCTCTCCATTGAGCGTGGTCCGACCCGAAGTACCGCCAATCAGGAAACCGCGCGCGCGCATGTCACCAGCCGCCCAGGCCAGATCGCCGATGCGCTGAAAACCAAACATCGAATAAAACAGGTAGAACGGCACCATGGGCACGCCGGTCGATGCGTAACTCGTGGCAGCGGCAATCCACGAACTCATTGAACCGGCCTCAGTAATCCCTTCCTGCAAAACCTGTCCTTCTCTGGACTCCTTGTAGTAGGCCAGTTGATCGGAATCCACCGGCTCGTACAACTGCCCGGAGGGTGCGTAAATCCCGATCTGGCGGAATAATCCCTCGACACCGAACGTCCGGCCTTCGTCACAGATGATCGGCACAAGATGCTTACTGATGTTCTTGTCTCGCAGAAGCACCGACATGCAGCGCACCAGAGCCATCGTGGTCGAGATTTCGCGCTCACCCGTCGACTCCGTGACCTTGGCAAAAGCATCAAGCTCCGGCACCTGCAGCGGCTGATATTCAACCCGGCGCTGGGGCAGAGAGCCACCCAGCGTTTCCCGGCGCTGCTTCATGTAGCGCACTTCTTCCGAACTCTCTCCGGGGTGGTAATACGGGACATCGTCCAGCTTTTCGTCGGGTACCGGCACGTTGAACCGGTCGCGAAAATACTTCACGCCCTCGCCATCCAGTTTCTTCTGCTGATGGGAGATGTTCTGGCCTTCGCCCGATCGACCCAGACCATAACCCTTGATAGTTTTGGCCAGAATAACCGTGGGCTGTCCCTCATGGTGGGTCGCAGCCTGATAGGCCGCATAGATCTTGTGCGGGTCGTGACCACCCCGGTTGAGGCGCCAGATGTCCTCATCCGACAAATCGGCGACCATTTCCCTGAGCTCTTCATAGGCACCAAAAAAGTGCTCACGCACATAGGCACCATCATTGGCCTTGTATTTCTGGTAATCCCCGTCCAGCGCCTCTTCCATGCGCCGGCGCAGCAGCCCCTTGGTGTCCCGGGCCAGAAGCGGGTCCCAGTAGGAACCCCAGACGACCTTGATGACATTCCACCCCGCACCGCGGAACACCCCTTCCAACTCCTGAATGATTTTTCCGTTGCCGCGAACCGGACCATCGAGCCGCTGCAGATTGCAGTTGACGACAAAGGTCAGGTTGTCCAGATGCTCGCGGCCGGCCAGCGAGATGGCGCCCAGCGATTCCGGTTCGTCCATCTCACCATCCCCCAGAAAGCTCCACACCCGCCGCTTGCCGGCGTCCGTCAGGCCCCGGTGGGTCAGATACTTGAGGAATCGAGCCTGGTAGATGGACATGATCGGACCCAAGCCCATAGACACGGTAGGAAACTGCCAGAACTCGGGCATCAACCACGGGTGCGGATAAGAACTGACGCCCCGACCATCGACTTCCTGGCGAAAATGATCCAGCTGATGCTCCCCGAGCCGCCCTTCCAGGAAAGCGCGCGCGTAGACGCCAGGCGAGGAGTGACCCTGAAAGTAGACCAGATCGCCGCCGTCCGGGTGATCGGGACCCTTGAAGAAGTGATTGAACCCGACATCATAGAGGGTTGCGGCTGAGGCAAAGCTGGCAATATGACCACCGAGGTCACCACCACGACGCGATGCTCGAACCACCATGGCCATCGCGTTCCAGCGGATGATGGAGCGGATACGCCGCTCAAGTGCACCATCGCCCGGCATGGTGGGCTGTCGGTGCACCGGAATGGTATTGACGTAGGCCGTTGTGAGATCAAACGGCAAGTGCGCGCCGGCTCGGCGGGTCAACTCAACCAAACGCTCGAGCAGATAGTGAGCCCGCTCGGCACCGTCACGATCAATGACCGCCGCAAGTGCTTCGACCCACTCGCGCGTCTCTTCGCCATCCACATCCTCGGGATGCTGCCAATAATCCACCATTCTTCTCTACCCGCTTGCGTAATGATCGACCGACGTTGCGGCCCTTGTTTCTGATCGTTGCCTATCCATATGGGACGGCAATCTGTTGCAGGCATTGTAGACGCTGCGGGCGTTTCGGTCAGATCTCCAAGGGATCCATGTCCAAATGCCAGCGAACCCGACGGGCCTCCGGCAGCCCGTAAAGAGCAGCCAGCCAGCCGGGAAGGATCCGGAGTAACGCTGCTCTCTGTCGGGCCTGGAGCCAAAGCTGATAGCGCGAGTAGCCGGCGCGTCGGGTCAGAATGGCGGGAACCGGACCCTGGACGGTTACATCCCCAGCCTGCAGACGACGGCCGGCCGCCCTGAGGAAAGCCTGTGCCGTCTCGGGCTGGTGCGCCTCGGCCTTGAGCAGAGCCAGAGAGTGAACCGGAGGCAGCCCGGCCTGCGTTCGCTCATCGAGCAATGTGTGTGCAACACTCAGGTAATCACTGCGGCACAGCTGTTCCAGAAGCGGGTGCTCAGGGTGGCGCGTCTGGAGGAAGAACTCGCCGGCCTGTTCCCCGCGTCCGGCCCGGCCAGCGACCTGGCAAACGGCTTGTCCGAGACGCTCCGGTGCCCGGAAATCAGCGCTGAACAGCGCCTGATCGACATCGAGCACCGCTGCCAGCGTCACCCCGGGTAAGTGGTGGCCTTTAGCCAGCATCTGGGTGCCGATCAGGATGCACGGATCGCCCTGACGAACCTCCTCAAGCAAACGTGCAAACTGATCACGGCGGCTCATGGAATCTCGATCCACCCGATGCACGGGCACGTTCGGGAACTGAAGCTTGAGTTCTTCTTCCAGACGCTCTGTTCCGGCCCCAAGAGCGTTCAGCTCCGGTTCCCCGCAACCCGGGCAGCGCAAAGGGCTGGGTGCCGAGGCGCCGCAGTGGTGGCACTGGAGCCTGCGCCCACGCTGATGAAACGTCATGTGCGCATCGCAGCGCCTGCAGTCGGCCTGCCAGCCACAGGCTGGACACATGAGAACGGGCGCAAAACCCCGCCTGTTTCGGTATAGCAGGATCTGGCCGCCGTCTGACAGATGCTGACGGATTCGCTGAACAAGCCGCGTATCGAGGTTGCCGCGTTGTCCTCGCAAATCCGCGATCGACCAGCGCGGCGGACGTGCCGCCCCCGCCCGGCGGTTGATCTTCAGCAGGCGATAGCGACCGTTCTGGGCATTGCTCAGACTTTCCAGCGAGGGCGTCGCTGAACCCAAAACGATGGGAATATTGAGTAAGTGGGCCCGCATCACTGCGACGTCGCGGCCGTTGTAGCGCGCACCGTCCTGCTGTTTGAACGACCCATCATGCTCTTCATCGACCACGATCAATCCCGGGTTGGCGAGCGGCAGGAAGACTGCAGAGCGCGTTCCAACGATCACCCGTGCCTGACCGGCAGCGGCGGCCTGCCAGCAGGCCAGACGCTCACCCTCGCTGAGGTCGGAGTGGTAGACCAACGCAGCCACCCCCAGCCTGGACTCTACCCGCCGGATCAACTGCGAGGTCAGGCCGATTTCCGGGATCAGAACCAGCACCTGTCGACCCCGGCGCAGCATCGCAGCCGCAGCCTGCAGGTAGACTTCGGTTTTGCCACTGCCGGTTACACCCGCCAGCAGCAAGGTTTCGTGCCTGGAGCGTGCGCGAAGAATGGCGGCCAAGGCAGCCCGCTGCTCGAGATTGAGCGCCGGACCGGGCTTTGGATGTGTTGGCGCAGATCGCTCAGCCGGCTCAACCCACCCTTTGTCGACGAGCGCCTTCAGGGTGGTCGATGCAATGCCGCGCTCAAGCAACTCATCGCGCGCCAAAGGTTGTTCTGCCAGCCACTCCAACACCTGTGCCTGACGCGGTGCCCGGCTTGCATCGGCCTTGCGCCCGGCGGCACTCAGAGCCAGACGTGCCGGTGGTCCGATGCGGAAAGGCTTGAGGCGGCGAAGCGCAGGGGGCAGCAGGAGATTGACGATTTCACCCGGGGGACAGCCGTAATACCGCACCACCCAGTCAGCCAGCTTGATCAGCGGGTCTGCGATCAGGCCACGGTCAAGGACTTGCTCGATGGGTTTCAGGCCCGCCGAGTCATCACACTCACTCTGCCCCAGCGCAAGGCCGACCAGACGGCGGCGCCCGAAGGGCACCAGAACACGACTTCCGGTCGGAGGCAGTGGCTCGGAGTGAGATGGCAGATAGTCGAAAACGGTCGGCACCGGCACCGGCACCGCAACCTGAACAGTCGCGATCACTCTGGCCGACTCCGCCCGGTGTGACCCAGGGGAGACCTAGTCGACAGAGGCCGCCAGATTCAGGTTCGCACGATGCGCAAGTAACTGGGTCGAGCGATCAAACTCCATCAGATCACTCAAAATTCGCGCTGACTCAAGCAGATACAGATCCTGATCAGCTTCCTCTTCGTTTGCGGCATCGGCATCGCCTTCAGAACCCTCCTCTTCATCCGGTCCGCTCAGATCTTGATGCGGCGAGCCGTGGCTGGCAAAACGCTCACTCCGTCGGGCCTCGCTTTCTTCCATTTCCGCGCGCCGCACTTCTTCGTTGAGGGATATGCTGGTCCGGTCGCTCACACGCTCCCATTCAGCGATTTCCTCCAACAGCTCCTGCAACTCTTCGTCCTCGGACAGACGCTGGTCATGACGCTGTTCGGCCAGCGTGATCAGACGGGACAAATCCGCCATGGGCTGATAGTCGGCCGGATCAATCTGTCCCCAGGGCAGAGCGAAGTCGAGCGCTCGCTCACCATACTCCTCGGGATCGCCCGCTGTGGGCAATGCGATATCCGGGACCACTCCACGGGCCTGTGTCGATCCCCCGGCGACGCGATAAAACTGCGCCATGGTCAGCTTGATCTGGCCCAACCGGGTATCTTCGCTGCGCGACAAATCATCCAGATCAATCATGTTCTGGACCGTGCCCTTGCCAAACGTGGACTCGCCCAACACGACACCACGACCGTAGTCCTGGATGGCGCCGGCAAAGATTTCCGACGCTGACGCACTTCGACGGTCAACCAGTACAGCCAGCGGTCCGTCCCAGGCCATTCCCGGCTCGTTGTCTTCCTCCAGTGAAACCCGGCCACGCGAGTCGCGAACCTGCACCACCGGACCTTCATCGATGAACAGGCCAGTCATGGTGGTCGCCTCGACCAGCGCACCCCCGCCGTTGCCGCGAAGATCGATGACCAGACCGTCCATGCCTTCCTCGATCAGTTCGTTAATCAGCCGGCGGACGTCCCGTGTCGATGAGCGATAGTTGGGTTCGTTGCGCGCGCGACCCGCAAAATCCACGTAAAAGACCGGCACCTGGATCACGCCGATCCGACGAACTTCATCATTTTCCACCGGCACCTCGATCAGGTCGCGCTGAGCTGCCTGTTCCTCTAGCCGCACTTCGTTGCGTACGATGTCGATCACCGTGGGCGGGCCCGACAGGGCGCTTTCGGCGGGCAGAACCTCCAGCCGCACCACGGTCTCGCGTTCACCGCGGATCAGCTGGACAACATCGTCCAGACGCCAACCGACCACGTCGACCATCTCTTCGTCGCCCTGGGCAACACCCACAATCCGGTCTCCCGGCTGCAGCCTGCCGTCCATATCGGCCGGACCGCCCGGGACAATTTCCATCACCGTGGTGTACTCGGTCTCGCGCTGGAGCATGGCACCGATGCCGTCAAGCGAGAGGCGCATGGAAATTTCAAAGTTGTCAACGCTGCGCGGCGACATGTATGCCGAGTGCGGCTCAATGGAACGCGTGTAGGCGTTCATGAAAAACTGAAACACATCCTCACTGTTGAACTCGGCAATGCGGCGGCCGAGATTGGCGTAGCGCTCATCCAGCGTTTCTGAAATTTCCGAGTCTTCCTGGTCGGCTAATTTCAGACGCAGCCAATCATTCTTGACCCGCTGGCGCCAGATGTCATCCAGCTCGGCCGTATCGGCTGCCCAGGCGGCTTCGCTGCGGTCGAAGCGGTAGTCCTCATCGACTGAAAAGTCGAACTTGTTCTTCAGTAATGCTCTGGCATGCTCGACGCGCTCACCCACACGGCGCTGGTAGAGCTTGAAGATGTCAAAGGCAGGATCAAGGTCTGAGGTCTTGACTGCATCACTCAGGTAATTGCGATATCGCTCAAGGTCGGCCAGATCCGCAGCGGTGAAATACACGCGGTTCGGGTCAAGCAAGCGCAGATACTGATCAAAAACCCTGCCGGACAAGACCTCGTCGAGGTCGCCGCGGTGATAGTGATAGCTGCTGATGAATCGGGTTGCCAGTCGGCTGGCAAACTGGTGCTGCGGTTTCGGCGCCAAAACCTCCGTGCTGTCGGTAGATTCGACCACGGTCGCTGATCCGGCGTGAAAGAAAACGGCTGCCGGAATCAGTAAGGCGGAGATCAGCGCGCCGCCGAGGAGTTTTCTGATATTTGCATTCATGAGCAACCTAAGACCAGTCAAACGCACTTTAGTTTTGCCGGAGACTCTACGCCGGCCACCCTTGGATGGTAATCCAGCAATCGAGACAACGCTGACACCATCTCCACACCCGCCTTTTCTAACGACAGATCACAGCCGATCTTCGACAGCTGCGTCATTGCCAGACCAGCATAGCCACACGGATTGATCATCGCAAACGGAGCTAGATCCATGTTCACGTTCAAAGCCAGTCCGTGATAACAACGACCTCGTCTGACTTTCAGACCAATGGAAGCGATCTTTGCATCGTCGACGTAAACCCCAGGCATGCCCTCCCGTCGGCAACCCGTGATGCCCTGCGCGGCCAGGACATCAATAACAGACTGCTCCAGGGCCGAGACCAGACAGCGCACGCCCAATCGGCGGCGGTCGATATCCAGCAGCGGGTAGATGACCAGCTGGCCAGGCCCGTGATAGGTGACCTGCCCACCGCGGTCGGTCTGGACTACCGGGATATCACCGGTGACGAGTAGGTGTTCAGGGCGCCCTGCCAAGCCCTGGGTAAAGACAGGATCATGCTCAACAAGCCACAATTCATCAGTCGTATCCGCGCCGCGCGCATCGGTGAACTCACGCATTGCCGAGAAGACCTGATCGTAAGCCTTTCGGCCCAGATCACGGACCAACAGCGGCTGCGGCTTCACGGAGGCGGTGATCACAGCATCATCTTGACCACGTCAAGCTCCCGCAGATCAGCATAGAGCCCTTCCAACTGCTCTCTACTCCGCGCCTCCACGGTCACCGTAATCGCTTCGAAGCGGCCGTTGCGGCTGGGGCGGGTGCGCACATCCCGATCAGCACAGAATTCGACGTGCCGTTCAACCAGCGCGAGAATGGTTTTCTTGGCCCCGGCTTCCGACATGACCTTGACTGGATACTGGCAGGGGAACACCAGGCCTTCGGGCTTTTCGGCGGGTGGTGTTCGGTCAGTCATCGCCAAAAAGGCCGTCAATCCACAAACGGATACCATCCGCGGTCCGCCCGAAGAAACCCGCTGGTTCAACAGCGTTCATGGCGATCAATGGCCGCCGCGCGACCTCTTCTTCATCCAGCCGGACAACGAGTTCTCCAACCCTATCCCCTGCATTGATTGGCGCGGTTACTTGCTCGGGCACTTCGAGTGTGGCCTGCAACGCATCGTAGCGCCCGCGCTGAATCGAAACGAAAAGATCATCGGTCAGAGCCAGGCCCAGCTCGTCGACTTGTCCCTTCCAAACCCGCTCAGTCGAGATCTGTTCGCCCGCATCGTAGAGCTGGTAGGTCTCGAAGAACCGAAAACCATAGTTCAGCAGAGCTTGGCTGGCCGTAGCGCGAGCTTCCTCACTGTCTGTGCCCATCACAACACTGATCAGACGCATACCATCGCGGCTGGCCGATGTCACCAGACAATAACCCGCGCTGCTTGTATGCCCGGTCTTGAGTCCATCGACCGAGGGATCGCGCCAAAGCAGCCGGTTTCGGTTGTGCTGGCGGATATCTGCAAACGTGAATTCGCGTTGCGAATACCAGCCATAGAAGTCGGGAAATTCGCTGATCAAGGCGCGCGCCAGACGTGCCGAATCAGCCGCGCTCGTGAACTGGTTGGGATCCGGCAGACCCGTTGCATTGATGTACTGCGTACCGGTCATTCCCAGCCGCGCTGCTGCCTCGTTCATCATGCTGGCAAACACGGTCTCATCGCCGGCGATATGTTCGGCTAACGCAACGCTGGCGTCGTTGCCCGACTGAATGATGATGCCCTTGAGCAGGTCCTCGACGCGGACCCGGTTACCCACTTCGATGAACATTCGCGAACCGGGCGTTCGCCAAGCCTTCTCTGAAACCAGCACCTCGTCATCCAACGATAGGTTGCCGTTCGTGATCTCCTGAAACGCGACGTAGGACGTCATGAGCTTTGTGATGCTCGCCGGCTCGACCCGGGCATCCGCGTCCTGAGAGGCCAACACGGTCTCACTGTGAAAATCAACCAGCACGTAACTTGTCGCGCCGATGGCCGGCGGCTCGGGGACCGGGACTTGCGCGGAAGAAGTCGACCAGACGCTCCAGGTCACGGCGGTGAGGGCGGCACAAACAATCGCTTTCAACATCAATCCAGGCAAACTCTTCAAATTGGGGTCGGTTGGTGCTTTGATCAGGGGTATACGTATTGCGGGCGCTGAAAACCCAGCGCTGTGATCCGATCGGTTGCCGAAAAAACCTGTTCAAGATCGTTCAGGGGCCCAACGCGGACCCTCCAGATTCTTCCGCGTGCTGCATGAGCCGGTTCAATCAGGATCGGACGAACACCACTTTCAGACAGTGTAGCGGCCAGCGCTTCGGCTCGTTGGCGTTCGGAAAAAGCGCCGACCTGGAGAAGAACCGGGAGGCTTGCCGGCCGCACTACCGGCACTTCCGGCTCGGCAAAGCTGATGGCGCGCACCTCCACCGGACCGGTTCCCGCCTGATCAATGCCGAGCTTGACCGCCGCGGCCCAGGACAAGTCTATGATGCGGTCCTGATGAAAGGGGCCTCGGTCATTGATCCGGACGATGATGCTTCGACCATTTTCCAGATGAGTCACTTCGGCGAACGTCGGCAAAGGCAGCGAACGGTGCGCTGCGGTCAGCTGGTACATGTCATACGGCTCCCCCGATGAGGTGAGCCGGCCATGGAACTTGGTCCCATACCACGAGGCAATCCCACGCTCTCGATAGCCAGCTGCACTGGGCCTGACATGGTAAGTCTGCCCGAGCACCTCATATGGCGAATGATTGCCATAGGGACTGCGCGGCTCAGGGCGCGGCGTGACCGGGCGAATCAGACTGACATCCAGCGTTCCATCGGGGGCGCCATCGACTTCCTCGCCCGGCGGTTTGGCTGGCCCCGGGCTCAACCCGGGCAGGGCGCAGGCCGAAAGAAACCCGATCAGCGCAAACGCTGCGGCGATTGAACGCCAGACCGTCACTCAGCGGCTTCCCGAATCGCGGCCGCCAACTGCGTCACCGCCATGGCGTAGAGGGGGGAGCGGTTATAGCGGGTAATGACGTAAAAATTGTTCAATCCGATCCAGTATTCCGGCCCGTTCTCGCCTTCCAACTCAATCAGCGTTGCATCGGTCTCACCGGCAAGATCCTGACGATCAAAAACCACACCCAGTGCCGCAAGATCATCCAGCGTGTGCTCGGGACGGATCGGGAAATCGGTATCCAGGGTGTCAGGGACGCGCTCAACCGGCAACACGATGGGCGCATCAGGAGTCCACTGGTGGACCGCAAGATAGTTGGCCACTGAACCCAGTGCGTCGGGCAGGGATCGCCACAGGTCACGGTAACCGCTCTGGTCAAAATCCACCGCGTAGGCCCGGTAGCTGGACGGTATGAACTGGCCGATACCCATTGCGCCAGCGTAGGACCCCCGCACCTCGTACAGCGGCAGGTTTTCTTCGCTGGACAAGGCCAGGAAGTGTCCCAACTCACGGGCAAAGAACTCAGCCCTGCGCGGAAAGTAGAACCCGAGTGTGGCCAGCGCATCGATCACCCGGAAACTGCCGGTATTCATGCCGTAGTTGGTTTCGACGCCGACAATTGCCACGATGACCTCCGTGGGCACCCCGAATTTCTCCGACACATCGGCGAGCAGATCGCCGTTGGCGCGCCAGAATTCTTCGCCACCGGCGATCCGCGTTTCAGTCAGAAAGATCGGGCGGTATTGGTGCCATGGGAGCGACTCGGCCGGCCGGGTAATCGCGTCGATAATGGACTGCTGATAGCGCGCTTCGGCCAGCATCTCGCGCACCAAATCCGGATCCAGATCATGCTCGGCCACCACCTGCTCGACGAATGCATTGGCGCCCGGATGGAGCTCATCGGCAAAGACCGCAGTGGAAGAGATCATCAGGACCAGCGTCAGGCCCAGCTTTAGGTAACGATTCATTGGATCAGTCAAAACTCTTTGGCAACGAGGTGAATGAAAGCTTAAGAGGTCTCAATTGGAAAAAAGTGCCGCGACCGGCATTCTAGCGGCTCAGCCCGTTAAGCCGAGATCAAACCCGCCCCATGAAGCGCCGTCGACTGTACAGGCCCATGATCAACCCAAACGCCGCCAGCAGGGTGACCGCCGATGTACCGCCATAGCTGACCAGCGGCAAAGGCACACCAACCACCGGCAAAAGACCGCTGACCATGGCGATATTGACCGTTGTGTACAAAAAAAACATGGTGGCCATGGTGCCGGCCAGGAAGCGCCCGAAGCTGTCTCGACAGCAGCTGGCCATGTACAGCGAGCGCAAAACCACAGCTCCATAGACCAGCAACAGTCCGGCAACGCCGAGAAATCCGAATTCCTCGGCGAGCACAGAAAAGATAAAGTCGGTATGCGGCTCGGGGAGGAATTCCAGGTGCGACTGGGTACTGGACTGCCAGCCCTTCCCGGTCAAACCACCCGAACCAACCGCAATCTTTGACTGGATGATGTTCCAGCCCTGCCCCAGCGGATCTCGCTCCGGGTCGAGGAAGGTCAGCACCCGATTACGCTGGTAGTCGTGCAGGCGCGCCCAGGCCACCGGCAGTAACGCGGCAACGGCAAGCGCCAGGCCACCGATCACACGCCAGCGCAAGCCGGCCAGGAACAGAAGAATCAGTCCGCTGGCCCCCACCAGAATCGCCGTACCCAGATCGGGCTGGGTCACGATCAATCCAAACGGCACGCCAATCATGGCAAAGGCCAGAAGCGTGTCGCGCCAATCCGGTGGCAAGGGTCGTCGCGCCAGATACGTGGCCAGCATCAGCGGCAAGGCAAGCTTCATGATTTCTGACGGCTGGAATCGCATGAATCCGATATCCAGCCAGCGCTGCGCCCCCCGACCCACACCGAAAAAAACGGTCGCGATCAGCAATACCAAGGCCAGAGTAAACAGCCAAGGCGCCCAGACCTGGAGAAAACGCGGGGGAAGATGAGCCATGACTACCAAAGCGACCAGCCCAACGCCCAGCCGAACCGTCTGGCGCCAGACCAGGCCAATATCCTGCTCTCCGGCGCTGTAGAGCACAACCAGACCCAACCCCATGAGCAGCATCAGCAACGTCAGCAGCCAGGGATCAAGCCGCCAGACCGGCAACCAGGCCAAGGGTCTTGCCGACACGCTACTCATCAGTAGCCCAGCGCCATCGCGTCACTCAGAACCCTGGCCGCCACCGGCGCCGCGACACTGGAGCCCCCGCCCCCATGCTCCACCACGACACTGATCGCAATGCGCGGCGAATCCAGCGGCGCAAAGCCCATGAACAAGGCGTGGTTGCGCAGATGCTCCGGGAGTTCTTCCTCGGCCAGCAAGGCGCGCTCTTCCTCATCATCGGGACGCCCGAAGACCTGTGCGGTTCCGGTCTTGCCCGCGATTTGCTCCGGAAGCAGACTCGCAACCTCTCGCGCTGTACCCGAGGGTCCGTGAACAACAGCAGCCATGCCTTCAAAGACCGCGTCCCAGTGCGCCTGCCGATGCGAGACCATCTGCTTCGGCTCAGTCGCTCCGGTCAGGCTAGGCTCGGCGGTTCGCCCTCTTCCCGCCAGTGCAGCCGTGGCATGGGCCAGCTGCAGCGGCGTAACGACCGTAAAACCCTGTCCAATGCCGGTGATCACGGTTTCCCCGGGAAACCAGGGCTCTCCGAATGTGCCCCTCTTCCAGCTTCGGGTCGGCAGCACACCGCCGGCTTCTCCGGGCAGATCGAGCCCCGTCGCCCGTCCAAAGCCGAATAGAGCCAGCTCGCGAGCGATCCGGTCAATCCCGAGCTCGACCGCCAGCTGGTAGTAGTACACGTTGACCGACTCGGCCAGCGCCAGTTCCAGATCCACCCAGCCGTGCCCGCCCCGGCGCCAGTCTCTATAGCGTCGGCTGTGGCCAGGCAACTGGAAATAGCCGCCGGAAAAGACTTCCGTCTCAGGCCTGATCAGGCCCGCGTCCAAACCGGCGAGCGACAGAAACGGTTTGACCGTGGATCCCGGTTCGTACCCTCCCGACAGAAAACGGTTGAACAGCGGACGGTGGGGGTCACCGAGCAGGTCGCTGAAGGCCTTGGAGGAAATTCCATGCACAAACTGGTTGGGATCAAAGCCAGGCTGACTGACCAGCGCCAGTACCTCGCCGTCGGCCACGCTCAACAGCACGACCGCTCCAGCCTTTGGGCCGAGGGCGTCAATGGCGGCAAGCTGCAGATCCAGATCAATCGTAAGAGACAGATTCTCGCCAGGCAAAGGCGGGTCGTGCTCCAACACCCTAAGGACCCGACCCTGTGCGTTGGTCTCGACACGCTCGAACCCCGGTTGACCCTGCAGGGCAGATTCGTACTGGCGCTCGACTCCGGTCTTGCCTACGTGGGTGGTTCCCCGGTAGCGATCAACGGGCAGGCGCTGTAAATCGTTCTGATCGATTCTGCCAACGTATCCGGTCACATGAGCCAGCGCCTCACCATGGGGGTAATGCCGGGTCAGGTAAGGCTCGATCTCAACCCCATCCAGCCGATGTCGATGAACGGCAAGGCGTGACAGTTGCTGTTCGGTCAGATTGCTTTTGAGCGTGATCGCCTCGAAGCGACGGGATCTTTGGCGTTGCCGATCAAAGCGCTCCCGCTCGGACGGCGAAATCTCCACCAGTTCGCTGAGCGCCTGCAGGGTCTGGCTCAGGTCGGGGCTGCGCTCCGGCACCACGACGAGTCGATAAGCCGGTAAGTTCTGCGCCAAGACTCTTCCACGGCGGTCGAGGATAAGGCCTCGATTGGGCGGCAGCGCCTTGAGCTTGATGCGGTTCTCGTCGGCCTGACTGGCAAACTGCTGGTGCTCAACCACCTGCAGGAAGGCAAATCGCAACCCCAGCAAGAGAATAACGACGATCACAACCCCAACCAGCCAGCGGAACCGACGGGCAATCAGCGACAACTCAAGCTGTTCGTCGCGCATCCGATGGCCTGAGCGCGCAATCATGCTCCAACCCTGCCTGCGCGAATTTGGCGGCGCATCCGATCCAGCAAAAGAAACAGCCAGGGCCAGACGGCCACGCTGATAACCGGACTTAACCACCAGGACCAGTCAGGCCAGCCTTCACCGGCAATACCAACAACCCACAAATGCACAATTCGATCGTTGAACAACAAGGCAAAGACGACCGCTGCCTGCTGCCACGGCGGAAAAAACCGGATCTGGGCGTGGAAGCGCTCCAGCAGATAGACCAGAATCACCAGCCCCAGCGCGTGCTGGCCAAGCAGGGTGCCGGTCATGACATCGAGCAAAAGGCCCAGCACAAAAGCACCGCCCATGGTGCGCAGCCGACCGCCCTCAAGGTGCCAGTAGATCATCACCAGCGCGACCCAATGAGG
>JAZBPR010000089.1:0-23383 GCA_036351735.1 Wenzhouxiangella sp. | reverse complement strand
CGGATTGGAGCGGTGGTGCTTGCCGCCTTTGGCTTGCTATGGTTGCGCGCTCCAGAGGCTGTTGATTACCTACCAGCCACACTCCTGGGACTTTTCCTCGTATTTCTGCTGGTTTATCTTCGGTGGCGCTGCTGGGGCTGGCGGATCGATGGTGAACTGTGCTGGGTGCAGCGGGGATTGCTGGGTCGGCGTCAGGATGTGTTTGCTATGCCCCTGGTTCAGCAGGTTCGAGTGCTTCAAACGCCGTATTTGAGCCGCCATGGCCTGGGCACGGTCAGACTGACCTTGCCGCAGGGCGACCACGATATTCCGATGCTTCCGATGGCGCAGGCTGCCGATCTGGCCAATCGAGCCCTTCATGCGGCAGAAACCGCGCTTGTTCATCGCGTCTGAGACCCCAAAAGCAGGTGCAGTCAGGCGGCGCCTGCGTGCTACCATTTTCTATTGCCATTGAGCCTTCTGGAGGGCTAGTCGATGCCGCTTGAATCCGCGGGGCGCCGGTTCCGTGTGCTGGTCGCCGAACAGCCGCCGCTGCAGATCGTCGGAACGATCAACGCATATACCGCCTTATTGGCCGGCAGAGCTGGCCACAAGGCGATTTATCTATCCGGGGCTGGTGTGGCCAATGCGTCGCTGGGTCTGCCCGATCTGGGGATCAGTCAGCTGGCTGATGTGGCCGAAGACGCGCGGCGCATTACCGACGCCTGTGACCTGCCTTTGCTGGTCGATGTCGATACCGGCTGGGGGAGCGCGTTCAATATCGCCCGTACCATTCGGGAGATGGAGCGGGCCGGCGTAGCGGCCGTTCATCTGGAGGATCAGGTGCAGGCCAAGCGCTGTGGTCACCGGCCCAACAAGGCACTCGTCGGCATTGACGAAATGGTTGATCGAATTAAGGCGGGGGTTGACGCACGGTCTGACGATGACTTCGTGTTCATGGCCCGTACCGATGCCCATGCATCCGAAGGGATGGCCGCTGCCGTAGAGCGTGCCAACTGCTACCTTGAAGCGGGCGCGGACATGATCTTTGCCGAGGCGCTGCATAGCCTGGAAGAGTTCTCTGATTTTACGCGGCAGGTGAGCGCACCGGTTTTGGCAAACATGACCGAATTTGGACAAACGCCGCTGTTTGAGCTTGCCCAATTGGCCGAAGCCAGGGTCGCGATGGCGCTGTATCCGCTGAGCGCCTTCAGGGCAATGAGCAAAGCGGCGCTCAGTGTGTATGAATCGATTGCCAGAGATGGCCATCAGCGCAATGTGGTCGACGCGATGCAGACGCGTACTGAGCTCTACGATGTTTTGGGATATCACGATTACGAGCGCAAGCTCGACGAACTGTTTAGCAAGGAGTCGCAGTCATGACAGACAAGAACAAGGGCGCCGGACTGAGAGGGCAGTCGGCGGGACAAACTTCAATCTGCACTGTGGGTGCGGCCGGCAATAGCCTTCGATACCGCGGCTACGCTGTCGATGATCTGGCTGACAATGCCAGTTTCAATGAGGTCGCCCACCTCGTTCTGAAAGGGCATCTGCCCACCGCGGAAGAGTTGACTGCCTACACGATGCGTCTGAAATCCCTGCGCGGACTGCCCGATGCCCTGAAGGACGTGTTGGAGCGCATTCCCGCGTCGGCCCACCCTATGGATGTCCTGCGCACAGGCTGCTCTTTTCTTGGCAATCTGGAGCCGGAGGAGGACTTTGCCCAGCAGCAGGATGTCGCCGACCGATTGTTGGCCACGTTTCCTTCGATGATGGGTTACTGGTACCGCTACAGCCACGAGGGTGTTCGAATCGACGTCGAAACGGAGGATGACGGCGTTGGCGGACACTTTCTGCACCTGCTGCGAGGCAAACAGCCCAATGCCCTTCACGCCCGGGTCATGGATGTTTCCCTGATCCTGTACGCCGAACATGAGTTCAACGCTTCAACCTTCACAGCTCGGGTCTGTGCCTCGACCTTGTCTGACATGCACTCCTGCATCACCGGTGCGATCGGTTCACTCCGGGGACCGCTGCATGGCGGCGCCAACGAGATGGCAATGGCCATGCTTGAGAAGTACAGTTCGGTGGAAGAGGCACGCAGCGATGTCCTTCGCATGCTCGAAGCCAAAGAAAAGATCATGGGTTTCGGTCATGCCGTGTATCGTGAAAAGGACCCGCGTAACGCCATCATTCGCGAATGGTCGCGCAAACTGGCCGCTGAGGTGGACGATACGGTGTTGTTCCCGGTATCCGAAGTGGTCGAAAAGACCATGTGGGAGCAGAAGAAGTTGTTTGCCAACGCTGATTTTTACCATGCATCGGCTTATCACTTCATGGGCATTCCCACCAGCCTGTTTACCCCGATTTTCGTGATGTCCCGGGTGACCGGATGGGCAGCGCACGTGATGGAACAAAGAGCGAATAACCGGATTATTCGCCCGGGTGCCGACTACACCGGACCCGATCCGCGCAAGGTCACGCCGATCGAAGAACGCTGAGCGGCTGAATGGCCCGTTAGCCCCGGCGCGTCATGGCTGCGGTCAGAATCAGTCTGACCGCGTCTTCAAAGGGCATGTCGACCGGCTCGCACCATTCCCGGGGCACAAAAAGGGTATAGCCGGCGACTTGATAGCTCAGCGGCAAATAGACCGCTACCTCACCCTCGTCGCCAAACGGAAGACCTGACAAATCCTCTCTGGTCACGAAGCCGAGCAAGGAGTATCCGGACGGGTGTTTCAGGCGGACAACCTGGTTGAACTCGCGTTTGTTGTCGCCGGAGAAATAATCCACAAAATCTTTGGTGGCCCGAAACACCGACTTGACCACCGGCATCCGGTCCAGAATGCCTTCGCCAAATTCGATGAGTTTCCTGAAGAGGTAAACCTGGCTGAGCAGACCGATCAGTATGACGATCAGGATGCCGCCGACCAGGCCCATTCCGCGGATATACCAGTCGTCGGGCATCACGTACTGCAACATCCGGCCCACGCCGTTTTCGGCCAGCCCCGCCAGCCAGAAAACGATGATCAGGGTCAACGTAATCGGTATGATCGTCGCCAGGCCCTTGAAAAACAGCCTGAGCAACTCTCCAAAACGATGGTTCTCAGAGCTCATCAAATTTCTTGCGCAGCGTTTCTCGCTGGTCTGTCACGATCCGCTCCAGCGTTTCTATCCGTTCCCTGAGATCTGACAAGGCATCGTTCACCGATGCCTCCATCTTTGCGCTCTGGTGACGCCCTTCAATCCAGGCCCGTCCAATCGAGACGATGCCGAGAATAGCCGCGACCGCGACAAACGCGGAGAAGAAATTCATTTGGTGAGTCCTGAGTGTTGAAATGGAACAGAGGAGTAGACCCCATTGATGGTGAGAAAATTCCTCATGACAATGTCTCCGGCAGCACGTTTTCCTCCCCCCGGTCCACAGCCGGCGCCTCACGGGGTTCAACGGTCACGCGTTCCATGAAGTAACAGAGGCAGTCGTTTCGCGCGATGAAGGCGTCCGTGGTCAGCATGGCTGGCATCAGGGGTTTTCGCGTCAGTACCCGGCCGCCTTCGTAGATGAAGCACTCGTCGGAGACATCCCGTCCGTCGTGGCCGTGAGCACGCAGAGGCCGCGGAACCTGGGTCTTGTAAGCAGCCAGGCTTGTGCCCGGCGGCAGCTCTCTGAAATTGAATCGATCCAGATCGGGCGGGAATGACAGTTCTGAACCTGGCTGAAAAGCGAAATCGGTATCCTCATCGATTTTCACGGTTGCGAACATACTGAACAGCTCGAGATCTTCTGGCGAAGGCGTATGGGCCGGGATATCTTGCAGGTGGAGGACCGAATCCAGGTAGGCCAGCGCGTGATCGGTTCCCGCATCATCGCCCGACAGCCCGCACTCCAGCGTCACCGACGGACAGAATTCACCGAAGGCCATGGACTGCACGCCGCGCGGTTCGGTGAAATAGATGACGGTGCGCGAAAACAACGAGGCCAGCTGCAAGCGACGGGGTTCGATCCGGTTGACCGCCGAATAATGCGGGTTAAGTCCGGTGTTGTTGTGCACATCGATGCTGGCAATCGGCTTTCGCAGTCGGACGTGATCGGTGATCTCGCTGAAAACCTCGTGCCAGATTGTGGGCACTGTGTCTGATCCGGGCCAGCAGCGGTTGAAGTCCGGCTGGTCAGCCAGATGTCTCCGCCCGCGCGACGCGGCGCGCACGTTTCCAATCAGGAGAATCAGGCTTCGTGGGAGCGGGTCGCGCAGATAACGGCTCTTGATCAAGCGTCGAACCGCATCCCAGCCGGTCACTTCGTTGCCATGCTGCAGCACGGAGACAACCAGTGGCTGTGGGCGGCGGCCCGGAAGGTGAATCAGAGTTGGCCCGTCGAGAAAGCGATGTAACTCGGTGGCGGGCTGATCGAGCAGCCCGTCGGGCAAATGATCCAGAATGACGGGTTTCATGCGTTATCCTTGCCAATCCATCAGTATACGCTACCGCTGAATCTGAAGGCCGTCAGGTCAACTGAGCGACGGTGTGGGTCTTGAATCCTGACTCTGACGTCCCCACTACGCCGGCGAGTCATCCATCTCAAATTACATAGAGGCTGTCGAATGATCAAGGCCAAATCATTGACCCGACGGTACGGACCTCTTCTGGCGGTTGACAACCTCAGTTTCGAGGTCTCGCCAGGCACCATCCTAGGTTTTCTCGGACCCAATGGGGCTGGCAAGTCGACCACGATGAAAATGCTTACAGGGTTTCTGGAACCCAGTAGCGGCACCGCGGAGATATTCGGCCATGATATTCGCGCCGATGGTCTGGCCGCGCGCAGGAAACTGGGTTACCTGCCTGAGGGAGCGCCCTTATATGGCGAGCTGAGCGTGGAGCGATTCCTGAAGTTCATCGGCGAAGCGCGGGGATTTCGCGGCAGAGAACTGCTTGATCGCGTCGGTTCGTCAATTGAGCGCCTGAGTTTGAACGAGGTCGTAGGGCAGAGTATCGAGACTCTGTCAAAAGGTTTCAAGCGGCGGGTGGGTATCGCCCAAGCGATTCTTCACGACCCGCCGGCGCTGATCCTGGACGAACCAACCGACGGTCTGGATCCGAACCAGAAGCACGATGTGCGTGACCTGATTCGGGAAATGGCGAGCGAACGTATCGTCATCATTTCTACGCACATTCTTGAGGAAGTCGACGCACTGTGTACCCGGGCCATGATCATCGCCCATGGCCGCCTGCTCGCCGACGATGAGCCGGCAGGGCTGCTGACCCGTTCGCGGTATCACAACGCGGTGACACTGGTTCTTGACGACCTGCAGGCCGCTGCCTCAAGGCTGGGCGCCTTGCAGGAATCCAACGAAGTCGAGATCCGCCGAGGTCGCCTGACGGTCTTCCCCAGCGGGCAGGGCGATCTGTTCGAGGCAGTGACGCGGGAAGTCCGCGAGGCTGGCTGGAAGGTTTCACAGATCCAGCTGGAGTCTGGTCGTCTGGACGAGGTCTTCCGCTCCGTGACCCAGAATCAGGAGGCCGCGTGATGCAGAATCTGGCTGTGGTCCTCAGGCGCGAACTGGCAAGTTACTTTGCCACGCCGGTCGCCTATGTGTTCATCGTCATCTATCTCGTGATGTCAGCGGTTTTCACGTTCTATCTGGGTGGTTTCTACGAGCGCGAGATCGCTGACCTCGAGCCGTTCTTCCGCTTTCACCCCTGGCTATATCTTTTTCTCGTTCCGGCCATCGGCATGCGGCTTTGGGCTGAAGAGCGCAAGTACGGGACCGTGGAACTCCTTCTGACCCTGCCCATTACCGCAACCGAAGCAGTGTTGGGCAAATTTCTGGCCGCTTGGCTCTTCATTGGCCTGGCACTGGTGCTGACGTTCCCGATCTGGATCACCGTCAACGTTCTGGGCAGTCCGGACAACGGCGTCATAATCGCCGCATACCTCGGCAGTTGGCTGATGGCGGGCGGGTTCCTGGCGATCAGCGCCTGTCTGTCGGCTGCGACCCGAAATCAGGTGGTGGCCTTTATTCTCGCCGTTGTCGTCTGCTTCATCTTTCTTTTGTCCGGCCTGCCCATGGTGCTGGATGTGTTTCGCGGCTGGTTGCCCCAATCGGTGATCGATGGAATCGCGAACTTGAGTTTTCTGGTCCATTTCACCTCGATTTCGCGGGGCGTTCTGGATCTTCGCGACGTCCTGTATTTCGTGCTGGTGATCGGATTCTGGCTGGCGGCCAACCGCGTCGTGCTTGAGCGAAAGAAGGCAGAGTAACCATGGATACAGCGACAAGAAAACATTGGTATTCGAGCACCAGTCTGGTCCTGCTTGCGCTTCTCTTTCTAGCCCTGACCATGCTTTCCGGCGCATTCTTGTCCGGTTTCAGGCTGGATTTGACCGCTAGCAAGCTCTACACCCTGAGCCCCGGGACCATCAATCTGCTTGAAGCGATTGAAGAACCGATCACCGTTGAGTTTTTCTTCAGTGAGGAGGCCTCCAGTGACTTGCCCATGGTGCGCAACTATGCCCGCCGTGTGCAGGAGATGCTCGACGAAATGGCGCAGCGCGCAGGGGGCGGCCTGATCGTGAGAAGGATCAATCCCGAGCCATTCAGCGAGGCTGAGGATCGCGCAGCCTTGCTGGGTCTCGAGGGGGTGCCTGTCGGTCCGGGTGGGGACTCCTTGTATCTCGGACTAGTGGGCACCAACCGGGTCGACGGCCGCGAAGTGTTGCCGTTTCTGTCTCCGGCACGCGAGGCGTTTCTCGAATATGAGTTGGCCCGTATGGTCTACATTCTCAGTCAGCCGCAGCGCCCGAGGGTCGGCTGGCTGAGCGGTCTTCCCATGGACGGCGGCATGGATTTCCGGACCGGTCAGCCTCGAGAGCCGTGGGCGGTCTTCGAGGAGGTCAGCCAGCTGTTCGAACTGGAACAGATCGAAGAAACAGCCCAGACGCTTCCGGATGATATTGACGTTCTCGTGCTGGTTCATCCCGATGAACTGACAGACAGCATGCTGGGTGAGATCGAGCGCTTCCTGGCTGAAGGTGGACGCCTGCTCGCTTTTCTTGATCCATATTCCGAGAGTGATCCGGGTCCAGATCCTACGGATCCTACAGGTGCTTTGACCGCCGACCGGTATTCAACGCTCGGACCTCTGCTTGAAGCCTGGGGGGTGGACTTTTCAACCGAAGACTTCGTGGCTGACCTCGGGCTTGCCCTGCAGGTCAATCTGCAGCAGGGCCAGCCGCCTGTCCGACATCCGGCCATCCTGGGAATCCCTGCTGGCAACATGAGCAGAGATGACGTCATCACCGGTGATCTCGAGGTCCTCAATTTGGCCTCGGTGGGGTGGTTTCAGCTGACCGATGACAGCCCGCTGACCATGCAGACGCTGTTGGCCAGTAGCCCCAATGCAGGCCCACTGCCCACCGAGCGGCTTCGGCTGCTCGATGATCCATCCAATCTGATTGATGAGGTTGGGCCGACGGGCGAGACTTACGCCCTGGCAACACGAGTCCGCGGCGAGGTCATGTCAGCGCTTGCCACGGGCGAAGCGGTAGAGAGCAGCCAGGCGTATCCGCTGGATGCCATTTTGGTTGCGGATTCAGATTTTCTGGCTGACCGCTACTGGGTTCAAAGACAGCGCTTTTTCGGAACGACCCTGTTCGAGCCTTTTGCCAACAATGCGGATTTCGTGATCAACGCGATCGACAATCTGCTCGGCAACGCCGATCTGATCAGTGTCCGCGGCCGGGCAACCTCGAACCGGCCGTTCACGCTGGTCGACGAATTACGGCGCTCCGCTGAGCAAAGTCTGCGCGCCACCGAGCAGCGGCTTGAGGCAGACCTGGCCGAGGCCGAAGCACGGCTGAATGATTTGCAGCAGGCGCGCGGTGATGCTGACCTGAGCGTGCTGACGCCCGAACAGGAGGCGGAAATTGATCGCTTCATGGCACGCCGTCTGGAAATCCGTCAACAGTTGAGGCAGGTCAGGCGCGATCTGGATAAGGACATCGAGTCGCTGGGGATTCGGGTCAAGGTGATCAATATCTTGCTCATGCCACTCCTGGTCACCGTGTTTGCGCTCATATTGGCCTGGCGTCGTCGACAGGCGTTCCGTCAGTCGCGATCCGGAGGCGTCGCATGAGTCCGCGAAATGTATTCATTCTTGGGATTGCCACGCTGCTTGCCCTGGTCGGCGCACTATTGCTTGTGGGCGACAGAAACGACGGCGAGCTGGTCGAGGCACCCGTGCTTGTGCCGGGGCTTAAGGCAATCATCAACGACGTGGACGCGATTGATGTCGAGTCTGCCGGGAATACGCTGATCGCTTCGCTTCGGCGCGATGAGGATCGCTGGCGGGTCGAGAATCGGGAGGGCTATGAAGCCGACTTTCGCCGGGTTCATGATCTGTTGAGAGATCTGGCCGCGGCTTCCCGCGCCGAACCGAAGACTGCGCAGAGCGAATGGTATCCGCGGCTCGGCCTGACTGACATCAGCGCCAGCTCAGCGACGGGGCTCCGCGTTTCCTTCCCTGAGACGGATTTGCCAGCGGTGATTTTGGGGGATCAGGATGACATCACGGGTGGTCGCTACGCTCGTTTGGACGGGGAACCGCAGAGCTGGTTGACGGATCGCGAACTCGAAATTCCCAGGGACGTCAACGGCTGGCTGGAGCGAAGCGTGATGGATATCCCGGCCGATGAGTTGGCCGAGGTCACCATCGTGCACCCGGACGGAGACAGGGTGCGCTTGCGCCCGGCGGAGGGTGAAGAGAATCAATGGGTGTTGCTGGATGTTCCGGAAGGGCGCGAGGCGGCTCCCCGGTGGCAGATTAGGCCAGTGGCGAATGGTCTGGCGAACGTGACGCTTGAGGATGTACGTCGCAATGAATCTGTGCCGGACGACGCCGTGCGCGCTCTTTACGTCACCCGCGACGGCCTGAATTTCGTTGTCGACTTGTTCGTGGACAACGGTCAGGGATGGGCGCGGTTCAGCGTTTCGGCGGAATCAGAACCTGTGATGGTCGGCGAACAGCCCGCCGCAGAAGAAAACGCCAGCCTGCTGGCTGACGCGGCGGCTGTCGATGCCCGGCTGTCGCCCTGGCAGTTCGCGCTGCCGGATGCCAAGTTCGAGACCATGACTCGGCGGCTCGAGGATTTGTTAACGGACTTGCCCCCAGAGCCCGTGCCGTAGGAGAGAAGCTTCAGGGCTTCAACAGATCCGGTTCGATGCTGGCGAAGATGTCGGCGATCTGTTCGAGGAACCCCGACAAGGCTGTACTTTTTCGCCAGATCATCGCGATTTTTCGCTTGGGCCCCTTGGGGCCAAAGGGGCGGGTAATCAGATTCTCCGTGGGTGCGACTGGTGGTTTGACCGACAGGACTGGCATCAGGGTAATGCCGGTATTGGCGGCGACCATCTGCCGAAGCGTTTCCATACTTGTGGCGTGGAAGTCGAGTTTTTCGTGGGCGCCAGCCATCTGACACACTTCAAGGGCGTGCTCCCGAAGGCAGTGGCCATCCTCAAGCAGCAGTAGCTCCTGGTCCTCCAGATCGGACATTGTCAGTATGGCCTTCTTGCTCAGGAGGTGTCCTTCAGGCAGGGCCACAACGAAAGGCTCCTCAAACAGCTCCCGAGCGATGATCTGATCGCTGCCAACCGGCAGGGCGAGTACACCGGCATCGAGGCGGCCCTGGACCAACATGTCGAGAATATCCTCGGTCTTTTCCTCGAACAGTCGGATGGTGAGTTTGGGAAACTGACGCCGGAGATTGGGGATGACATGGGGCAGCAGATAAGGCGCAAGCGTAGGAAAGATGCCGACCCGAAGCAGTCCGCCTTCCGGATCAACTGCGCGGCGCGCGATCGCTTTCATGGCGTCGACTTCTGCGAGAATGCCGCGACAGCGGGCCACCACCTCTTCCCCGACCGGTGTCAGCATCACGTGGCGCGGCGAGCGCTCAACCAGTTGGACGCCAAGCTCCTCTTCCAGTTTCCTGATCTGCGTGCTGAGCGTGGGCTGGGAGACAAAGCAGCGTTCTGCCGCCTTGCTGAAATGACGGAGATCTGCAAGCGTGACGAGGTATTGCATGGCGCGGATGTTCATGGCTCTATTCTAAGGGGCCAATGGCCCACTAGGCTTGCTCCGCTACAATTGCGGCATGAGCATCGATAATCATCGCCAGCAGCAATCCAAGACCCGCATCACGCGGCTCGTTTTCCCGCAGCACACCAACCCCCTGGGAACGCTTTATGGCGGCAGCGCTTTGCAGTGGATGGATGAGGTGGCCTTCTTTGCAGCCACCCGTTACGCACGCCGCCAGGTGGTGACTGTCTCCATGGACAGAATGGACTTCAAGGTGCCGATTCCGCAGGGCGCGATTGTGGAGCTCGTCGCAGAAGTCGTGAAGGTGGGACGAACCTCTCTGACAATGAAAGTCCAGATGCTGATTGAAGACGCTGTCGCCGGGACCAGTGAACTGGCGATTGAAGGTCAGTTGGTGATGGTGGCGGTCGATGAAACGATGCGTCCGGTGGCGATTGATGCCGTAAACACAGACGGAGAAAAGTCATGAAATATCTGCTGAGCGCGGCCTGCCTTCTTGTGTTGGCAGCTTGCGGAAACTCCGAGCCGGATGCCGAGGAGCTTCTGGCACCGCAGCTAGAGGCAATGGAGCGGGCCAAAGAGGTTGAGCAGGTGCTCGATGATGCCGCGGAGCGGCAGCGCCGCCAGATTGAGGAGCAGGGCGGCTGAAGCCGCCGCCCTGCCAGTTTGGTTTGGCTCGCCGATGCGTTAGTCTTTGAGTTTTAGCACTTCGGCCAAGAACAGCGTTTCGGCCTCGCGCTGGAAGTCCCGGTTCGATTGCTTTCGGAAGCCGTGGCCTTCATCCAGTGCCAGCAGATACCACGGATTACCTCCGGCCTCTCTGACGGCTGCAAGAATCTGCTCGGCCTCCGAAGCCGGAACGCGCGGGTCATTGGCGCCCTGAATAATGAACAAAGGCGCCTTGATTCGCTCGGCTTGATTGGCTGGTGAGATGCTCTGCAGAAACGCATACATTTCCGGATCACGCTCATCGCCGTACTCGGCGCGCCGCAGATCTCTGCGATAGCCGGCGGTGTTGTTCAAGAAGGTTACGAAGTTTGAAATGCCGACGATGTTGATCCCGCCGGCGAGGCGATCGGAGTAATGGACCAGGCTGGCCAGCACCATATAACCGCCGTAGGAGCCGCCGTAGACCACGACCCGATCGGAGTCCAGATCGGGCTGCTGATCAATCCAGTCCAGCAGCGCACCAATGTCGCGCACGGAGTTTTCGCGCAGGAAACCGTTATCCAGGTTCACATACTCGTTGCCGTAGCCTGATGATCCCCGCACGTTGGGTACAACAACGGCAGCGCCGAGCTCATGAACCCAATACATCAGAGTTGAGCTGAAGCCGGGTCGGGCCTGACTTTCGGGCCCCCCATGGATGGAAACGATGACCGGGTGCGGGCCCTCACCCTCAGGGCGATGCACGAAGGCTGGAACCTGCAGGCCGTCGAAACTTTCATAACTGATTAACTCAGGTGCTTGGAACTTTGAGGTATCGAGTCCTCCGACCTCGGATTCGGTCCAGCGCACCAGATCGTTGGATGCCAGCTCGAACGTCCAGGCATCACCCGGTGAACCCGCATAGCTATGGCTGAAACCCAGATGCTCACCGTCCGTGCTGAACTGCACACTGCCAATGCGACCCGTTGGCAATTCAGGGCCTGACCGCTGCTCGCCTGTCTCCAGATTCAGCAGATAGAGCTCAGAGATTCCACCTGCGTTGATGGTGTAGGCGATCAGGCGTCCATCGGGGGAAAGATCCATGGCCTGCACATCCCAGGGATGTTCGACAACCACGCGTTCCTCACCGCTGGCCAGGTTGATTGCAAGGATTCTGCGAAACTCGCTGCCTGCGTCGCTGACAACGTAAAGCTCTGAACCGTCCGCTGAGAATTGGGCTGCTCCATAAGCGACCTGACGATCCGGACGGACCTGGTTCATCTCACCAGACTCGATGTCGAGCAAGAACAGCCGGGTTTCGTTGATTGAGATATAGCGGCCCAGCAACAGGGTCCGACCGTCAGGGGACCATTCTCTCGGAGAGGTCGCGCCCTCAGCCTGAATCAGCTTGCGGCGTGTGCTTGCATCCGAAGGGTCTGCGACCCAGATCGCGTAGTTGGGCTCCTCCCAGGTTGTCGATGACCAGGCCACCATTTTTCCATCGGGCGACCAAGTGAAGCCTTGGTTGCGGGTCTTGTCTTCAGTGAACTGCGTAGACACCCCCGTGCCGGGGTCAAACAGGAAGCCCTGGAAAAATTCATCGCCGCCAACATCGCGCACAAACATGAACTGACCGGACCCGTCGGGACGGACGCTGGCGCCACTGGTGCGCTCGTCGTAGAACGTGACCTGCCGGCGCGCGCCCATGGGTTGGGCCACATGGTGAATCTGGCTGGTCTCTCCAAATCGGGTCAGGATATAAATTCCTCCGTCCGGGGCAAAGTCGGACAATGAGGCCGAACGCACATTCTGGTACTGGCGAAGCCTTTCCCTGACTGCCGGTGGAATCTCGGGGATGTTCTCCATAACCAGATTGCCTTGTTGCACCCGTTCAGGTGATGGTTCGGCAACAACGACGCCGGCCAGCAAGATCAGGGCAAGTGCACAAGGCAGACTTCTTAACCACGGACAGGTTTTCATTTTGCGCATGCTTCGTACTCGGGTTGTGGGGGAGTTGGACTAAAGGATGAGGGCGGCCAGCGCCCGTCTGTTCTCGCTCATCAGGATGTTGAAAGTGCGTGCAGCGGCGTTAAGCGTCATGCTTTCCAGGCCAATCCCTCGGGAAAGAAACGCGCTTTGAATCTGCGCATCTGGAAATCCGGGCCGGGTGCCGCAGCCAATGACGACCAGTTCCGGCGTGAGCGCCAGCAAAGGCTCAATCGTCTCCAGAGATAAATCGCTGAGCGAACAAACCGGCCAGGATTCTTCCAAAAGCCGCGCGCCAACGATGACGCTGGCATCAATCCGGCGATCGCTGATCACTACATGGTCATCGTGAACGGCGTTGATGATGTGGTGATTGCCCGGCTGATGCTCGGTCCAGTTCAGCATGAATTCTTTAAAAAAATGGGCTAGCGGGGCAGGTTGATCTTGGGCTTTTTCGGATGGCGGCGATAGAAGCAGGCTACCTGTCCAATCTGGTGGATTAATTCCGATCGCGTCTCGGCCGTGATCTCAGCCACCCAGCTGTTGCGCTGCTCGCGGTCAGCGCGTAGCTTGACCTTAATCAGCTCATGATGTGCCAGCGCCTGCTCGATTTCTGCTCGAACATTGTCAGACAGACCCTTGTCGGCCACCATGACAACAGGCTCAAGATCGTGGGTCAAACCGCGAAGAAACTTTCGCTGGGAATTGCTGAGGTTCATGCCGCGTCCGGTGTTAGGCTGAGCGTAGTGTAACGAGTTTGTGTGACCCAGACGGAGCAGACACCCTTGACCAGGGCGTGGATTAACCGGCAGCAGAATGACACTTACGTCAAGCGTGCGCGGGAAGACGGCTATCGAGCCAGGGCCGCATACAAGTTGCTTGAGCTCGATGACAAAGACCAGTTGTTTGCTGGATCCCGAATCGTCGTGGATCTCGGTGCGGCGCCGGGAAGTTGGTGTCAGGTGGCTCAGCGCGCATTGGGAGAACAGGGTCGGGTGATCGCGCTGGATATTCTGCCCATGGAAGAGTTGCCAGGTGTGACCTTCATTCAGGGTGATTTTCGCGAAAATGAGGTGCTGGTCAGTCTGGAGGATGAAATGCGGGGACAGAAGGCTGATCTTGTGCTTTCGGATATGGCCCCCAATCTTTCAGGTATCGCCGCATCCGATCAGGCGCGCAGCGTCGACCTCGCCGAATTGGCGTTGGCGTTTGCGCGAGATTGGCTGAAACCATCGGGTGCCTGTGCGGTCAAGGTGTTTCAGGGTGCGGGGTTTGAGTCCGTGCTGAAGGAGTTTCGCTCGGCTTTCAGGACCGTCAGGGTGCGCAAGCCCCAAGCGTCTCGATCCGAGAGCCGCGAGGTTTACCTGGTTGGCAGACGGTTGGCCTGAGTCGTCGGGCCCGTCACGCCTTTGACCTACAATAATGTTTGACTGGTATGACTTGAATGGAGATGGCCGTTGAGTGATTTTGCCAAAAACCTGCTGATGTGGATCGTCATTGCGATGGTCTTGATGAGTGTATTCAACTACTACTCGCAGCCGCAGGAGCAGCCGAACGAAATGACCTACTCGATGTTTCTCGAGGAGGTTCGTAGCGGTGCTGTCAATCGCGTCCAGATTCAGGAAACCCCCGGCGCCAAGAACATCACGGGATTTACCCGCGACGGTCGACAGTTTCAGGTGCTGGCGCCAAGGGATGACGGTTTGATCAAGGACCTGCTCGACAGCAACGTCGAGATTGAGGCGCGCGAACCAGAGGGTCGATCGCTGGTTGTCGATATCCTGATCAGTCTGCTGCCTGTGTTGGTTCTGGTGGGACTTTGGGTCTATTTCATGCGCCAGATGCAGGGCGGCATGGGCGGTCGCGGCGGCGCCATGAGCTTCGGCAAGTCCCGCGCCAAACTGCAGGGCGAGGACCAGGTCAAGGTCACCTTTCAGGATGTGGCCGGGTGCGAGGAAGCCAAGGAAGAGGTGACTGAGCTGGTTGACTTCCTGCGCTCGCCGGCGAAGTTTCAGCGCCTAGGCGGTCACATTCCGAAGGGGATACTGATGGTTGGCCCCCCGGGGACCGGTAAGACACTGCTGGCGCGGGCCATCGCTGGTGAAGCCAAAGTGCCGTTTTTCTCGATTTCGGGTTCCGATTTCGTTGAAATGTTTGTTGGCGTCGGCGCTTCCCGCGTGCGAGATATGTTTGAGACCGCCAAGAAGCACGCCCCGTGCATCATCTTTATCGATGAAATCGATGCCGTCGGCCGCCAGCGTGGTGCGGGCCTCGGCGGAGGTCATGATGAGCGTGAGCAGACGCTTAACCAGCTGCTCGTTGAAATGGACGGTTTTGAAGGCAATGAGGGCATTATCCTGATTGCGGCCACCAACCGGCCTGACGTGCTTGACCAGGCGCTGCTGCGGCCGGGCCGTTTTGACCGCCAGGTGGTTGTGCCCTTGCCAGACCTGAAGGGCCGCGAGCAAATCCTGAGAGTGCACATGCGCAAGGTGCCCATTGGAGACGATGCTGATCCGCGCGTCATCGCCCGTGGAACTCCGGGCTTTTCCGGCGCAGACCTTGCCAATCTGGTAAACGAAGCAGCCCTGTTCGCCGCGCGTCAGGACTCCCGGACTGTCCGTCAATCGCACTTTGAACTGGCTAAAGACAAGATCATGATGGGCGCCGAGCGCAAGTCCATGGTCATGTCCGAAGACGACAAGCGCCTGACCGCTTACCATGAGGCGGGTCACGCCATCGTTGGACGGATCGTGCCGGAGCATGATCCGGTCTACAAAGTAACGATCATCCCGCGCGGGCGCGCTTTGGGCGTCACGATGTTTCTGCCTGAGGAAGATAAATATTCAATGACCCGCCAGCAGCTTCAGTCTCAGCTGGCCAGTCTGTTCGGCGGCCGGGTGGCCGAAGAGTTGATCTACGGCAAGGACAATGTGACGACCGGTGCCTCGAACGATATCGAGCGCGCTTCACAGATTGCCCGGAACATGGTTACCAAGTGGGGTCTTTCAGATTCAATGGGTCCTCTCGCCTATGGTGAGAATGAAGACGAAGTCTTCCTTGGAAGATCTGTGACCCAGCATAAGCATATTTCTGACGAAACTCACCGTCAGCTTGACAAGGAAGTGCGGAGGATCATTGACGATGCTTATGAAACCGCGCGCTCCATCCTTGACGGTAACCGCGGCAAGCTTGAGCTGATGGCCGAAGCCCTGATGCGCTACGAGACCATTGACGTCAAGCAGATCGATCAGATCATGAATGGCAAAGAACCGGATCCGCCTGAGGGCTGGAACGATACGCCACCACCCCCATCGGCACCTAGTGACGACGGTGGGGACGGTGAGCCCAGCGGTCAACCCGCAGCGGGCTAGTTCAGACAGCCATTCGAGTTCAATGCGCCGGCCTCGCTGCCGGCGCTTTCTATTGGGCCTCTCGGTCCGGATATAGCCAGTAGACTAGACGCCATGTCGATATCGCTATCTGAACGCATCAGCGGCGCGCGGCGTGAAAGAACGCCGTTGATCATGGGTGTGGTGAACGTGACCCCGGATTCGTTTTCTGACGGGGGACTGTTCGAAGACCCGGGGCGCGCCATTGAGCATGCCTTAAGCCTGCTTGAGCAGGGGGCTGAAATCCTCGACATCGGTGGTGAATCGACCCGGCCGGGGGCCGATCCGGTGACAGAGGAGCAGGAACTGTCCCGCGTTTTACCGGTGATTCAGGGCCTGCGAAAAGAGTGTGCCGCCCTGATTTCCATCGACACTTCCAAAGCCGCCGTCATGCGCGAGGCCGTGCGCAGTGGTGCAGACATGATCAATGATGTCCGCGCACTGCAGGCCGCCGGTGCATTGGAAGCTGCGGCGGAACTGGATGTGCCGGTCTGCCTGATGCATATGCAGGGCAACCCGCAGACTATGCAGAACGCGCCAACCTACAGTGACGTGATCGCAGAGCAGCTTGCCTTTTTTGAGCAGCGATTGGAGGCCTGCAAGGCGGCTGGCGTCAGGCAGGAGAATATCGTTCTTGATCCGGGTTTCGGATTTGGCAAACTGCTGGGGCATAATCTGACCTTGCTGAATCATTTGGAAGACCTGACGATATTGGGTTTCCCGCTGCTGGCCGGTCTGTCGAGGAAGTCGATGCTCGGTCAACTGACCAATCGCGCACGGGCTCATGATCGTGTTGCGGCATCGGTTGCCGCAGCACTGATTGCAGCCCAGAACGGTGCGACGATTTTGCGCGTCCACGACGTTGCCGAAACGTCGGACGCGATCAAAGTCTGGTTGGCCGTGCGAGCCTCGGCCAACAGCTGACTCATGAATCCGGGAGTTCTTGCATGAAATATTTTGGTACTGATGGTATTCGGGGGCGGGTCGGGGAAACGCCGATCACTGCTGAGTTCGTTCTCAAGTTGGGCTGGGCAGCGGGCACCGTGCTGGCAGCACAGAGCGACGAGCGCTGCAAAGTGGTGATCGGAAAAGACACGCGACTGTCTGGCTACATGTTCGAGTCTGCCCTCGAGGCCGGACTGGCGGCCGCAGGAGTTGATGTGCTTTTGTTGGGGCCGATGCCCACGCCTGCGATAGCGCACCTAACCCGAAGCTTGGGTGGGGCGGCCGGCATCGTTATTTCAGCCTCGCACAATGCTTACGAAGATAACGGTATCAAGTTTTTCTCTGGCGAAGGGATGAAGCTTGATGATGATCTGCAGCGAAAAGTCGAAGAGGCGCTCGAGCGGCCGATGACCCATGTTGCTCCGCACCGTCTTGGTCGGGCGGCGCGTATCGACGACGCGGTGGGCCGCTACATCGAGTACTGCAAGGGGACGGTCACCTGGGGCACCCGATTCGAGGGGCTGAAGGTGGTGCTGGATTGTGCCAATGGCGCCACTTATCGCATCGGTCCTGAGGTCTTCCGAGAACTGGGCGCCGATGTGGTCAATATTCACCATCAACCCAACGGTCTGAATATCAACGCATCCTGTGGATCGACTCACCCGGAGTCACTGGCCGAGCGAGTGATTGCAGAAAAGGCAGACCTGGGTATCGCGTTTGATGGCGATGGTGACCGTGTGGTGATGGTTGATCATCAGGGACAACTGATCGATGGTGACCAGATTCTCTTTCTGCTGGCTTCTGCACGCCATTCGGCGGGCCAACTCAACGGCGGAGTGGTGGGCACGGTGATGAGCAACTTTGGTCTGGAGGAGGCTTTTGCCAGACTCGAAGTGCCTTTCGAGCGCAGCAAGGTTGGCGACCGCCACGTTCATGATCTTCTGGCCCAAAAGGGTTGGGTCTTGGGGGGAGAGACCTCCGGACACATCCTGTGTCTCGATCGGGCATCCACCGGGTGTGGCATTGTCAGCGCGCTGCAGGTGGTGGAGGTGATCGCCAGTGGCAGGCAGTCGCTTGCTCATCTTGTCAGCGGCATGCACAAGTATCCGCAGGTCATGATCAATGTCCCGGTCCATGGCAACGCGCGTGAGGTCGTGGAAACCGACAGCGCGGTTGCTGCGGCACTCGCCAATGCGGAAAGTCAATTGGCGGGTCAGGGGCGGGTCATTTTGCGTCCCTCCGGCACAGAGCCTGTGGTCAGGGTGACCGTCGAGGGTCGGGATGGTGAGATTGTTCAGTCGCTGGCAGAAGAGTTGGCCGACGTGGTTGCCGGAGCCGTGACCGCATGAGTCAGACGGCTGAGATACCGGTTTTGTCGATGTCCGAGTTTGACGGTCGGAAGGGTGCTTTCACGGATCATATTGGACAGGGCTGGCGCGAGTTCGGGTTTGTCGCCGTGTGTGATCACGGGATCGGTGAGCAGGTCATTGAGCAAGCCTATGCGGCTTTCAAGTCCTTTTTCGCGCTACCCAAAGAGATCAAGCAGGCGCTTCGCCTGCCGGGAAAGGGCGGTGCGCGCGGCTACACGGGTTTCGGGGTCGAGCAAGCCAAGGATCACGACGTGCCAGACCTGAAGGAATTCTGGCACGTGGGGCGCGAGGTGGATGGGAATAATCCGCATCCGGACATCTTGCTGCCAAACCTCTGGCCCAGTGAGATTGAAGGTTTCAGGACTTCTGCACTTGAGTTGTATCAAGCTTTGGACGGCTTGGGCGCCAGACTGCTGTCGGCAGTCGCGCTTGATCTTGATCTGCCGGCCGATTGGTTTGACGATAAGGTCGACCGGGGCAACTCGATTCTTCGGGCGATTCACTACCCGCCGATTGATAACGCGCCCGAGGGTGCGGTCAGGGCAGCCCGCCACGAAGATATCAATCTAATCACCTTGCTAATTGGCTCCAGAGAGCAGGGCCTCGAGATTCTTACGCGCGATGGGCGCTGGATTCCAGTCACGACCTTGCCCGGCAGTATTGTGGTCAATGTTGGGGACATGCTTCAGCGTCTGACCAATCACGTCTACCCGTCCACCACGCACCGGGTCGTCAATCCACCGGGTGCGGCGGCCCGTACGTCGCGCTATTCAATCCCGTTTTTCCTCCACCCGAATCCGGATTTTGTCATCGAGACATTGCCCCGGTGCATCAGCGATGAGCGTCCCAATCGCTATCCCGAACCCATTACATCGCACGGTTATCTCACGCAGCGGCTGCGTGAAATCGGATTGCTATAGCAGAAATCAGGGTCTGGACGACTTCTTGCCCGAGGGCTCATCCGGCAATTCGGGTTCAACCGGTTGAGCCGTTCCCGTGACTTTCGCGGGGACTTCGAAATTCTTGAATCGAAGCATGAGAGCCTGATCCGGCTGAAAGTGCCTGGCTTGAGTTAGCGCGTTCCCCGATGTGTCCATGACCACCGCATATCCGCGGTCAAGCACATTCAGGGGGCTCGCTGCATGAAGAATTCGCGCAAGCTGTGTCCAGCGAGCCTCGCTGCGATCCAGATGTGTCTTTATTGCAATGCCCAGCCGGGCCTCCAGTGTTTCCAGCCCATGTTCACCTGTCCGAATCTTCCGTCTCGGCGAGTTGGCCAGCAGACGCTGTTGGCACGATGACAGCACTTTTCGCCGGCTTTCGAGCGAGCGGGCCATGATTTGTGCCAGACGCCGGTGAGCCTGGTTCTGGCGAGCCGATAAATCCCCTATTCGCCGTATCGGATGCCGTGCCTGCAAGCGCCGATCGACGTAATCCAGGCTCTGAGCCAGCGTGTCGAGCTTTCTGACCAGATGGTTGACCATGCGTCGGGACTTGACCGTCAACTCACCCTGAATGGCTGGTCCGTCCGGCGTGGCAGCCACGGCTGCGGCGGTCGGGGTCGGGGCCCGCAAGTCGGCCACAAAATCGCTGATCGTAAAGTCGGTTTCATGCCCCACACCGCTGATGACGGGGATGCCAAGCGTGCTGATGGTGCGCGCGAGGGACTCATCGTTGAATGCCCACAGGTCTTCGATGGATCCGCCGCCGCGCGCCAGCAGGATAACCTCGGCGAAGCCATCGCTCTCGGCGGCCAGCAGTGCTCGCCGTAACTGCGGTGCAGCTGCTTCGCCCTGCACCGCGGTGGCATAGATTTTCACCTCGGCCAGTGGCCAGCGCTGGGCGAGGACGTTCAGGATGTCGCGAATCGCGGCGCCGGACGGGCTGGTGACTACGGCCAATCTTTTGGGCCAAGCAGGGATGGCAAGTTTTTTCTCCGGGGCAAAAAGACCTTCTTGTTCCAGCTTCCTCTTCAGTGCGTCGAAAGCCTGTTGCAGGGCGCCGGCACCGGCGGACAGCAAGCCATCGGCGATCAACTGATAATCCCCGCGAGGCTCGTAGAGGCTCAGTCGTCCACGAACCAGCACCTCATCGCCGTTGGCCGGTCGAAAGTCCAGTCCTGCAGTGTTGCCCCGGAACAGGGCACAGCGAATCTGGGCCCGACTATCCTTGAGGCTGAAGTACAAGTGGCCTGAAGCCGGGCACGCTAGATTCGAGATCTCTCCGCGCAGCCAGACTCTGGGAAAGCCCGCTTCGAGGTGGATTTTGACCTCCCGGTTGATTTCCGAGGGCGAAAGAACGGCCGTCTCCGGACCAGGCGCGCTAACAGACATACATCTGATTATAAAAGCGGATTTGGGCCCGGCATGCGCGAGTCGGTCAGCCCTGCGTTATTCTTCTCCATTCTTCAAGCAGAGCACCGATGTATGTCTGAAACCGCCGATTTTTCTTCCGATCAGCACCGTCTGGTTCTCCGGCAGTCGGGGCTTGAGGATTATGAAGACATCGCTGCGATCATGGACAAAGTCTATCCCGGCGGGCTGGAAGGTGCCTGGACACGGGCGCAGTTCGAGTCGCAAATTCAGCGCTTTCCGGAGGGCCAGCTTTGTATTGAAGACAACGGGCGGGTTGTCGCGGCTGCGATCTCCATGATCGTGAAATACAGCCGCTGGGGCCATGACCACAAGTACTGGGACATCGTGGGTAACGGCTATCTCACCACGCATGACGCCAAGGGTGACGTTCTCTACGGGGTCGATGTTTTTGTGGATCCGGACTACCGGGACCTGCGACTCGGGCGCCGTCTGTACGATGCCCGCAAGGAGCTTTGCGAAAGCCTCAACCTGCGCGGCATCGTCGTTGGTGGACGCATTCCGGGTTATCGGGAACACAAGGATGAGCTAACGCCCAGACAGTACGTGGCCAAAGTCCGGTCGCGGGAACTGACTGACCCGATTCTGACGTTTCAGCTGGCCAATGATTTTCAGGTCCGCCGGATTGTGCGCGGCTATCTGCCCGACGACAAGGCGTCCGCTGGGCATGCTGTCCTGTTGGAGTGGGTCAACGTCTACTATGAGGAAGATACACCGGGTGCGATTGGCGGACGGCCATCGGATGTGCGCATTGGCGCCGTTCAGTGGCAGATGCGCCCGACCGCATCACTGGAGGATCTTTATACCCAGATCGAGTATTTCGTTGACGCCGTTTCGGGTTACCAGGCCGATGTCGTGTTGTTCCCGGAGTTTTTCAACGGCCCGATGATGGCCCCCTGGAATGATCAGGGGCCTGCAGAAGCGGTCAGGAAGCTGGCTGGCTACACCGAGCAGATTCGCGATCAAATGCAGCGCTTTGCGGTTTCCTACAACATCAATATCGTTGCGGGTTCCATGCCCGAGTACGACGGCGAGGAGTTGCGTAATGTCTGCTACCTGCTGCGTCGCGACGGCACTTGGGATCGCCAGTACAAGATTCACGTGACGCCGGATGAAAAAAGCTACTGGGGCCTGGCGGGCGGCAACCGCGTCGCTGTTTTTGATACTGATTTTGGCAAGATTGGCATCCTCGTCTGCTACGACGTCGAGTTTCCTGAGCTGCCAAGACTGTTGGCCGAGCAGGGCATGCATATTCTCTTTGTTCCCTACTGGACCGACACCAAGAACGCCTATCTGAGGGTTCGGCGCTGCGCTCAGGCGCGGGCCATTGAAAACGAGTGCTATGTGGTCATTACTGGGTCGGTTGGTAACTTGCCGCGGGTGGAGAACATGGATATGCAGTACTCGCAGGCCGCCGTCTTTACGCCTTCTGACTTTGCCTTCCCGCACGATGCCATTGCGCACGAGGCCACCGCGAACACCGAAACGATGCTGATTGCTGATCTGGACCTGGATAATTTGCGCGAAATCCGTTCGCACGGCTCGGTGCGGAACCTTGCAGATCGGCGTCTGGATCTCTATCAGCTGCGCTGGCGTGATCAGAAGAACGAAAACAAGTAGCGCATCCTTAACGTTGGTCGATTCGCCCCCTGTTATCCTCCTGACTGGCTTTCATTACAGGTAGGAGTTCATCATGCTGGAGGGCATTATCGGTTTGGTGGCAGGGCTGATCATCGGCGCATCAATCGCGGTCATCCTGCGTCGTCGTTCCGGCGGTTCTGAGCAATCTGTCGAGTCGCTAAAGCAGGAGAACGAGCGCTTCCGGGAGGAGGTCAACGATCATTTCGTACAAACAGCTGAACTGATCAATCAGCTGACCGACAGTTACAAGGCGGTTTTTGATCACTTGAGTGACGGGGCCGAAAAGCTGGTTGAACCGGACGTAATTCGCGAGCGCCTTCCGCAGGTGGGTGACGAAGAGGTCCGGCTCAAACGGATCGGCGCACCCAAAAGCGCGGATCGGGATGCGGACGCTGATATGAACAGTGACAATGAAAACAAATAGGTAAATCGCAACATAACTTCCAGTAACTTGTTATCTGTAAGGTCTGATACTCTCCTCTTTGGCTGTGCCTTTTGAGCATCGGCTGATAAAAATTATGCAGATAGTAACATCAGCCAGCAGTCGGTCGGCTTGATTTGCAAGGAGGAGAAGCATGTTCAAAAAATGGTTGCTTGCGGCAGGAATCACATTGACCGTGATCCCAGCAATGGCCCAGGATGATCTAACGCTGTTCGCGGCCGGGAGTCTGAAGGCCGCGTTGTCCGATGTGGTAGAGAACTATTCAGAGGAATATGGTCGGTCCGTCACCACCGCGTTCGGACCTTCGGGGCTGATGCGGGGCCGTATTGAGGAGGGTGAGACCGCCCATGTATTCGCGTCGGCCAACATGCGCCACCCGCGTACGCTAGAGTCGGACGGCCGAGGCGGCCCGGTTGCCCTATTTGCCCGAAATCAGCTGTGTGCTCTGGCGCGTCCCGAGGTAGAAGTTGGCACCGATACCTTATTGTCGGTGATGTTGGATGAGCAGATTCG
>JAZBPR010000088.1:0-2330 GCA_036351735.1 Wenzhouxiangella sp. | reverse complement strand
TTTGGTGTCCTCAGCGTTTCGTTCGAGAAGGCCCTCATAGATATCACCTTTGACGTCTGCCCCCATCATCACCCAATCGACGTCATCGACCATGTCGATCAGGCGGAACAGCTTGGCGGGGTCGGTGATCTTATTCTGCGCCTTGGTGAAGATCTGACCCAGCATGCCCTTCTGCTGACCGAGCTCCCGGAGCAGCATGACGTAATGAGCCTCGAGCTCGGCGCCGCGGCGCGTGGTCAGGCTCTGCCAATCATATTCCGACGGGATGCCAACATCGCGGTTGTAGGGGGGGCGGGCGAACTCGTCGGCCATCTTCAGGAAGATGAGGTAGGTCAGCTGCTCGAGGTAGTCGCCATAGCCGACACCGTCGTCGCGCAGCGTGGTGCAGAAGCTCCAGACCTTCTGGACGATGGGGGCGGTGTTCATGCGGAGGCTTCCTCGTCATTTTGTTGGGCTAGTCTCTTCTCGTACGCCCCAAAACTCATTGTCGGGTCGGATTCGAGGAACCATGCGCCTGTTCCAGACGTCGGCCGACCCGTTACAACTGACGCTGCGGCACTTACGCTCTTAAAGGCATAATTATCAAGGAATTGACTTTTGCCATCATTAATACCGATGACGCCTTGTTCAAAAAGACTTTGATAAAGGCGGCCATAAGAGCTATCTTTTGTCTTCTTTCCTGCCCATTCTGAACGAGCATCCGAACCCGCTTCGACAACAAACTCGCCTCCTTCTTGCCAGGCCCTCGCCCGAACCTCCTTATTTTCTAAAATGAAGTATTTTATTTCGCTTTTTTTCAAAATCTCAGAGGGGTTGTAATTTGGTTTTGTTTTTTCTGTTAGAAAGTCAAACCGCAAGGCGGGCAAAACAAGTCGCAAATTACTAATAAAGTCCTCCATGTGGGCTTTTGATGCTTTACTGAGCACGCTTTCAGTTGGTCCCTTCGCGTTTTCCAGTTTGGCCTTTCCAATTTGCTTTGCTATGTAATATATTCGGCTTTCAAGATACCGAGCATGTGCCTTGTTGAGTGGCTCACCAATAGCTGTTACTAGTATTGCGCGTTCCCACCAGTCTTTCTTTCCTTCGCTGATGTGTTGCTTAATTCTAGAGCGAATTTCATCTGTTTCCCCAATGTATAGAAATTCATTTTCGTCCTTCTCGCCTACAAGAATGTAAATACCGGGCTGACTTGTTTCAGGCTCCTTCAGGGCATCAAATATTTGTGTCCTATTTGAAACTAAAACATGCCCAGTCCACTGAAAGGGAATTGTTGCGGTCGTCATCCCCTCGGGGTCACCATCATGAAAGAATAACTCGATCGAGCGGCCGCTGCTTGTCATGCGCGGACCCTCCTCCGTCTTGTTTCTGGCTTCGCCAGTTGGTCGGCGCGAATCCGGCCAAGCAGCGCGGCGGCCGGTTCGTCGGCGGGATCCTGAGCGACAAGGTGGCCAGAAAAGGCCTGCTTCAGCACAGACTGGCGTAGAGCATCGGCGCGGGCTAGTGCTCTGTCGATCTCGGCCTCAAGTGCGTCGGCGACCTCGAGGCGAGCGTCTAGGAGACTGATGATCTCGGCCTGCTCTGCGGGGTCAAGCGGGAAAGTTATTTGTATAGTTTTTATCCGGCCGTGGTTCAATGATATACCACTTTCTGATATGCCAGCTTTTTTTTGATCTATTTAACGTAGTACGTAGGGCGAATTTAGAGAATACTCTAAAAGTGACGGCAATATAGTGGTTTCGTCGCAACGGAAGCGATAGACAGTATCGCAAAGCATTATCCGCTGCCGAGTCTTGCGAACTAAGCAGGCCACACCAGTCCGGACCCTTGGTCCTTTTCGGGTCATGAGAAAGTCGCCAGCTTTGATTTCAATGTTGGGTCTTGGCGAAAGATTATCCGGAAGGCGTTTGAGCTCAGTGTCACTGTAGCGGCGATGTTGAACCGCCGTGGTTTTGACGATCGCCCAATCGCTGGGGCCGACGGGTTGGTTGGTATCGCATTTTGGGCTCCATCCCTGTTCGATCTCGCCGATCAGCAGCCCTAACGGTAGAGTGACCCAGCTATTTGCGTGGACTTGGATATCATCCACAGCAACGTCGGGGAGCCGCTTTGGCTTTGCGGGCTATCGGCCCTTCGCGCCCGCAGCGCGCCATTCGTTCAGCTCGATCTGCCAGGCGTCGAGGGCGGCCTTGTAGCGTGCGTCGCGTTCCTGACGGATGCGGGACAGGAGGGCAGCGGGGGTTTCCAGCTTGTCGGCATTGCGGGCGCGCCAGGCGGCGGTGAGGTCTCCGCGGAAGGCGGCGGCGAGGACGGACTGGCGGTAGCGGTCGAGC
>JAZBPR010000087.1:0-7129 GCA_036351735.1 Wenzhouxiangella sp. | reverse complement strand
CTCCGCGGCTTTTGCGCGGGCCTGATCAATCACGATCTGGCGCATCGCGTGGGCAGCACAGCCAAAGAAATGTGCCCGATCCCGGGCGTTGAACGCAGCGGAGCGTGAGATTTTTTCGTACAACTCGTGAACCAGGACGGTTGCCGAAAGGGTTCCACCTTTCTGGTCTCGAATGCGCGCAGCGGCCAGGCGCTGAAGCTCGGGATAGAGCGCTTGAAACACTTCATCCAGCGCGGACTGCTCTCCTTCCTCGACGCGCTGCAAGAGTTCAGTAATTTCCGCCGGCATGGTTCGTAGTATAGCGGCACGCCATACCGGCTCTGAGCCTGCTTCTTCACCCGTCAGACCGGCAGCAACGCCCGTTCAATCCACTTCTCCGGCGCACTTTGAACTGCAGGCAGACCGAGTTGATTCAGCCCTTGATGGCATGGTTTGTCATCGTCTCCCGTTGTGTCAGAAAAGAGCCCGACATGTGTGTCGGTGTCAGGGTGACCGAGGAAATCCCAAGATGCTCTATCTGATTCGTGCCGCAACGTTGGTCTTGTGCCTGATCACTTTCGAGGCGAGAGCGGATGTGATCTGGGTCGGCAATTCAGACCAGTGTACCGGTGGCAATACCTTCACTTCGCTGAATGCGGCGGTGCTCTCGGCCGCGTTTCGAGCTGGGCCCGACGAAATCCGTCTGACCAATACTGTCACTTATGTCGGCGATTTGAATCGCCTCGAGCTGGCTGGCTGGAACAACTTTGGCCCCGGCACTCTCGTGATCTCCGGTGGTTACGACGATTGTTTCGGCAATGTGGTTGGGCGCTCGCGGATCGGCGACGCGGAGGGGCCGATCATCGCGGTGCGCGCCGGGGGCAGTGGTGCTTCTCAGGTGACCTTGCGCAACCTGGTGATCGCCGGCAGCACCTCGCTGCGCGGTCTTGATGTCTCCGGTGGAAGCAATGTCTTTCTGCAGAACACAATAATCGAGGACAACATTGCCGGCGTCATCGTGACCGGCGGCGCCTTTCTGGACATCGATGCCGACAGTCGGATCCGACAGAATCTTGGCCCAGGTGAGGCCGAGTTTGGTGGGGGCGTGCGCTGTTCTGGCACCAACAGCCAGGTCAACATCCGGGGCCGACTCGAATTCAACCTCGCTGACAACGGCGGCAATCTCTGGGCGGAAAGCGGCTGCTCCGTGGAACTTGGGGCCGGCGCTCAAGTGATTCGCGGCCAGGCCGACTTCGGAGGTGGTGCCTTCATCGCCGACGGGGGATCGCTTTTGGCGCTCGGTGGCGCCAGCCGCGTCGCATTTATCGACAACTCTGCAGCCGAGGACGGTGGTGGGCTCCACCTGGAAGGAACAGGCCAGGCGGTTCTCATCAACACACTGTTCCGCGACAATGATGCTGGTGGAACTGGGTCGGCAATCTACGCCGTTGGCGATGGCCCGGACGGCCCCGACCAGCTTGTCATGGATAGAGCATCGGACTGCCCGTTCCTGATCAGCTGTTCCGAGCTGGAGGGCAATGTTGGCCCGGAGGCCACCATCGAGGCCCTGAACACGTCGATCAACATCCAGCGAACTCTGTTTGACCGTAACGGCTTCGATTTCGGTACGCCAAATGTCGCGATCGGCACCCTGCATCTCAGCAGCACGACCGCGACCATCAATCGGAGCGGCTTCATCGGTAACGAAACCTATGCGCCGATTACTTCCTACGGATCGGATGTGGTGGTTCGCCACCTGACGGCCGTCGACAACCACTTTCCCGAGAACCCGTCTCTTGACAGTTGGGCCATGACGGTGCGCCTTGGTGGAGAGATGAAAATCTACAACTCCATATTTGCCAACACCCGGGGCCTCGACGGCGCGCCCTCAGGGACCTTCGCGGGAGTCTGTAATCTGGTCGAGAGCACTAACAACTGGCCGAATGGCTCCGTGATTCAGGGTAGTGCAGCGTTCGTCGACGTGGCGGGGGGAGACCTTCGACAACTGCCGTCCTCACCGGGCGTGGACATGTGCAACGCCCAGCCGCTCGCGCCGGAAAACGACCGCGATCTTGAATTCCAGCTGGCACCGGTCAATGAATTCACCAACCGACAGGGCGAGCCAGGCCAGGAAGGGGGGCTGTGGGATGCGGGTGTCGATGAGGTTTACAGCACGGTCGGCGAAGATGAGTTCACCTTGACGGTGGCCAAGGATGGCACGGGCAGCGGCTTTGTCATCAGCGAACCTCTGGGCATCTCTTGCGGCAGCAACTGCGATGAGACCTATTATCAAGGCACTCTTGTGACCCTGACTGCCACTCCGAACGCCGGAAGCGAGTTTACCGGCTGGGCAGGCTGTCCATTGGCAAACGGAAACGAGTGCCTCAACGCGGTGGACAGCGACCGGACGATTACCGCAACATTCACCGACACCACGGAATTTACCCTTACTGTGGCAACAGCCGGCCCCGGTGAAGGGACCGTTACCAGCGATCCTGCAGGTATCGACTGTGGCGTCGACTGCAACGAAATTTATCCCGCGGGTACGGAGGTTTTGCTGACAGCGACGCCACGTCCGGGGGATGTATTCGAAGAGTGGTCCGGTTGTCCTGAACCCCTGGGTAACCAGTGTCGCTACACGGCTAATGCGAATCTGACGGTCACTGCAAATTTCATGTTTCGGCTGACGTTAGTCAGCGGCCTAGATGTTGAAAAAGTCGGCACTGGCCAAGGGCGGGTAGTAAGCTCACCGCCTGGGATCGATTGCGGAGATGATTGCTCAGGTCTATATAACCTGGGGCAGTCCGTCACCCTGACTGCAACCGCGCTACCGGGCAGTGAATTCGTTGGCTGGACCGACTGCCCGAATCCAAATGGCAACGAGTGCGAATTAAGTGCAGGGTCGGTAGAAGTCGTGACTGCACAATTCGAAGATTCGTCTGACCAAATATTCGCAGACCGTTTTGAGAACTAAGACCGGGTCAAGGCCCACCTTGTTGAACATCTTGGAGATGCCGTGATGAAGCTGAAAGGCCCGATGATGGTTCTGATTGCTCTTCTGAGTATGGGCGACGGGCTTGCACAGCGACCGGCGTTCTGGCCGGATACTGTGCGCAGTGAAATCGTCGAGACAGCGACCTTGAAGATGCAGGTCTACCATGCGGGTGAATCCGGGATACCCGTCATCATTATGCAAGACATGCATGACTACTTCGATCCGACGCCGAAATGGGACGATCCTCAGACTCAGGCAGGGTGGATTGCCAACGGCGCCGGGCATCGGGACTTCGTTGCTAAACTGGGCGAGCGATATCAGGTGTTTGCGCCCATTCGACGTGGTTACGGAGAAACGGAAGACCCCGGTGGTGGTTACGATGTGGCAAGCACAGGCCGCGACCTGATCTCGCTGCTGAATGCCAGCGATATCGAGCAGGCAATCTTCGTTGGCCGAACGCCCTCCCAGAACGAGATGATTTGGTTAGCAGAGAATCACCCTGAGCGCATGGCAGGGATGATCCTGTTGGATGGCATGGTTCAGCCTCTGGTTGATCTCTCCAATCCCGATTTCTTTGCTTTTGCCTCTGGATGGTGGCGCGGTTCTCGTGACCTTGCCAGTACGGATGAAAGAATCGACCAGCTCACAGCAGAGCGATTGGGTGGCTATGTCCCGGATTTTCTATCCGATGACTCTGTCAGGATTGATGTTCCAACCCTTTACCTTGAAGGTCATGTGGCTTTCGAAGGTCAGTGGATGTGGTCTAATCTTTATCGATTCGAGCGCCGCGCGGTCGAGCAATGCGTGGAGGTGACCGACGCTTATCCGTGCAGCGTCTTCGGTGATGCTGAACGGGTTGCCAGGCTGGACGCGCTATTCGACAACCATCCGATGCAGGGGATGGTCGCCGCTGGTCGGGCGAGGATGCAAGAGCAGTTTTCCGATTTCACGATATCGAACTATCCTCACGGTCAACAGATGGTGGATGATCTCTGGGGCGACTACCTTGAGCGCATTCAGCCTTTTCTTAAACGGATTGAAGCAGAAACCGGGCCGGGCTAAGCGTTCGGTGGGTTTGACCTGGATGTTTTCAGGGCCCCGAGTCTCGAAAGGCGCGATTAGTCGATCTTTCGGAGCAGTAATGCCTCCCTCTGGGTTTTAGAAGAGACAGAAGACCGACCCTGAATTTTCGTTCGCCCTTTCTATTGAGAGCGACAGTACTGCTCGAACGCCTCAACAGGGAGAGGTCGGCTGAACAGGAAGCCTTGGTACTCATAGCACTCGTGACTGGCTAGAAAATCGCGTTGAGCACTTGTTTCCACACCTTCTGCAATCACCTTGAGCCCAAGGCTTCGAGCCATGGAAATGATGGTTTGTGCGATCACTGCATCGGTGGCGCTGTCGGGCAGCTTGAAGACAAACGAGCTGTCAATCTTGAGTGTATCCAAGGGTAGGCGAGTGAGGTAGGCCAAGGACGAATGACCGGTTCCGAAGTCGTCAAGTGCAAAGCCGATCCCCAAGTCTTTGAGGACTGCCATTTTTTCGAAAGTTCCGGCGACATCTTCAAGGACGGCGCTCTCAGTGAGTTCAAGCTTTAGGCGAGAGGGGTCGACGCCTGTTTTCGAAATAATCTTGCTTACTTTGTCAACGAAGTTTTCCTGGCGAAACTCGATGGCGCTGACGTTCACCGATACCTGAAGGTCGCTCAGACCATCGACTTGGCTCCATGCGCTGATCTGCTGGCAGGCGGCGTTGAGAATCCAAGCCCCTAGCGGAACGATCAGCCCGGTGCTTTCTGCAACCGGGATGAACTGGCCGGGCGATACCATGCCGCGATCCGGATGATGCCAGCGCATGAGTACTTCGGCGCCAATGACCTGGCCATAATGATTGATCTGGGGCTGGTAATAGGCAATCAATTGATCCTCTTCCAGCGCTGAGCGAAGGTCTCTTTCCAGAGCGATTCTCTCATCCAGCGAGCTTTGCATGCCGGGGTCGAAGAAGCGCACTGCATTGCGGCCGCTATCCTTGGCCTTGTACATGGCCAGATCGGCTTGCTTGAGCAGACCTTCAACCGACTCATTCCGGCCGTCGAACAAAGTAATCCCAATACTGGCTGAACAGCGGTACTCGCCACTGTCGAGCTGATAGGGGACTTCAAGTGTCTGGCGAATCTTCTCGCCCACCACCCTGGTTTGAACCGCGGCTCTGTCCTGGTTGGCGTCAAGGTCTTCCAGCATGACCACGAATTCATCTCCACCAAGGCGCGCGACGGTATCGGACTCGCGCGCGCATTGGCACAGTCTTTTCGCCACCTCGATTAATAGCTGATCACCAATATCGTGGCCTCGCGTGTCGTTAATGACCTTGAAGTCATCCAGATCCAGAAACACGAGAGCCCCGGTTGTTCTGCTTCTTCGACTCAGCGCCAGTGCATGCCCAAGACGCTCCTGTAACATGCGCCGGTTGGGCAAATCGGTCAGAGAATCGTAGAACGCAAGGTGGTGAATTTCGGCGTCGGCCCTTTTTCGCTCGGTCACATCGACAATGGCGCCGATCAGACCCGTGATATCACCCTCATGATTGGTCAGCGTTGCCTTGTGAAAGACGATATCGCGCAGCGATCCGTGCCCGGTCTTTGCCTGGGCCTCGTAGACCTGGTCCCCGACAGTCCTGAAAAGTTCGGCGTCCTGAGCATGATAGATTTCAGCGAGTTCGCGCGGATGAATGTCGAAGACGGTCTTGCCGACGAAATCGGATTTGGATTTACCAAAAAAGGCCTCGAAGGCGCGGTTGAATCCGGTGTAGCGACCGTCTTTGTCCTTGTAAAACACTGGTAGCGGCATTGAATCGAGCGCGATGCTAAGGAACTTTTCGTTTTCTCGCAACCTAACCTCGGCCCGTTTCCTCTCGCGAATGTCGCGAACAATCGCGACAAATCGGCTTTGTGAATCGGGTGTGGATATGTACTGAAGAAAAATCTCGACTGGAATCTGTTCGCCATTCTTGTGCTGATGAAGCGTTTCGAAGGTCTCGGAGACCTTCTCTCCATTCAGCAGTGGGCCGATGAGCCGCTTGAAATCATCCTCATCAATCAGAGGTTTAATGTCATAGGGATGAAGCCGCAGCAATTCATCACGGCTATAGCCCAAATGGTCAATTGACCCCTGGTTGACGTAGATGAAGCGCAGGCTTTCAGGCTCGAACATGAAGACACAGTCCAGCGTCTGATCCAGCGTGCTTTTGAACTGCGCCAGCTCCTGCTGGATCTGTTTCTCATCAGTGATATCAGACTCAATGGCCATGTAGCCTTCGAGCACGCCTTCGGTATTTCTTAAGGGAGAGCACTGAATTCTGATCCAGTAAGGCCTGCCATCCTTGGCATAGTTGATGAGGTCGGCATCAAACGCTTCTTCTTTTGCCAGCGCACCGGCCATGTGTTTGATTACTTCCGGATCTGAGTCGCTACCCTGTAGTACGTCACCGGGTTTGAGGCCGATGAGATCATCAAGGCCGTAGCCGGAAATGCGTGTAAACCCTTCGTTGATCCATTCAACTAGGCCTTCCGAGTCGGTGATGATGACGCCGTTGGTGGTTTCATTAGCCACTCTGGACAGGCGAGCCAGTTCGCTTTGGGTCTTTGTATGTTGCTCCCTTAAATGGTGTGCATAGACAAGTTGACCGAGCGTGGTCGTTAGTGGTCGCAGGAACTCGACAATTGCTTCGTCGTAACCGCCAGGTCGATTGGCAACGCCGATCATGGCAACCTTTTGGCCCCCATATTCGACCGGGATTCCGAGAAAAGCGTTGAGCGCCGGGTGGCCTTCAGGAAGGCCGCCACGGCGGGGATCGCGAGAAGGGTCGTTGCTGGTCAGAAATTTGCCGCTGGTCAGAGCAGAACCAAACAGGGTTTCGAGATTGGTCAGTTCCATGCCTTGCAGCGCGTTGGCTTCATAGAAAGCCAGTGTTTTCTCATCCCAGCCAATATTGGTGATGGCCAGAGTCTTGAGATAGGGTTCGCCTTCGGGTTGATGGAGTACCTCAGCAATGAAACCATATTCGCTGTTGGTCAGCGCCAGGATGTCGGCCAGTAGCGCAGTGAAGGCAAGCCGATGGTCATTGGCAAGGATAAATTCCGATTGAGCCGTTTGAATG
>JAZBPR010000086.1:0-10334 GCA_036351735.1 Wenzhouxiangella sp. | reverse complement strand
CCCTACGCCGAGAGTTGGCAGGGCCGGGAGTTGTTCTATGCGGTGATCGGCACGCCGGAGCGCATCGCCCGGCTCGATGAGATTCAGGCCGATATCCAGATCATCGCCAATCCGCACCGGCACAGCGATCAGGCGGTCTCGAGCGCGCTGGAGCGCGTGCCGGCCACTTACTGGTACGCCGCCACCATTCACGGCAATGAAATCTCACCGTCGGAATCGGCCATGCAGCTCGCTCTTCATCTACTGGCCGCTGACAACGACGCTGTGGTCAACGAGATCCTTGAGCACAGTCTGGTGTTCATCGCTCCCGTTCAGAATCCGGATGGGCTGGCGCGCTTCATCCATGAATTCGAGGAAGCCCTGGGCCTGGAACCCATCGCCAGCCGTCTGGCCGCCGAGCACGACGAGCCGTGGCCAACGGGACGGGTCAACCACTACCTGTTTGACCTGAACCGCGACTGGGTCGCGATGACCCAGCCGGAAACCCAGGGTCACGCGGCAGCCCTGCTGGACTGGTATCCGCTGGCCTTCGTCGACGCGCATGAGATGGGCACCGATGCCACGTTCTTCTTCTCGCCGGAAGCTGTGCCCTACAACCCGCTGCTGGCCAGCAGTCAGCGTGCCAGTCTGGAGATCTTCGGCCGCAACAACGCGCGCTGGTTTGACCGCTTTGGTTTCCCGTATTTCACCCGCGAGGTCTACGACGCCTTCTACCCCGGCTATGGCGCGAGCTGGCCGTCGTACTACGGCGGCATCGCCATGACCTACGAGCAGGGTTCGGCCCGCGGGCTGCTGGCCCGCACCCGAAGTGGCGAGGAGTTCACCTTCTACGACACGGTCAAGGAGTACTTCATCGCCGCGCTGGCCACCGCCCAGACCGTGGCCCGTGAACGGGATCGGCTGTGGAATGACTTCGCAACCTACCGGCGCGAAGCCGTCGGCATGGCCGGAGAAGACAGCCCGGGTGGATGGGTGATCCCGGTTCAGGACGATCACAGCGGTGCAAGCCGGCTGGCCCGGCTTCTCGCCCGGCATGGCGCTGAAGTCTACGAGGCTGATCAGAGCATCAACGCCTGCGGCCGCGATCTGGAAGCCGGCAGCTATCTGATTCCGGGCGCCCAGCCCACGCATCGCAAACTGCGGGTGATGCTGGACGAGCAGATCGATCTGGATCCGGTATTTCTCGCCTCCCAGGAAGAACGCCGCGCCCGCGATCTGCCCGATGAAATCTATGACGTCACCGCCTGGTCTCTGCCGCTGATGTTCAACGTCGAGGTTCTGACCTGCAATCGCCCGCTGAGCGCAAACAACCTGCCCGTCGTTACGCCTGATGCGCCGGCGGCGGGAAGCGTTAGCCCTGAGCAGGCCAGCGTCGCCTGGATCGTATCCGGCGGATCAAGCGCCACGCCCAAATTTCTGGCTGGTGCACTGAGAGCCGGCCTGAAAGTCCTGGCCAACGAGGAAGCCTTTGTCCTGGACGGCACGCGCTATCCCTCGGGCAGCGTGATCGTACCGGTCGCCGGCAACCCGGACAATCTGGCAGCGACCATCCGGGCACTGGCCGAACAAAGTGGTGCCAATGTGGCTGGTTTGAATACCAGCTGGGTCACCGATGGCCCCAGCCTGGGCAGCGGAAAGGTGCAGCCTTTGATGGCACCGCGGATCGCCATCGCCTGGGATGCGTCCACCAACTTCTACAGCGCCGGCGAAACCCGCTTCATCATCGAGCATCAGATCGGTTATCCGGTCACCCCGATTCGAGGCCGAACGCTGGCCCGGGCGGATCTGAATCAGTTTGATGTACTCATCCTGCCCGACAGCGGTGGCGGACGATTCGGCAGCTACGCTTCGGTTCTCGGCGAATCCGGTGCCCGCCATCTGGCCGACTGGGTCGACAACGGCGGCGTGCTGGTCACTCTGGCCGGCGCAACAGAATGGGCAGCTTCAACTGACGCCGCTTTGCTGTCCCTGCAAGCCGAGTATCAGTTTATTGAAGACGACAGCGTCGCAGCCGAATCGGAAAACCACGACACACAGGTCCCCGGTCAACTCATCGAAAGCCGTGAAGACATGGAGGCTGCGATGCGGCCGGATGCTGAAAACCCCGACTCAGTCAGCGGTGTACTGGCTCGGATTCAGGTCGACGGCGAGCACTGGCTGGGCACCGGCGTGGCAGACAGCATCAACGTGCTGGTCCGCGGTGACCGGATCTTCGCCCCGCTCAAGCGAGACGAGGGGGTCACCGTGGCTCACTACGCCGGGGCTGATGAGCTTCTGGCCAGCGGTCAACTCTGGGAAGAGAATCGACGTCAGCTGGCGTACAAGCCCTACATGGTCGCGCAGCGTAAAGGCATGGGCATGGTCATCGGCTTTGCCGAGGACCCCAGCACACGCGCCTATCTGGACGGCCTGCAGGGACTGCTGGCCAACGCCGTCTTGAAGAGTGCAAGTTATAGCAGGCGCCTGCGATAATGCCCTTGACAAAAGGCCCGCATCTGCGGGCCTTTCGATATCAATCCAAGCGTATGGGAGTGGCTACTCCATACTCATAACGGACTGATCCGCCAGTTGCCGCGGCGCCTCCAGGGGCTGAACCCAGCTGTCGAAAACGGCTTGAATATCGTCGGGCTGAGCCGACTCCCCGCCTCGCACCTGGTCGGCCAGTTCAAACAGGCCATCGATGATCGGCATCCCGTCTATCTCGGTGTTCAAGACCACACCGCCGCGGTCAAAATGCCGCTGCCAGATGTCGCGAACGGCTGCCCAATATTCGTGAGTCTGCTCCCAGTACTCGTAGGCCAGTCCGAAATCCACTTCATCGGTTGTCACGTAATTGTTGAAGCCGAACTCGCGGACCAGCACTTGCTCGGTCTGCCCGTTGACGCGCACCACTTTGGAGTTGTCCTGTTCGTGGGTCCATCCATTCGGCGTGATGGTGTGGCGGTTTTCCACGTTCAGGGCGGTATAGTCCTCACGGCTGGTGTATTCGCGGCGCGGCAAGGGGCGCCAGCTACGGTCCGAGGTCCAGGTTGCATGACCATAGCGGTGGTTCCAACGTCCGGTGCCGCAGTAGCGGGGCGCGTCCGAGACTTCATACACACACTGTGTCCAGGCGCCTTCGGTGAGCTCGGGGTCAACCGGCATCTTGCGCCAGGTCTGGTCATCGAGAAACTCGAGCCGATGGCTGGCCTCGAATGTCCAGTCCTGCCGCCAGTGCTTGATCACCTCCGGGCCGTCTTCGCCACCGACCAACAGCAAGTGCTGCAGGACGATGTGGTCAGGCTCGTCCTCAATCACGATGACGACTTCCGAGGCACCGCTGCGCTTGGGCGCTGCGGTCTCGTAGCCGGCCTGCAAGGCCACCGTTTCGTCGAAGGCAAAGGTGACCACGTACTCACCGGCCATGGCCAGAATGGCTTCACGATCAGCCACTGGCACGACGGACTCGCTTTCGGACTGCGGGGCCATTTCGGCCGTTGACTGAGCGGGTGCTGATTGGGAAACAGGGCTACTGTCGGCCCGGCTGAGATGGCCAGCACATCCGGTCAGAATCAGCAGCGCTGGCAGGATCATAGAACGGTAAGGCATGGTTTATCTCCTTGTGGATGGATCACTTACTTGGTCAGGATCAACTTTCCGAAGCGGGTCTCGCGCAGCTCGTAGCACTGTCCCTTGTGCCGAATGAGAATCCGGCCATCGCGTCCCAGCAGCATGCGGCTGTCGATTTTGCTGACCTCGCCGGCTCCTGACTTGCGGGCCTCACGTTGCCCTTGTTGGTTGTTCGCTCTTAATTCAGCCATTGGAACTCCCGCTTGACGCTCAGCCGCACCGATCGGCCCGGCTGGTTGATGGCGTTTGGATGAATGCGATAGCTGCGGTCAAACACGTTGTCCAGACCAAGACGGAACTCGAAGCCCGATAGTGGCCCGGCTCGGGGAAGCCAGGCCGCATGCAAATCGACCTTGGCATAACCCGGCGTGGTCAGCGCACCATCGGGGACCTCGTCCCGGCCGCGCGCTGCGATCAGTTCGCCGCCTAATCGGAGCTGGCTTTCGAGAAGGAACACACCCGCACCCAGGGTGAGCCGGTCGGACTGCAGGCTGGCCAGCGCTCCGCCCCCGTCGCGGCGCTCGCCGTCGAGCAGCGTTAAACCCAGATTGAGGTAACCGGCCGGATGGTCGAGTTCGACGCTGAGTTCAGCACCTTCAAGGCGCGCATCGACGTTCCGGTTGCTTGTAATCCCGGGAAAGACCAGGGTTTGCGTCCTCGGGTCGAAGGCCGGGTCTCCGCTGATGAATACGACGAACTGATCGACGTAGTTGTCGACGTCACTGAGATGCGTTGTTGCCTCCAGGCTGAGCGAGAAATCACTGCCAAGCAGCGATTCACGCCGCCAGCGCGCTCCCAGCTGCCACTGGCTCGACTGCTCGGATTCCAGCGCGGGTGTTGGCACGAATTCGTTGATAACCACCTGCCCCGGGCCCAGCGGCACTACAAAGTGAACGCCATCGGCGTACAGCTCGGTCAGGCTTGGTGCTCGGAACGCCTGGGCGTACTCCAGCCAGAAGTAGCTGGAGGCTGTGGGCTGCCAGCCAAGCGCAAGCCGGGGCGTGGTCTGGCTCTCGTCGCGATCCGGAAAGCCACTGTCGGCTGAATAGCTGAAGTCGTCGTGGCGCAGACCCGGGATCAGCGAGACATCTCCGGGGAGAGGCAGCTCGAGCTGAGCAAACACCGCCTGGTACTCAACTTCAGCGTCTGGAAACTGGCGCCGGGCCTGACCATTTCGCAAACCGCTCTGGCGGTCCCGATACACCTCGGTGCCAACCGTGAGCCGAATCGGCTCATCGCGTGTGCCTGCCCATTCGACCGAATTGACGAGGTCCAGACCCCGCGTGTCAAAGTCGGTGAAATCGATTCGCCCGTCATCGAGCCTGAACTCGGTTGCCTCGACCTGGTTGCTGTACAGCGTTGCGGTCAGATCCAGCCAGGAACGGGTGGCATCTTCGTTGCGGTAGCTCAAGCGAGTCTGGCGGCGTTCGGTCAATCGGTCGACCAGGTTGGTCGGCGTCGCCACTTCGTTGCTGTTGGTGGGATTCAGACCCCGGTTGTCGAAACGTTCGTGACTCAGTTCGATGCGCTGGTTTGCCCCCGGTTCAAAACCGATCTTGAGCAGCTGACTGTCGATTTCGTCTTGTGTGGCGAGGATGTCATCGCCGCTACCGTCGACCAGATCTTCGCCAACGTCGCGCCGGCTCAACGCAGCCAGCCAGTCAAACCGGCCCCGCTGGCCGTAGCCTGTGATCTGGCCTTTCCACTGTTCACCATTGCTGTCATAGCCGCCACCCAGACGCAAGCCGAAACCGTCGCGGTCGTCCGTGCGGTCGCGGCCGTTGCTGGTCCTGATTACGAACACTCCACCCAGCGCGCCGCTACCGTAGAGCGCTGAACCGGCGCCGCGCAGCACCTCGATGGACTCGATCAGGTCGGGATCCAGCAAAAAGCGTCCTCCATGGGCCTTGTTGAAGTTCATCCGTGCCCCGTCGACCCGGATCACCACCTGTTCGTCGGCGAAGCCGCGGATGGATGGCTCTTCGGCGATCCGTCGCGGTCCCCCGAAGATGTTGATTCCCGGTACCGTTTCAAAAACGTCCTGAAAGCCATAGGGCTGAATCCGGGCGATTGATTCGCGATCGATGGACGTGGTCGCCGCCGGGGTCAGAAACGCAGCCCTCGGCGTGCGGGTTGCCGTCACCACGATGCGTTCCAGCGCAAACAGGCTCGTGCGGGGATAGCCTGCGTCGGTGGATTCCGTGTCGGTCGATGCCTGAGCCGCCAACGCCATGAATAAACACAACGGAACAGCCAGAAAGATTGTTTTCACGCGCAGTCTCCAGTCCGATGATTTGTTTCCAGCGCAGAACACGCTGGGAGTTGTCGGCCTGGCTAGGTATCGCGACGGATACTGGCTGAGCGATCAGTGCTGGGGACTGTAATGCAATCGGGAATGATTTGCAAGTACATTAAAGAATGGGAATCAACCTGGCGTTTTTATTGACTGCGTCGGCGCAATCGCGCTCTAGCGGGGCCCGGGCGGCACGTGGCGGTGCATGAAATCCACGAGTCGACCAAAGGTGTAGCGGGCATAGTGGTCGCTGGCTGCCCACCAGTGGCCGGAATCGTGCACCAGATCCAGTTCAAAGGTCTTGCCGAGTAGCTTGAGCTTCTCGGTCATCATCAGGGTGGTCTTGAGCGGCACGATGTCATCGTGGACACCGTGGATGATCAGCAGAGGATCTTCGAGGCGTTCGCCCAGATCCAGCAGACTGCCGCCGCTAAAGATATCGGGATGGGTGTCCGGCCTGCGGGTCAGATGCTGGTCGTAGCCGGTGAAATGCCAGACGTCCACGGCCGGCGCGCCGGCAACTCCGGCCGCAAACAGCCCAGGCTTTTTGAACAGGCTGGTCAGCACCAGCAGGCCACCGTAGCTGTTGCCCCAGATGCCGATTCGTTCGGGGTCGACCGCAGGATGGCTGGAGAGATAGTCAACGGCGCTGTGCAGGTCTTCCAGATCATCGCCGCCCCAGTCGCCCTGGAAGGCTTCCCGAAAGTCCACCCCGTAGCCCACGCTACCGCGCACATCGACCAGCACGGTGATGTAGTCCCCTTTCAAAGCCATCTGCTGCTGCAAAAAAGAGGTCGGCCGATCCGGGTTCCAGTGGTTCAGCACGGTGTTGGAGTACACGCTGCCGAACATTACCGGGTAGCGCTGGCCGGGCTCCATTTCCGGCGGCCAGATGATGCGCGCATGGATCTCGAAATCATCGATGCGGCTGGGAAAACTGACGTACTCAGGCTCGATCCAGTCAATGGCTTCGAACTCGGGCAGCGGCGAGCGGGTCAAGCGCCGCTCGCTTGAGGGTCCGTCCAGTTCCAGCCAGTACAGTTCCGACGGCGAGGTGTCGCTGGACCGAATCAGGGCCAGTCGCCGGCCATCGGGCGAAAGTTGGGGTTCGTGCAGACCGGGCAAAGTGGTCAGCTTTCGCGTCTCGCCCCCTTCCGGCGCAAGGCGGTAAACGTGACGCTCATACGGGCTGTGCTCGGATGAGACGAACAGCAGGTCGCCGTTGCGAGGATCAAGCTGAATCCAGGGACGCCCGCGGTCACCTGCGACATCAAAGTCACCGGTCAGTCGCCGCGGCTCGCCGCCGTCTGCCGGCAGCGCATACAAGCGGTAATGGGTTTCGTGGTCGCCGATGAAATAAATCTCCTTGCCGTCAGCGCTCCACAAGGCTCGAAACAGCGGATACACGCGGCGCGGTCGCTGATCTTCCCAGACCTTCGAAATGGCGCCACTATCGAGATCAACCACAAATATCCAGCGCTGCTCGGCCACATCAGCGCCCTGCATGATCAGGAGTCGATCACCGTTCGGCGACCATTCCAGGTCAAGCAGAACCCGCCGGTTGGGTGCATCCAGATCCAGCCAGTCCACGGCCCCGTCTTCAAGCGCAACCACCCCGACTTTTCGAACCAGATCAGTGTCGCCGGGGTAGGGTCGCCGCACCTCGGACAACAGAGGCTCCTCGTGCAGGTAGCTTGGAAACGGCACCTTGCGAACCGCACGCTGATCGACGAACTCAAACACCAATCGGCTGGAATCCGGCGACCAACGGTAGCGTCCGACGTAGGCATCCGGGCGCACATAGGCACCAATCGGTACCGTTGCGATCCCCGGCTGCCCCAGTTCAGTCAACCTCGCCATGGTCTGATCGGCAATGCTGTAGACCCAAAGATCTCCGCCGCGGATAAACGCCAGATAGCGACCGTCCGGCGAGACCGATAGCTGGCCTCCCCCTTCCCCGACCAGCCGGCTGGCGCCGGTCTCGACATCCACAACGAACAACTGACCACCAAGCACGTAGAACACGCGCTGTTCATCCGGATGCCAGGCCAGCGCGGAAACTCCTCGCTGCTGACGCAGACGCGAGCGCTCGCGCAGGGCCTCCAGAGACAGATCATCGCCCGTGCCCAATACCGTTTCCGGATCCGGCGCTAGCGCGGTCAGCCGCTTCAAACCATCAGGCCCGGCCAGCCAGACATCACGGAACGGCATGCCGTGATCGTTCCATAGAAATGCAATCTGCTGACTGTCTGGCGACCAGACCGGGCTGGACGGTGCCGTGCCGTCCAGCTTGGGCAAACGAACCAGGCGATCTATATCGGGCAACTGCGCGGCGGCAGGCAGCACGATCACTGACAGAAGCAGCAGCGCCATGCGGCGGATAAGGCGATTCATGGCTGGCGCTGGGTGCTGTTGTGCACGGCGTTCTGGCACTCGGCCTCACGCTGGACCTGATCCGGCCGGTTCGCCGCCTGGCGCTCACACTGATACCCTGCCAGAATATCCTCAGCCATCGACGCGCATCCGGACAGGCCGAATACACTGATGATGGCAACGAGCAGGCTTGTCTTCCTCATCATCTCGCACCTTCAAACGATATCCTCGCGCAAAGATAGCATGTGCTTGATAGACCCCAGAATGAACCATTTCAGCTCAAGAAACCGCCCGTCATGAGGCGTCGCTACGACGCGGTGATCGTCGGCGGTGGCCACAATGGTCTGGTCGCGGCCTGCTATCTGGCGCGGGCCGGCAGGAAGGTCCTGATCCTCGAGAAGAACCCCCATCTCGGCGGGGCGAGTATTTCCCAAAAGCTGTTCCGGGATTTTGATGCCAATATCTCGCGCTACGCGTATCTGGTCAGTCTGTTCCCCAAGCGCATCATCGACGAACTTGAACTCGATCTGCGGCTGCTCCAACGCCGGGTTGCCTCCTACACCCCGGATCTGGATCATGAGCATGGCCTGCTGCTGCGCAACGACGATGCGGCATGGAATCAGCGCGAAATCACTCGACTGGGCGATAACGAGTGGCGCGGCTATGAGCAACTGATGCGCAAGCAGCAATTTTTTGCCGATCTGGTCTGGGGCAGTCTGCTTGAGCCGCTTCAACCCCGTTCGGACTGGGAAGCCCGCTTCGAGCAAGCCGGCCAAAGCGCGCTGTGGCGCGAGTTTGTCGAGCGGCCAATCGGCGAGCTACTTGAAGCGCACTTCAGCAGTGATCTCCTGCGCGGTACGGTCTTGACCGACGCGAAGATCTGCGCTTATGCCGGTGCCCACGACGCCTCTCTGTTGCAGAACCGGACCTACCTGTATCACATCATCGGCAATGCCAGCGGCCAGTGGCTGGTGCCGCAAGGCGGCATGGGTCACCTGATTCGTCAGTTGGCGAACACCGCCAGCAAGGCCGGGGCAAGCTGGGAACTGGGCGCGGAGGTGACCGATACCGAAGTCCAGGAAGGTGGTGTTCGGGTGGCTTATCAGTCGGCAGGCCAGACCGTCGAGGTTCACGCCCGGCACCTGTTGTGGAACGCCTCTCCGCCGTGGCGCCGGTCCAAGACGCCATCAGATGTCGATGAGGGGACGGCCTTCAAGATCAACATGCTGCTGGCGCGCCTGCCCGAACTCAGGGAGCCGAGGATTTCGCCGCAGGAGGCGTTCGCCGGCACCTTTCATATTGATGAGCATTACTCACAGCTGGAAGCCGCGCGCCAAACCGCGCAAGCCGGCCGGATTCCGGAGTTTCCTGCCGGCGAGGTCTATTGCCATACCCTGACCGACCCCAGCATTCTCTCCCCGGAACTGCAGCAACGGGGCTATCACACCCTGACCTGGTTCGGTCTGGACCTGCCCTACAGCCTGTTCGAGCGCGATAACGAAGGCGCAAAAAGCGCGGTTGTGCGAAACATGCTGAACGGGCTGAATCGATATCTGGCCACGCCCATTGAGAATTGCCTTGCACGTGACCGCAACGGCGAGCCCTGTCTGGAAGCCAAGAGCGCGGTCGATCTGGAAACCGAGCTCGGGCTGCCGCGCGGCAACATCTTCCACAAGGGCTTGTCCTGGTTTTTTGCCGAGACCGAATCCGAAATCGGCGCCTACGGCGTGGAAACCCAACACCCCAACGAGTGGATTTGCGGATCGTCTGCCAAGCGTGGTGGTGCGGTCAGCGGCATTCCGGGGCGCAATGCGGCCGTCGCAGTGCTCGCTGCCGATTCCAGCTAATCGCGTTGCCTGGAGAGCGCCGCATCAACCAGCAGCTTCGCGATCGCGGTACAACTGGTCTCGGAGGGGTGATAGCCATCCGGCGCGAAATCCTTGGGCTGAAGGTCGTGATCAAACGGCACGTAGACCACGTTCGGTAACGGTGCCAATAGCGTTGCCGCGGCCTTGTCGAACCCGCGGGCGCGAAGCCCGAACAGGGCGCGAAGCGGCTG
>JAZBPR010000085.1:0-22649 GCA_036351735.1 Wenzhouxiangella sp. | reverse complement strand
CTCCCATCCGGCGGCTTGCCACTGCTCGAAGGGTCCCAGCTTCCATCCATAGCCCCAGCGCATGGCCAGATCGATTTCGCGAGCGGACTCGGCAATGTCGGCCAGGTGATAGGCGCAATAGTGGAAGAGGTCGCGATGAATCGCCCAAAGAAACTCTGTTTCCGGATATTCGCATTTAGCCAGCGCCGTCAGCTTGTCGCCGGGGTTTTTGATCGCGAGAATGGCCTTGACTTCGTCGCGGATGGCGTAATCCGTCGATCGATAGTCACCAGATTCCGGATCGAAAACCTTGATTTCCTTGCCTTCTTTGCGAAAGACGCCGGCACCGGTCTTCTGTCCCAGTGCTCCTGCGTCAATCAGCTTGCTCAGCCAGCCCGGTGCCTGGAACAGCGCATGCCATGGATCATCCTGCAGTTTCGCGTCCATGGTCTTGATCACATTGGCCATGGTGTCCAGACCAACGACATCAGCCAGTCGGAAGGTTGCGCTCTTCGGTCGTCCGATCGCTGGTCCGGTCAGCGCATCGACGGTGTCGAAACCCAGACCCAGACGCTGGGCGTGGTGCATGGTGGACCACATCGTGAAGACACCAACGCGGTTGGCGATGAAGTTCGCCGTATCGCGGCAGCGAACTACGCCCTTGCCGAGGGTCTTGGTCAGAAAGTCTTCCAGCAGGTCGAGCACTTGAGGGTCGGTTGCCGCATGCGGGATCAGTTCCACCAGATGCATGTAGCGCGGTGGGTTGAAGAAATGCACGCCGCAGAAACGGTCTTTGAGTGCATCCGGCACGACGCCAGCCAAGTCTGTAATCGACAGGCCCGAGGTGTTGGTGACGAAGAATGCATCATCATGAATGTGCGGTCCGATTTTCTCGTAAAGCGACTTCTTGATGTCCATCCGCTCGACGATGGCTTCGATGATGAAGTCGCACTCGGCCAGATGATCGAGATCGTCCTCAAAGTTCCTCGGCGTAATGAAGGCAGCCAGGCTCTTGCTGGCCAGCGGGGCAGGCTTTAGCTTGCCCAGGTTCGCGACAGCGCCGGCCGCGATCTTCGAGCGCTGCTTGTCATCGCTTGGGAGGTCATACAGGTCGACCGGAATGCCCGCTGCGGTCAAATGCGCAGCGATTTGGGCGCCCATCACTCCTGCACCGAGCACAGCGGCTCGGCGCACACGTAGCTTTTGGTCAGTCATTTAAAGTTCCTTGGTGATTCCTAAAAGACTTGCTCGTCTGTAACGATTTGATGTCAGACCGCCTCGGCCAGTCGAGGTGGCTGGACGGATCGAGTGCCCAGTTCTTCGGGCGTGAATTCATCAACAGCAATGACCCGTGCGCTGAGCTCCTGCGCTCTGATGAGATCGGCCGCCTGGTCTTCGGTGATCACGCCGGCCTTGACGGCCTTGGCCGTAACGGCGTGGACGTTTGAAGGGTTGGGCACCACCTTGAGTGCATTTCTCAAAGCATGTTCGGCAGGCTCGGCCTTCAGTACGGCATCAAAGGCTTTGAGCACGATTCCGGCACCATCTTCTTCCGTTGACATGTAAATGCCCTGAATCAAACGTTCGCGGGTCGCGCTCTTCTCAAGCAACTGTCGGGCGATCTTGCGGCCCGTCCGGTCATCGGCCGGAACATTGCGACGACCCAGCGGGAAGTTCAGCAAGCGCATGACCGGACCCAGGGCGGGAATCGGGAAGTTTCGGTAAACCCCGTACAGGGCTTCCTCGACTTTATTCAGGCTGTCCTGCACGGCAAACCTCAGAACCGGAAGATCTTCCTCGGGTCGACCATCATCTTCAAAGCGCCGAAGTGTCGCGGAAGCGAGGTAGAGATTTGCCAAGGCATCGGCAAAGCGTCCTGACAGTTTTTCAGCGAACTTGAACTTTCCGCCGAGGATCAGCAAAGACAGATCAGCGGTGAAGGTGAAGGCGGCACTCAACCGGTTGATTTGCCGATAGTAGGTCGCGGTTGGGCCGGACACCGGACTCTTGGTGAACCGGGCGCCTGTCAGAGCGAGGAACGGCGCGCGGACGCCGTTTGAAATCAAAAACCCGACATGCGCCCAAAGCGCTTTGTCGAATCCGACCAGATCGTTATCAGCTGCAGCTGTCATTTCCTTGAGCAGGTAAGGATGGCAGCGGATTGCGCCTTGACCGAATACGATCATCGAGCGGGTCAGGATGTTGGCACCCTCAACGGTGATCGAAACCGGCAGGGCCTGATAGTTCATCGACAGGTAGTTGCCCGGACCCTCAACGACGGCCTTGCCGCCGTGCACGTCCATCGCATCGTTGATGACCCGGCGATTCGCCTCTGTGTGATACGCCTTGAGGATGGCGGACAAGACCACGGGTTTGTCACCGCGATCCAGTGCGCTGAGCGTGAGCTTGTGGGCGGCATCCATGCGATAAGCCTCAGCTCCGATTCGAGCCAGCGGCTCTTCGATACCCTCGAAATGCCCGATTGGCTGCTTGAACTGGTAGCGAATGCGCGCGTAGGCCCCGGTCAGCATGGCCGCGGTCTTGCCCCCGGCCACGCCTTGCGCCGGCAGCGAGATCGCCCGGCCTGCAGCCAGGCAATGCATGAGCATGCGCCAGCCCTGTCCGAGACGCTCACGGCCGCCAATGATCCAGTCCATGGGAATGAACACATCCTTGCCTCGTGTGGGGCCATTCATGAACAGGCTGCCGCCTGGCAAATGACGATTCCCGATCTCTACGCCCGGCGTATTGGTGGGAATCAGTGCGCAGCTGATACCCAGATGCTCCTTGCCACCCAGCAGGCCGTCCGGGTCGCGGGTCTTGAAGGCCAGACCCAGAACCGTGGCCACCGGTGCAAGGGTGATATAGCGCTTGTCCCAGCTGACCGAAAGGCCGAGAACCTCCTCGCCATTAATGACTTTCTTGCACACCACGCCCTCATCGGGCATTGAGGCGGCGTCGGATCCTGCCTGTGGGGAGGTCAGCGCAAAGCAGGGGATATCCGTGCCCCGAGCCAGTCTGGGCAAGTAGTGATTCTTCTGCTCCTCGGTGCCAAAGTGCATGAGCAACTCTCCGGGGCCAAGAGAGTTGGGGACCATTACGCTCACGGCCGCAGTCAGGCTGCGTGTTGAAATCTTGGTCACAACGGCGGCGTTGCCCTGCGACGTGAAGTCCAGACCGCCATATTCCTTTGGAATGATCATGCTGAAGAAGCGCTTCTCCTTCAGGAATTCCCAAGCTTCGGGCGGTAAGTCCTTGAGCTCACGATTGATCTTCCAGTCGTCGAGCATGTGGCACAGCTCTTCGACCGGTCCATCGATAAACTCCTGTTCCTCTTTGGTCAGTTTCGGTGCCGGCATGTCGAACAGTTTTTTCCAATCCGGTCGACCTGAAAACAGCTCTGCGTCCCACCAGACTGTGCCTGCATCGAGGGCTTCTTTTTCCGTGGACGACATGGCCGGCAGGACCGTCTTGAACCAGGAGAACAGGGGCGCCGAGATCACTGATCGGCGTAACGGATGGATCGCCAGAACCGCAAAGACGATGGTGGAGACGGCGAATGCCGCGCTGATTGGCCAGGCAACGCCAACTATCGGGGTTGCTGCCAGACCAATGGCCGACAGAAGTGCAGCGCTCCACGCAGGCGCGCGAGCATAAGCCAAGGCCAAAAGACCGATAATCAGAGCAGAAAGAAGAGCGAGTGTCATGCTGTGGTCTCCAAGGTGCCGCAGGCACCGGTTTGGTCAGTGGAATCTTTGGGCCGCTGCCCCTGAGCGCCGCTTCGTAGCCCAGCAGCAGCAAAACGAACGAGATCCGAGGCGATGCTGCGCGTATCGGACAGGTTGCTTTCGGCCATGGTGTAGGTCAGCGCGCCGACCACGAAGTCAAGCTGGCGACGAAGCAGAGCCGGATTGCTTCCCGGCAAAGCCAGGGCAATGGCTTCCGCAAATCGCCGCATGACGAACGCATATTCACTGCTGATCGCGGCGTGTAGATCCTCATCGCGATCAGCAAAGGCACGCATCAGAAGGTTCATGAAGCGGTGACCGTCGGTATCCGAGCCGCGCGAGAACGCCAAGGCTGGATAGACAAACGCATCAAGAACGCTTTCGAGTTCCGGCGGCTCCGACTGACTCAGCGCCTGCTCCAGTTGCTGGAGCCGTGCCTGATTCAGTGCATCGAGGCGTCGCCGGAAGACGGCAAGAAGCAGAGCCTGCTTCGAGCCAAAGTGGTAGTGCACCGCGGCCAGATTGACTCCGGCTGCCTGTGTGATCTGGCGAAGGCTGGCGAGGTGGAACCCGTGTTCGGCGAAAAGAACCTCGGCTGCATCCAGAATGCGATCGCAAGTCGCCGCTTCAGGCACTTTCAAACGTTCGATTTAAACGCATGTTTGAATATTAGCACGAATGCCGGTCGGAAGAGCAAAGGCCAGTCCGCGTTTATTTATCTCTCAAACTACGCATTCTTGAGCATTCAGCCCTCTTCGAACGCGAACCCGACCAGGGTTTGAAACAACGATAGCTCTGGCTTCAGCCTGGCTTCGAGCATCACAGACACGAATGGTCAGATTCGTTCCGTAGGCTGCTCCCGAGGGCTGGAAGCGGACCCTGTGACGCCCGGCAGAGTGCAGCAAAAGGTCCTGTTCGGGAGCGACAACCCGCAGGACGTCGCTTGGGCTGTCGGCTTGCCGATTGTTGTCCCGATCGATGAAGATCACCCAACCCTGATCCCAACGGTTACCGCCACTGCAGGTGGTGTGGTCATCGCTGGGGCAGGCCACCACGTTGGCCCGATGGGTCACGGCGGCCTGTCTGGCGAACTGCAGGTGGGCCATGGTGAGGTTGGTTTTCGCTGTCAGCCGGCTTTCGGAAACAAAGCTGGCCATGGCTGGCAAGCCGATCGTCGCCAGGATTGCGACAATGGCAAGGACAAAGATGAGTTCGATGACGGTCAGGCCTGATTGATGTTTCTCCATGTTGTCGCTTCCTTTTGAGTCAGGTGCGACAACATTGTTGAAAATTGTCCTGCAGACAGAAACCGTCGGCTAGCTATGAACCTGGTCGGAGTGCGCCTCGCCTAGACGTAGGAAATCGACCTTGTGGGACGTCAGCCCAGTGCTTTGGCGATCCGCTCCACCGCAGCCTGAAGGGTTTCCAGGCCGCAGGCGAAGGACAGCCGCAAATGACCGGGCGCGCCGAAGGCCGTACCTGGCACGGAGGCGACGCCAGCCTTTTCGAGCAGAAACTCCGCCAGCTCCAGATCGTCCGACAAACCGAGCGCTTCGATGGCCCCGGAAAAATCAGCGAAGAGATAAAAGGCGCCCATGCCGGGCCGACAAGATACCCCCGGCAGTGCATCCAGTGCGGGCTGCAACCAGTCATGGCGTTGCCGGAAAGCTGTGCACATGTCAACCACGCAGGATTGATCTCCGGCAAGCGCGGCCGTCGCAGCAGCCTGACTCACCGAGCATGGGTTCGAGGTGCTCTGTCCCTGCACCTTGCGCATCTGTTTGATCAGGTCGGGGTGCCCGGCGGCATAGCCAATGCGCCAGCCCGTCATGGCATACCCCTTGGAGACGCCGTTGACCACAATCAGCCGATCCTTGAGTTCTGGAACGACTTCTCCGATGCTGGTGAAAGGTTCATCTGCCCACCAGATGTGCTCATAGATGTCGTCCGAGCAGATCATGATTCGCGGATGTTCAAGCAATACCTCGCCTAAATTGGCCAGTTGCTCGCGGCTGTAGGCCTGCCCGGTGGGATTGCTCGGTGAATTGAGCATGAGCATGCGGGTCTGAGGGGTGATCGAGGCCGCAAGCTGTGCCGGTGTAATGAGGTAGTTGGTCTCCGGCGTAGTTTTCAATATGACCGGCTCGCCATCTGCCAGTCGAACCATATCGGGATAAGACACCCAGTAGGGAGCGGGTATGAGGACTTCGTTGCCCGGGTCGATCGTGGCCTGCAGCAGATTGTAAATCGATTGCTTGGCACCGTTCGAGACCAGAATTTGGTCCGGCTTGTAGTCGAGCTTATTGTCGCGCGCCAGCTTTTCGATGATGGCCTGCTTCAGTTCTGGCGTCCCATCGACAGCTGTGTAACGGGTTTTGCCGGAATTGATTGCGTCAATGGCGGCCGCTCGGATATGTTCCGGCGTATCGAAATCAGGCTCACCCATGCTCAGGGAAATAACGTCGCGGCCCTGGGCCTTGAGTTCTGCCGCCTTCATGCTCATGGCAATGGTGGCTGAGGGCTTAACCTGGCCGACGCGGCTGGACAATGAAATGGTCACGGTGTACTCCCTGTGTGCGTGATTTATTACCTGCCTAGTATACTGAGAGACGTGCCTATTCCTTTCCCCAGCAGCCCATGAGCCGTCGATTTCGCATGGCGTCCGGCTACGAGCCGGCGGGTGATCAGCCCGAAGCGATCCGGCAACTACTTGACAGCCTGAGCGCGGGGCATGCGCATCAGACCTTGCTGGGCGTGACCGGATCAGGCAAGACCTTCACTATGGCCAATATCGTCGAGCGCGCGCAGCGTCCGGCCCTGGTCATGGCGCCTAACAAGACCTTGGCAGCGCAGCTTTATGGCGAATTCAAGGGCTTTTTCCCGGACAACGCGGTCGAGTATTTCGTCTCGTATTACGACTACTATCAGCCCGAAGCCTACGTCCCCTCCACCGACACTTTCATCGAGAAAGATGCGTCGATCAACGAGCACATTGAGCAGATGCGGCTGTCAGCGACCAAGGCTCTGCTGGAGCGGCGGGATGTTCTGATCGTGGCGACGGTTTCGGCGATTTACGGTCTGGGTGACCCCAGCGCGTTTTTGAAAATGACCTTGCCCCTGGTTGTCGGGCAGCGCATGAGCCAGCGAGAGATTCTTCGCCGACTTGCCGAGATGCAGTACGCCCGCAACGATTTTGAACTCAGGCGCGGGACCTACCGCGTTCGGGGAGAAGTGATCGACATCTTTCCCGGTGATTCCGAAATCGAGGCAGTCCGGGTGGAGCTGTTCGATGATGAGATTGAGCGCATCAGCTACTTCGATCCACTGACTGGCGAGATTCGCGACAAGCTCGACGAATTGACAATCTTTCCCAAGACGCATTACGTGACACCGCGTCAGGTTGTGCTCGATGCAGTTGAAGCGATTAAGTTGGAGTTGGCAGAGCGACTGCCGCAACTCGAGAGCGCTGGCAAGTTGCTGGAAGCGCAGCGCATCAAGCAGAGGACGCAGTTCGATATCGAGATGATGCTTGAGCTGGGCTACTGTCAGGGCATCGAGAACTATTCCCGGCATTTGACAGGCCGTCAGCCGGGCGAAGCGCCGCCGACCCTGTTCGACTACTTGCCGCGCGATGCCATCCTGATTGCCGATGAGTCCCACGTCACAATTCCCCAGATTGGTGGAATGTACCGAGGCGACCGCGCGCGCAAAGAAACGCTGGTGGAGTTCGGCTTCCGACTGCCGTCAGCGCTGGACAACAGGCCGCTCAAGTTCGAGGAATTTGAAGCACGTGCCCCTCAGATGATTCTGGTCTCGGCAACGCCGCGGCAGTGGGAGTTGGAGCGTTCAGCAGTGGTAGCCGAGCAGGTTGTTCGTCCGACGGGATTGGTTGATCCCGAAGTGATCGTGCGGCCGGTCGCAAGCCAGGTTGATGACCTGCTATCGGAGATCCGGCAGCGGGTGGAACAGGGCGATCGGGTGCTCGTGACCACCTTGACCAAACGGATGGCAGAAAACCTGACGGAGTATCTGGCCGAACATGATGTTCGCGTGCGCTACTTGCACTCCGATATTGACACGGTAGAGCGGGTCGAGATCATCCGCGACCTGCGCTTGGGCGCGTTCGATGTTTTGGTCGGCATCAATCTTCTGCGCGAAGGTCTTGATTTGCCTGAAGTCTCACTGGTTGCGATCTTGGACGCAGACAAGGAGGGCTTCCTGCGCTCCGAGGGTTCATTGATCCAGACCATCGGTAGGGCCGCGCGCAACGTGAAGGGACGAGCCATTCTCTACGCCGACCGGATGACCGACTCCATGCGCCGGGCCATCGATGAAACCGAGCGGCGACGAGCCAAGCAGGTGGAGCACAACGAGGCGCGAGGCATTACACCCAAGACCATCATCAAGAACATCGCCGACATCATGGCGGATGCGCATCAGACGCCCGGCAAGAAAAAGCCGGCCCGCAAGGCGGCCGAAAAACGGGCGGCTTACCAGGTTGAGTTTGTCTCGCCAGATGAAGCGGCCAAAGAGATAGCCAAGCTTGAAAAGGAAATGTTCAAGGCCGCAGAAAATCTGGAGTTCGAGCAGGCGGCTGAGATTCGTGACCAGATCGGAAAGCTTCGGGAATTAAGCCTTAAAGCGGCCGTCTAGTCCGTTTCGGGGGCTATTCCTCCGCCTCTCTTCGGCGGCTGAGTTCCTGAGCCTGACGAGCCACAATCCAGGATGCCAAGGCATCAGTTTCGTCTTCGGTCAGCCCGAAAAACTCCATAGCCACAGATCTCGAGCCCGAGTGACCCTCACCGCTCGCCCTCTGCACGGTTGCTGGCACTTTCAGGGGCGCGTCGGTTCCGTCAGGATCGACCGTTACCAGCCATAAAGACCCCGGTGGGAGTTGTTCGGGCCAGTCGAAGGCCAGTCCTGTGGCACTCATCTCGATGGATTGCATTGGCGTTGCCGCAGAATGACGACTGAACAACTCACCTGCAAGAAAATTCAGTTTGGCGTCGACCAGCCGGATCAGAGGCGCCAATGCCGGCTTGGCACGCTGGGCCGAGTCGCGGACAAAGCGGTATTGGTTGTCCAGCTGCAGCCAGTGAAGCATTCTCAGATCGCGGTTGATCTGGGTTCGCAGCTTGTCGGGCTCTTGAATCAGGTGGTCGTCGAGCCTCTTTAGATCGAGCTGGGCATCGAATCCAAGACGATGATAAACCCGCCGTTCTGTGTCCTCAGCCGGGTCCATTGGGTGCTCCTGACCAGTCGTCGAACTCAATGATTGATTCTTCGGAAGCCGGTTCCACAACGGTCCGCGGTCGGATGAGAATCTCGACCCGCCGATTGCTCGCCCGGCCATCGGGCGTCGTGTTCTCGGCGATCGGCTGGGTTTCAGCATAGCCTTCGACCCGAAATCGTTCGGCTGGAACCGTACCGTCCTGGGTCAGTTCATGGACCACGGATGCCGCGCGGGCGGCGGACAACTCCCAATTCGATCGGAACCTCGCGGTCCGAATCGGCAAATCGTCGGTATGTCCGGACACCACGAACTCACCGTCAATGCCTCTGAGCAAACCCTTGATTTCCATCAGCATTTCTCGGAACTGGGGCTGGACAATTTCACTGCCAAGTTGAAAGGCGAATCGGTCCTGGAGCCTGATGATGACCTCATCATCCAGACGCTCCACGGTCACATCACCCATATCGATCATGCCGCCCAGTCTTTCCGTGATCGCGTCTTCGACTTGCTCGGCCTCGCTGGGCTCGACAGGATCAGGATTGTCGGTGCTGCCGGTTGGCTGGAGTTCATTGGCCTCGCGCAAATCTGGCGCCGAGGGTAGTGTCGGGAATTGCGGGACAATTGAGCCCTGCTGCTGGGCAATGGCCAGGTCGCCGACGCGCCCTCTCAGTTGATCGAAGACGCTGGCGGTAAACCCTGCCTTGATGTACTCGGCTTGGGTTGCATATCTCTGCTGGTCGATGATGACGAATGAGAACAACAACACAAAGAACGTGACCAGCAGCGTCATCATGTCGGCGAATGTCACCATCCACAGGGGAGCACCCGCAGCGGCCTTCTTCTGCTTTCGAATCACCTTAGCCGTCTCCCGCCGAAGGCTGTGATCCGGGCGGTGCGTACTCACTCCGATTGCGGGAGGGCAGATAGGCCTCCAGCATTTCGTGCAGCACACGCGGGTTGGCGCCCTGCTGGATGCCGACTACTGCCTCGACGATCAGGGAATTGGCTACCAGTTCCTGGGTTGAGCGGATCGCCAGTTTGTCGGCAATCGGAAGAGCAATCAGGTTAGCGAACAGCGCGCCATAAAGAGTGGTCAGCAACGCCAGCGCCATACCCGGTCCCAGGGCCGACGGATCGTCCAAGGCGACCAGCATCTGCACAAGCCCGACCAAGGTGCCAATCATGCCGAACGCCGGAGCTGACTCCCCAATCGCGCGCCAGATATCCTGGCCGATCTGATGGCGCTCTGCGGACTGCTCCATTTCTCGGTTCAGAGCATCGCGGATGAAATCACCGGGATTGCCGTCGGCGCATAGCTGGAGCCCTTTTTGGAAAAATGGATTGTCAACGGGCGCTTCTTCCAGAGCCAGCAGGCCACCCTTGCGCACCGTCATGCAGAGCGTGGTCGCCTGTTCAATGAGAGTGCCAAGTTTTTCTTCCCGCTTTGTGAAGGCCTGGGCGGCCACCTTGAAGGCTCCCTTGACCTCATCAAAGGGAAACTTGATCAGGGTGGCGGCAAAGGTTCCGCCGATGACCATCAGGAGGCCGGGGACATTGATAAAAATCCCGATCCCGGAAGATCCCAGAATCGAGATCAGGATGATCGTAACGCCGAAGATCAGACCAAAGAGGGTGGCAATATCCATGAGCAATCAGCCTTGGGAGAAGCTTTCAGCCGACTGCGTTGGGTGGCAGATTCTCCAGATCGGCCTTCATCTTCATATCCTCCTTGAGCACGTGGTCCAGCAGCCAATCCCGCAGCAGGGGAACGATTTCTCCTTGACGACTTTTCAGGCGTTCGGGATCTTTCTCCGAGAGTATTTCATTGACGATTCTGTCGAGTCGTTCCAGAAGACCCTGATGAGCTAGCTTGTGGGGCATATAGCCGCGGAACTGGATCCGTAACTGGAGTTTTTCCTCGCGGGCGAAATGCTCTCGGGCATACTCCGACAACTGGCCCAGCGCCATTTCCAGGTTCTCGGACTCTTCCGGGTGCCTGAGGGCATACTCGACCTGGTTGACCAGACTGAGAAGGTAGCGATGGTCCAGATCGATAATCAGATTACCGACGCTCATCTGTTTACGCCATCTGATCGGCATGCTGACTCCTCGAAATCTTTGCGGCCCCTGCCTGCTTTCGTTCCACAGTCTACCCCGAAGCACCGTGTCTCGCCTGATCTGTGTCAATTAACCGGATCGCGCATGGCATTGCGCTTGCGAACCGAGGTCTCCGGCACCGTTGCGGCCCAGATCAGGGCAAGGATCCAGCCGATTCCAAAGAAAATCAGACCAATTGTATTCAGGGCGAATAGGGCGCCCAACCGCGGATGCCCGCGCCACCAGCCGATCGCGCTGGGGATCAATAAAAAAGGAGTCATCACGAGCAGGGCGATGAGCAGTTCGTTTGGGGTGAGCATCGGACTCGGTGTCGGTCAGGCAGAAAAGATATCGGCGAGCGCCTGGTCGAGTTCAGGAAATTGGAACTGAAACCCAGCCTCCTCCAGTCTAGCGGGCTTCATTTTTGCGCCTGTGAGGAGCAATCTCGACATTTCTCCAAACGCCAGCTTCAGGGCTGCTGCGGGTGCCGGGAGGAAGGCGGGACGCCCGAGCGCCTCTCCGAGCGCACGGGTGAAATCGGCGTTTGTCACAGGGTTCGGTGCTGAGGCATTAAACGGCCCCTTGAGCTGCTCGTTGTCGAGAAGAAAGCGGATCGCTGCCACCATGTCATTCCTGTGAATCCAGGGCATGTATTGCTCTCCGTTACCAAGCTTTCCACCCAAGCCCAGTTTGAACAGGGGAGTTGTCTTGGCCAGCATGCCACCTCCGGCATCCAGTACAAGGCCGATTCTAACGATCGCGACCCGCACCTGCTGTGCCTCCGCCTGCAGTGCTGCAGCCTCCCATTGCCTGCACAGCTGATGCGAGAATTCATCGTTTGGAGGGGTTTCTTCCGTGACCTCGGTTTCACCTTGGGCACCGTAATAACCAACGGCTGAGGCAGAAACGAGAACCTTGGGTGCCGGATCGGCCACTTTGCAGAACTCGACAATGCTGCCGGTGGCGTCAAGCCTGGATTCCAGCAAAGCCTTTTTTTTGCTCGCGGTCCATCGGCCTTCGGCGATGGGTTCCCCGGCGAGATTGACGATGGCCTCAGGCTTGTGGTCCAGGAAGTCTTCGGCTTTAGTTCGAATCACAGCGTTGGAGGGAAGGGCTTTGGCGGCCGCTTCGGGGGATCTGGAAATGACCAACGGAGTATGACCGTCAGCACTCAAGCTGGCGCAAAGCGCCTGGCCAATAAAGCCGCTGCCTCCTGTTATCAGTACCTTCATAGCTGTGCCTGCGGTTAATTTGGTCTCCACGATAGCAAATCGACTGTCATCGCCGTCGCGTTTGCAAACCGGAGCGTGACCGGGGTTGAGGAGCCTGAAGCCTTATACTCTGAGGGTTGTGCAACTTTGCGTTGGTGAATAGCGGGTTGCGCGTCCGATTTTTCCAGCCGAGTGGAACCGTTGACAGATAAGGGGTCTGGGCCGAACCGCAGATTGACGATTGCTCTTATTGCGATCGCGGTGGTCTTGATGTCACTGAACATCTGGACGCAGCCTCTGCGCAGAATCAGTATTGATTTTCCTGTCTTCGAACAGCAGATGGGCGTTCGCTTTGGCCCCGATCGCGTGGCGGTTGCCGAGCGTTGGAGAACTTTGCTTGAGGATCTCTCGGAACAGCCCGCCTTAGAGCAGTCGGTTCGTGTCAATGATTTCTTTCATCGGACGATTCGGTATCGAACAGACCAGCAACTGTACCGACAGGAGGACTATTGGGCGAGTCCACTCGAGACGTTGGGCAACGGACTTGGAGACTGCGAAGACTGGGCAATTGCAAAATACATCACGCTGCGATATCTGGGTGTTTCCGATGACCAGCTACGCCTCATCTACGTTCGGGCTCGTCTCGGCGGGGCGAGAAGCCCGATCACGCAGGCGCATATGGTCCTCGGCTATTACCCCTCGCCGGACGAAGAACCGATCATTCTGGACAGTTTGATCAGTTCAGTCTTACCCGCGTCTGAGCGGACGGATTTGTCGCCCGTGTTCAGCTTCAACTCGCGCGGGCTGTGGGTTGGTCAGGGCTCTGCGCCTGCGGCGGGAACGCCTACGGCACGCCTGTCGCTTTGGCGGGATGTAATCGCCCGCATGCAGCAAGAAGGGATCCAACTACAATGATTTCAATAGTACTCGCCCCACATCTCCGGGAGTGTCTAGCGTCATGAGCTTAACCAGACAACTATGGATTGTGATCTCCGTATTGATCAGCCTGACGTTTGTCAGCGGCTTTCTGGTCAGTGGTTACAGCGCGCGTAACTATTTTGTGGAACAGCTAACGGTAAAGAACATCGACAACGCAACCGGTTTAGCGCTGTCTTTGTCACAGATGGAAAAGGACCCTGTGACAATCGAACTGATGATTTCAGCCCAGTTCGATACAGGGCATTACAGCCGAATTCGTCTGGAGGGCCCCAACGGTGAAACTCTTCAGGTTCGGGAAAGAGGGGAGCAAGCGGCGCAAGCGCCTGGATGGTTCTCCGGGTTGATTGATTTTGACATTCCGCCCGGTGTTGCTCAGATTCAGGATGGATGGCGGCAATACGGCACGCTATACGTCGAAAGCGAAAGTGCTTACGCGCTGGCCGCCTTGTGGCGGATTACATACCAACTGTTTTTCTGGTTTCTGGCCATTGCACTCATCTGTGGATTGATTGCCACCGCGGTCCTGCGGCGCATCAGTCAGCCTCTGCAAGCAGTCGTTGCACAGGCTGAAGCGATTGGCGAGCGTCGTTTTTTGACCAGCGAGGAACCGGGGACGCTGGAATTCAAGCGCGTTGTCCGCGCGATGAACACCTTGACCAAGCGAGTTCGTTCCATGCTCGAGCATGAAGCCCGTCGTCTGGACGAGATTCGTCGCAAGAGCCAGTTGGACCCTGATACCGGTGTGGCGAATCGGGAGCAGTTCTTCCGCTTGCTCAGCGCGCGCCTGAATTGTGACGACACTTCAATCTGCGACGCGCTGGTCTTGATGCGTATCACGGGTTTGCAGGCCCTGAACGCAAAGCTTGGCCGTGCGGGAGCGGACCAGTGGATCAAGCAGTTGATCGATGACATTCAGGCTGAGCTGGCCGTCCAGTCAGACCGTTACTCGCAATGCTTTGTCGGGCGACTGAACGGCAGCGACTTCGTGGTGCTGGCCCAGGATAGTGAATTTGCCGCTGATCTGGCCGAGAGCGTCTGGGCCGTCATCAGTCGAGACATTGAGCAAAAGGACGTAGGAGAGTTCTATCCCGTGGCGCTGGCGGGTAGTTCCTATCATCCCGGCGAGGCACACGGACACCTCATGGCGAGACTCGATGATTTGCTGGCCTCTGCGGAGCAGGTTTCCGGAAAACGCATGGTTCTGGCGGAAGAGCTACCAGACAGGCCTGTTTTCCCTGACGCTGAGAGTTGGCGACAGGCCTTGTTAGCTGCATTGCAAGTGGACTCAATTACCTTCGCTTGCTACCCGGTCATGACGGTAAGGGAAGAATTGGTGCATGACGAAGCGATGCTGAGAATACGCCTTGGAGACCAGGAACTCCCAGCTGGGGCAGTGATCGGATGGGCAAGACGTCTGCGGTTCCTGCAGGAGATTGATCTTCAAATGCTGGATCGGGTTCTTGATGCGCTGGATCAGGAGCCGTCAAGACAGCTGGCAGTCAACCTGTCAGTCGATAGCGTTCGCGATATAGCATGTCATCTGGCCATCATCGAAAAAATTGCCTCACACGCCAATCTGGTCACGAGGCGGCTGTCGCTGGAGTTGAATGAACAGGTGGCTGTGCAGTATCCAGAGTCGTTAGCCTCGTTTGCCGCAGCCGTGAAACGGCATGGTGTGCGGGTGGGGCTACAGTCGGCCGGCAAGAACATCGCGGCCATTGGCGGCCTTGAGAAGCTGGGCCTGGACTATATGAAAGTCGATGCTTCTCTGATTCAGCACCAGGATGACAATGTTGCCAGCCTGTTACGCGGTCTTTGCAAGCTTGGACATTCTCTCGGCTTGATCATGATTGCCGAAGGTGTTCTTGTAGATACTGACAAAGTTACGTTAGTTGACCTGGGTTTCGATGCGTTTACCGGACCCGGCGTTTCAGCCGGGTGATTCAGAGCATCAGATCGTCATTATCCTCGTCAACAAGATCGAGTGCCGACATTCCCTTGCGCAAACTCTTGCGCTGGAGCAGTTTCTCCTGAGCAGCTTCGGGTAGTTCGGTGAACTGGATGACGCCTTTATCGGTCAATAGGTTGATCACATCCTCGACTACCCGGGCAAGTTCTGTATCTGAAGAGCGGAGCTGACTGAGTTGACTGCTGGTCTCGGCTTGCAGCGATTCCAGAAATTCGGTGACCTCCGCGTCGTCAGGATCAACATGCTCAGAAAATTGTGCTTGTTCGGTTGCGCTGATCGCTACAATTTTCCTGTCGTTGTTACGCCTTACATACATGAACTTTCCTCGTTAGTCGCTGGCGCCTTGGTTGGCGCCGCGCGCCATGAGAACCAGAGCGAGCCGATCGTGGATCCCCAGCTTTGAGAAGATGGAGGTGAGGTGCTCCTTGACGGTGCGAACGGTAATGTGAAGCTGCTCAGCGACTTCCCGATTGGTGATGCCGGTCGCGACCGCTTCTGCGACTTCGATTTCTCGCCTGCTGAGTTTTTCCTGCCATTCGGATGGGATTTGAGGTTCTGGAAGAGCGCCTGAAAGAATACCCAAGAGGCGGCTCAGCATCGGCGCGGCGATCCACAGCGCGCCCTGGGATACGGTGTCTGCAGCCTGACCGAGCTGTACTGGATTGGCAAGCACTTCGATATAGCCTCTTGCGCCTGCCTCCAGTGCCTTCTGCATCTCCGCAAGGCTCGTCAGCTTGCTCAGGACGATGACGGGACAGTGCTTGCTGTAGTGGCGCACGAGTGCTTCCCATTCGGGCAGGCTGCTCATGACCCAGACCATGAAGTTAGCGGGGTCACCCGGCAGCGGAAACGGTTCGCCTCCTCTGAACGGAACGATGGATATTTTTTTCAGACCCTGCTGCCAGTTCGGCGCGCGGAAGTAGGGTTCATTGAGAATAAGATGACTCAGAGCCATGTCATTAGCGCTCGGTAAAGGCCATGGATCTGGCTCGCATCAGTGGTTTCAGCAAGTACTGCATCACCGTTCGCTTGCCCGTCAGAATATCCACCTGAGCAGTCATGCCGGGGATGATGAGCAAATCTTCATCGTAGCTTCCAGGTTCGGTTGCGAGCCGCACCAGATAGAAGGTGTTGTCGTTTTCGTCCGTAATGGTATCGGCGCTAATGTGCTCCACGTAGCCCTTCATCCCGCCGTAGATTGCAAAATCGTAAGCGGTCAACCGGATCGTCGCTTCCTGTTCGGGTCGGATGAAAGCGACATCTCGCGGATGGATTCGGGCTTCAATGATGAGCTGGTCATCGATTGGAACGATATCGATCACATCGCGGCCCGGGGTAAGAACACCGCCAATGGTGTTGGCGTGCAAGCGTTGAACCGTACCTCGAATCGGGGAACGAATCTCGGCTTGACGGACCATGTCTTCCAGTCCCTGGCCGGCCTGACTGATTGACTCCAGTCGGCTTCGGGAGTCCGCCAGTTCGTTTTGCCAGCGGTTGATCATGGTCAGTTCGACCTCGCGGCGGCGATTTCTCGCTTCGCTCACCGCGGCCTGACTTCGGGCGACGGCGGCCTGAGCCCGACTGAGCTCGCCTTGTATGGTGGCAATCTGGCGCTCCAGGCGGAGAATATCCACATCAGAAACCGCGCCGCTGGCAAGCAACGGTCGGGTCACATCGAGTTCGCGCTGGGTGAGTCGCAGGGTGTTGGTGTACTGCTCCACGGCAGCCCGCGCTTCCTCCAGTTCCTGTTCCCGCTGTTCGATCTGGTTGGCAAATACGGCTTGCTGCTCTCTCAACTCATCTCTACTTGATTGGAACAACTGCTGCTCGCTCGCCACCAGTTCTGGTGCCTCTTCGGCGACTTGCGGGGGGAAGACCGGATCAATTCCCGCGACCAGGGCGGCCAGTCTTGTCACTTCAGCGGTCAAGGCGAGGAATTGCGCACGACTTTCCCCTAGCGTGGCGGCAAAGCGCACGGGGTCGACGCGCAGTAATAGTTCGCCTTGTTCGACCACTTGGCCCTCGCGTACCAGGATTTCCTCGACGATGCCGCCATCCAGCGATTGCAAGGTTTGTAACTGGAGAGAAGGGATCACGCGACCTTGGCCGCGCGTGACCTCATCAATCTCCGCCAATGAGGCCCAAACAATCAGCGCAACCACGGCCAGCAGGACGCAATACAGCAAGGCCCGCGCCCGCAGCGGTTTTTGCATGATATGAGCCCATTCAGTATCCGAAACCCAATCGGACCGGCCGGAGGTTTGCACCCAGCGACTAAAGAGGCGGTCGATCAGTCCGGCGCGCTTGTCTGTGGCCTTTTTTAGACTCCCAAGCCGTTCGAACTGCTTCTGCTCGAATGATTTCTTGGTCATTATCTGGCTCCGCCAACCCGGCCTTGGCGCAGGGCCTCCATGACGGTGTCCTTGGGCCCGTCTGCGACGATACGACCTCGATCGATGATGATCAGCCTGTCCGCAAGTTGAAGCAGCGAACTTCGATGAGTGACCAGGATCAGGGTCTTGCCTTGTGAGACGAGCGCCAGATTTTTCTTGATCTGCTCCTCGCTGGTGTGATCCAGTGATGCGGTTGGCTCATCAAACAGCAAGATGGGAGGGTCCTGAATCAAAGCTCTGGCAATCCCCACTGATTGCCGCTGGCCACCTGAGAGTTGCTGCCCGCGCTCGCCAACCGGCATATTGATCCCTTCAGGATGAAGGTGGATCATCGGTTCGAGGCCGGCGAGCTGAATGATGTCAATCAGTCGCTCAGCCTCTTCGTGAGGAGACGTCAGTAAGATATTGTGCTTTAGTGAGCCCTGAAAAAGACTGACTTCTTGCGGGACGTAGCCAATGTTTCGCCTTAGCTGGGTAATGTCCAGCTGCCCCATGTCAATCCCGTCGATCAGAATACTGCCCTGTGTTGGCTGATAAAGGCCCATAAGCAGCTTTTCCAGCGTGGTTTTGCCCGAGCCGTTCTTGCCCAGGATTGCGACGTGCTCGCCAGCCTTGATTTTCAGGCTGACGTCCGTCAGAGCCTGTTGCTGGCTGTTGGGGTAGGCGAAACTGACGTTGCGAAATTCAATGTCGCCCTGAACGACCGGTCGATCAATCTTTTCATCTGCTTCCTCATACTCGACGGGGCGCTCCATGATGTGCTCAAGAGTTTCCATCGATGTTGCGGCTTGATGGTAGTGAGATAGCAGACCGGCGGCCTGGCTCACCGGTGCCATCGCACGGGAAGACAGCAGATAGGCGGCAATCATGCCCCCTTGGGTCAGTTGCCCGTCAATCAGCAGATAGACCCCGAGGATGATCATGCTCATGCCCACAAAGTGCTGAACAAAAGCGGCCCCGTTGGTGACGGACGCCGACAAAAGGCGCATTTTTGCGGAATTGCGACTCAGGAAGATTGTGCTGTCTTCCCATTTGGACTGGACATCGCCTTGCACGTTGAAGCTCTTGACCGTTTCCAGATTGCCCAGGCTCTCGATGAGAGTGGCATTGCGCTGAGCACCGGCCTGCATCGCCACTTCGGTCATCTTGTGCATGTTGTGCTGCGAGATCAGCGCGTAAATCAGCACAATCAGCGCGCCCACGGCGATGGGGATGACAAGGATCGGATTGATCCAGGCGATGATGCCGGCGAATAGAAAAACAAATGGAAAGTCAACGAGTGCGATCAGAGTCAGCGAGCCAATGAAGGCACGCACTGACTCGAAAGACTGCACATTGGCCGCAAACGCGCCGCTGGCCTCAGGCCGGTCCTGCATTTTCATCGCCAGGACACGTTCCATGATCCGGGATGACAGTCGAATATCAGCCCGACTTGCGGCCAGGTCGACAAACCATGCCCTGAGAGATTTCAGTATCAGATCGGCAACCAATACGGTGACAAGTCCGGCTGCCAGCATCCAGAGTGTTTCTGTCGCCGCATTTGGAACAACCCGGTCATAGACGTTCAGTACGAACAGCGGCATCGCCACGGCAAAGAGGTTGATCATGACCGCCGCGGCGATAATGTCCCGATAGAGCTTGCTATTCTGGCTAATGATTCCCCAGAACCAATGCTTCTTTTTGTCGCTGCCGAAATCGGAGTGGCGATGCTCCAGCTTGAAGTCGGGCCGACAGTAGATCACCATCCCGACGTATTGCTCCTCCAGCTCCTCCAGCGATAGTTCAACTGCTGCATCGTCCAGTTCTGGATAGATGACTTCAGCGGTTCCTGCCTCCGCATTCAGGCGGGTCAGCACACAAACCTTTTCGTTTTTGAGAAGCAGGATGGCCGGCAGTAGCGGGCGGTTGATCTCGAGCAACTGGCGTCGCATGATGCGACTGCTGAACTGGGCCCTCCGAGCAGCACGACTGAATACAGAAGGCGTAAGCTTGCCGTTGGTCAGAGGCAAACCGGTGATCAGCGTATCGCGATGAGCCGCGCGGCCGTGAAAGACGCACAGGGTCATGAGTGCGGTCAACAGTGGGCCGCCGGTGTCATTGAGGCGCTGGTCAGTCGTCAACTCCGATCTCCCTTACGACTGCAAGCCTTCACGATTGAATCGCGAATTCCATAAACTGCCATCCGCGTGACCCACATGAGATCACGCGGCTATGTTCCCGATAATACTCCGATAAGGCGGGGTATGGGTTGCGAGGACGAACTAAGCCGATTCGCTGACAAGCAGATCGATAAGTTCCTTCTTCACGCACAAACCGGGCATCAAGGTTGCGACATAATAGGAATCGAAACTCCGACGCTAATCGACTAGATTCCCCTTAAGCCTTTGTCGCACTTCGTGTCCTGCGCCTAGTAGTCCTGTGCCGGCATATCAGAGGCCAGTGGCTGGCTACTATCGTTCTGGGCCAGAACTTCCCGGGCCATCGTGTTCAGCACCGCTGGAATCTGGACACTGCCAACCGCCGGATATTGGGTAAGCTTTTTAACCTGCCGGACGTCGGTGATTGGGCCGTTCGGGGAACTGGGGATCTGGCTGGTGACGGTTTCCTGTTCGGTCACGAACGTAATCTCGACCCGGCGGTTGCGGCTGCGGTTTTCTTCGTTGTTGTTCGGAAAGCTGGGGGCTGACTCTCCCCGACCCGCTGCGGTGATCTCATCCGCACCGATCCCGATTGACCGCAGATAATCCACAACGGACTGTGCCCTGCGTTCGCTCAGATTCTGGTTATAGGCCGTTGAGCCCAGATCGCAGGTATGCCCCACGACTTCTATCTGTCCGACGAGGCGACCCTCACGGATCACAGCAGCCAGATCAGTCAGCGTCTCTCGGGCTTCCGGTCGCAGTTGGGCGCTATCGAGCTCAAAGGTGGTCTGGGCGGCCAAGGTCACTTGGGTCACTGTTACCGGCGCTGGGGTCGGGATTTCTGCACGACGGGTCATCAGAGCCTGCGCGCCGGGGGGTAGGGGGCATGTGGTCGTCGGGTCGATTTCCATGGGTTCGGCGCCGAGCTCATCCAGGGAAGGGATGTCCTGCCTCTGAACGCCCAGCGTTTCAAGTAGTGTGCCCATGGCCCCGAGCGTGCGCGCTGCGGCCACCATCTCGTCCACTGCAGCATTGGTCCACGCTCTGCTTGCCTCAAAGAATTCATTTTCTGAGTCGAGCACATCCAACAGGGTGCGTTGGCCGATATCGAATTGCTGCCGGTAAGCAGTTCTGACACGATCTGAAGACAGTCTGTGTTGATTAAGGACCGGCAACTGCTGGTCGATCTTCAGGTAATCATTAAAGGCGATCTGGAGGTCTTGACGAATGTCGACACAGGCGCGGTCGCGAAGTGCGATCGCTGTGCCTTCCAGTTCCGCGGCGCGCCGCACATTAGCGCTGTTGCGGCCGCCGGTGTAAAGATCGTAGGTGAGTTCGAGCCCGATCCGGCCACTGGTGAACTCGTCACGAAAGCCAAGTTCATCGCGGGTGCGGATGCCGTAGCCGGCAGTCAGGTTCAGTCTCGGCATTCTTTCTGCTCGTTGCGCACGACTGGCAGACTCGGACGCTTCGATGTTTCTTAGCGCTGCGTGGTAGCGAGGATTGTTCCGGTAGGCCTGCATCAGAGCATCAATGACATTGTCGGGAAGCTCCGTGTCCGGCTGCATGTCGACGTCAGCCATCTGTGGCGGCGGCAACTGGCCCACGACTCGCAGGTAGCGCGCAGACACATCATGCAGATTGGCCAGCTCGTTCAGAAGATTGGATTCCGCCAGAGCGAGCCGTCCGCTGATCTGCTCGAGATCCGCGGAACGGGCAACGCCAGCTGCGGCACTTTCAGCAACCTGATCGTATACCTCACGGTGGGTCAGCAGATTCTCTTCTGCCAGGGCCACAAGTTGGCGGAACCTTAGAACGTCCAGGTAGGCACGCATGGCCTCCTGGGCCGTCTGTTCAGCAGTGTCGAGCAACTCGAAGTAGCGCACCAGCTCGATGTCACTGAATTCGGCCACGTTTGCGCTAACGCGCCCGCCGGACCAAAGCATCTGAGTGACGCTGATTTCTGCAAAGCCCGTATTCATCGGATCGCGAGTGATGTAGTTGTCCATCTCCCGCCCATAGGACGCGTCAATCCCAATCTGCGGGCGATAGCCACCGCGCGCGGCCTCGGTTGCGTAGCCGGCAGATTGAAAATCGTGCCAGCGAGCCTGTACATCAGGATTGGTCTCCAGCGCAGTGCGTACCGCGTCTTCGATAGTGATCTGGGCTAATGCGTTTCCTGTGGAGAGCCCTAGGCAGAAGCAGCCGAGTATCAGGCGTCGTCCGAAAGCGAAAGCCGGGTGGCTGGATTTTTTATGACGCATTTCTGGAAAGTCCCTTGAATTTGTGAAGGTATAGCTAAGAGAGTGAAAGTGTGACGCAGCCGCCAAACTCTATGTGAATATCCGTGTTAAGTCAACAAAGTTTTAAATACTGGACCAGGGTCCAATTGGCAGAGTTCGGCCAGAGGCGTAGGCTGCTCGGTTAATTAGGCAAGTTCACAAATTTTTTGAAATTTTTTAGGAGCATCGAAATGACAGTCGCAGTTGTTCAGAACGTGACAGGAGAAGTCTGGGTTCGCGCGGAGGATGGTTCGCTTCGTCAGATCCGCAACGGCGACCAGCTGATGGCCGGGGAAGTAATTGTCACGGGTGCTGATGGCAGCGCCGAACTGGTTTTCGATGCTTTTGGTGGTGGTGTTCTCGAGTTGCTAGCCAACCAGATTCTGGAACTGAGCGAGAACATCCAGGATAACGAGCCTACACCGGTACCAGAAGCGCTGGTCACTGAGGCGAGCGCCAGTGGAATTCTTGATTTGCTGCAAGGGGAAGGCGATCTTCTGGCCGAGCTTGACGCGGCGGCCGCCGGTCTGGATGGCGGCGGTGCGACGGAAGACGATGGACATGGCATCGTCCGCGTCGGTCGAATTGCCGAAAACACGGACCCGCTTGCTTTTGGCAACGATCCGAGCCTGAGCCCGTTTGCCGTTCCGCTGCCGGAAGGTCCGAGCAGCGCTTTG
>JAZBPR010000084.1:0-21734 GCA_036351735.1 Wenzhouxiangella sp. | reverse complement strand
TGGCGCGCCCGGAAGGATTCGAACCTCCGACCGCCTGGTTCGTAGCCAGGTACTCTATCCAGCTGAGCTACGGGCGCGTGGAAGCCGGCTATTATGTCTTAGGCTCCTGTGAAGGTCAATCACAATTCACCGCCTAGTTTATATTAGAATATACTTATATTAAATCATGAGTTATTGCCGTCATGTCTAATCCATCAGTTGAGCCTGCCCAAACCCAAGGGTTTGCTGCAACCATGCCGCTGCCCTTGTTCGCATCAGTCATGGGCACTTGCGGGCTCGGTCTGGTATGGCATGTTGCAGAGCACCGCTGGGGTCTGCCCGCGGTCATTTCGGGTGCCCTGACGGCGATCGCATTAGGACTTCTGCTTGTTCTGCTAGCTGCATACAGCTTCAAAGTGATGCGATTTCGCGACCGCGTCATTGCAGAACTCAAAAACCCAATCCGAATCAACTTCTTGCCTGCCATTTCAATCAATCTGATTCTGTTGGGCATACTGGCACGACCTTGGCTGGAGCCGGCAGCAAATGCGCTATGGATGGTGGGTGCCGGGGTGCAGTTGATCCTCACCATCACTATTGTGACCATATGGCTCAATTCGGAGCGACCCCCAAATAGCCTGAATCCAGCATGGTTTATTCCTGCCGTGGGCAACATCCTGGTGCCCGTTGCCTCAGTACCTGCAGGCTACGTAATGATTGGCTGGTTCTTCTTTAGCGTGGGCCTGTTTTACTGGATTATTCTGGGCACCATCGTGTTCCATCGCCTGGTCATTGGCGATGCACTGGAACCACCCATGCGGCCCACGCTAGCGATTCTGATGGCGCCACCGGCGGTCGCTTTTCTCGCATGGCTGCAACTGGGAGAAAGCCTCGGCGGCGTCGGTCTTGTGTTGTACTTCATCGGGCTACTGAATTTTCTGCTGCTTATCCCGCAGGTCCCGGGCTTTTTTAAGCTGCCTTTTTTCCCGAGTTGGTGGGCCTACACGTTCCCTCTTGCCGCATTTACGGTCGCAACATTTCGCTTTGCCAGTGCGACGAATACGATACCCGAGATCATTCTGATCGCTCTCACGGTCCTCGCCACTGGCGTCATCAGCTTGGTCGCAGGGCGCACGCTGATTGCTGTGAAACGCGGCGAACTGGCGGCGCATTAGCCGGTTTTCAAACAAACCGGATCATCTCTTTGTTACGGTCTCAATATGAGCAAAGCTGAATTTTCAAAAATTAAGGAGCTTAAAGTCCATGAACACCGAAATTGATCACTCAATCGTACCCATCGTGAAAAGGGCGCTGAACAACGACTCATTTCGCGACACACTGATTACCGGCAAAGAGGCTCAGGTGGTTCTGATGACCATTCAGCCTGGAGAAGAAATTGGCGCTGAAGTGCATGATGACCACGATCAGATTCTGATTTTGGTCGAGGGCAATGGTCAGGCGGTTCTGTCTGGTCAGGCTCGTGAAATCGGAACCAATGACCTGATCTTTGTCCATGCCGGCGTGGAACATAATTTCATCAACACCGGCACGCGACCGCTGAAGTTGTACACGGTCTATGCCCCACCGGAACATCCGGCTGGCACCCATCACGACAGCAAAGGCGAGGCTGACGAAGCCGAGCACTAAGAGATTACTGCAGCGGCGGCCTGCCTTTCAGGTCGCCGCCGCTTCCCCGGGGATGCGAATCACCGTCAAAGAAATGCCAGCGATTTCTGCCCTGCAGCTTGGCGCTGTACATCGCCTGGTCGGCCTGGCGAATCAGTTGGTCAGCATCAAGGTCCTCAGCCTGTGGATAGAGCGTCATCCCGATACTGCCGGTTACTTGCAGCGTTTGACCATCAACATCAATGGGGCTGGATAGGGCGTGAATCAGGCGTTCCAGCAACAGCTCTGCATCGTCAACGGTTTGCAGGTCTGACAGTACCGCGATGAACTCGTCGCCGCCCAAACGGGCAAGCGTATCGGCCTCACGCAGGGTTTTTCGCATCGCCTTGCTGACTTCGATCAGCAATCTATCACCAACATCATGACCGTGCTCGTCGTTAATGGGCTTGAAATTGTCCAGATCAATAAACGCCACCGCCAGCAGACTCCCGCTGCGGCGCGAGCGAGTCATAGCCTGTTCCAGGCGGTCTGCAAGGAGGACACGGTTAGGCAAATCCGTCAGGGCATCATAATGCGCGCGCCGACGCAACTCCGCCTGCGCGGCTTTTTGTTCTGAAATATCGGAAAACACCACGATGCCCGCATCAATCTTGCCCGACTGATCAGCGATCGGCGCTGCCGACACGCTCAACCAGCGCCGGTCTCCGTTTTCGTATTCGTGAATAACCTCAAACCCCGAAATAACCTCTCCTGAGCGCATTGCCCGCATCAGCGGCAACTCCTCTTGCAGCAGGGGCGTGCCGTCAGCGCTCAGGACGCGCCACCCCAACTTGTCATCCTCTTGGTGTGCCGGAGGCATAACGCGTTCAAGACCACCCGCCAGTAAGGCTTCGGCCGCAGGGTTGCTGAAGCGCGTCGATCCATCTGAGGCATTGGCAATGACAATACCCGACGGCGAACTTTCCAGCGCAGCCTGCAGCAACAGGCGTGCTTCCTGAGCTTGTTGTTCAGCCTGTCTGCGATCGGTGATATCGCTGATCACCCCTTCGATTCGAACCGCCTGCTCATCCGCGCCCTGACGAACCAGTGCTCCAACTTCGCTCACCCACCGGATGGAGCCATCCAGATGCTGAATGCGATACTCTGCCGTATAGCGCCGGTGCTCAGTCGTTGCCGTGACGCGAACTGCTCTTAGGGCCTCAAGGTCTTGCGGAACAACTATATCCGCCCAGTTCAGGTCACCCGACATGAATCGATCAGGCGCATGTCCGCAAACCCTGTGGATGCTTCGACTGACATGCTGCATCTTCCAAGGCCAGTCAGCCTCGCCGCGAAACAGCACGACCGGTGCGTTTTCAACGAGATTGCGGTACTTGGCTTCGCTCTCTTCCAACAGCCGCTCCGCTTCGCGCCGACCGCTTACATCGTGAATATAGCCATGCCAGACCGTACTTCCATCATCCAGGCGCTCGGGGGTCGAATTACCCTCCAGCCAGATCACGCCGCGCTCTGGCGTGATGATCCGAAAGACTTGGGACCATGGCGTCAACTGCGCCGCTGAGGTTTCGATCGACTCTTGTATGCGATCGCGATCATCCGGATGCCACATTGCAAGAAACGGCGTTGCATCGTCAACCACCGCCGAGGGTCGAAGGCCGCTGATCTTCTCGATACCGGGGCTTGCATAAATCAGACTTGATGTTCCACCAGGACTGACCTTGAACTGATAAACGAAACCAGGCATCTCCACAGTCAGTTTGCGGAAACGTTCAAGCAGTTCAGTTGACTGCTGTTCGGCCACTTTTCGCTCGGTGATATCCAGATGAGTGCCAACAATCCACTCAGGTTCACCGTTTTCAGACCAACTGACGACCCGTCCGCGATCAAGGATCCAGATCCAGCGGCCATCACGATGCCGGACCCGCACTTCTGCCTCGTAGTGCTTGGTCTCACCGGAAAAATGACGCTGCAAGGCTTCTTCGGAGCAGGCCAAATCTTCGGGATGAGTCAACCTTTCCCAGGTCGCAATCGTGGTCGGCTCCAGCTCCTCAAGCTTGTAGCCCAACTGTTCTGCCCAGCGCTCGTTGAAACGGGTTTCGCCAGTCTGGACATTCCACTCCCAGGTTCCAACACCCGTACCCCAGACTATGTTGGCCAAACGTTGCCGGCTCTCACGGACGGCTGCCTCGGCCTGCTTGCGCTCGCCGATATCTTCAAAGACGGTCACAGCACCGACGGCGCGTTGCTTTCCACCGGCGTTAGACATGATCGAACGACTCACCACAGACACCTCAATGGTGTTGCCGTCAGCCCGCTCGAACTGGGTTTCTCCTCTAAACTCTTCACCCTCCGAGAGCCCTTGAATCATCGGGCATTCGGTTTCAGGCAGAAAACCGTTCTCACCATGTTTATGAAATAAGTCATGGGCTGATCTGCCGGCAGCAAATTGAGCCTCATAACCGAGGATCTGACACGCCTGCGGGTTCATGCTCACGATCTTTCCGGCGGCATCCGTCAGGTAAAGCCCCTGCCCCATCGTGTCTGAAATGAGCTTGAGTCGGCCGCGCTCACTCAGACGCGAATCCAGGGCACGAAGCATCAGGTACAGCATCACGAAAAACGCGGCTAGACCTAACATACCGAGTATCCATCGAATCCAGAAAAATTGATCGATGGCAGCCAGTTCCGGTTCCTCGACGTATGACAGCAAGAACCCAACCCGTTCGCCCCGAGGATCCACCACGGGAATTCTCGTGACCACAAACGGCCTGTCATCCAGGTTGAGGTGGAAACCCGGCAGTTCAGCATCTCTCAACAACTCGGCCACATCGGAGCGGCCAGCCAGTTGCTCGACAAGTTCAGTTGCCACCGCCCGTAGCGGAGGCGCTGAGTCGGACCGCAGACGGTATGGGTCTTCGATCATGAACTGATCAGAGGCGGGCCATTCCGCAAACAAGCCCTCTTCTTCCTCAAAGGCAATCTCCCTTTGCCTGTCGGCCTCAAGAATCAACTCAAAGTCGCGCCCCGGCATCAGCGCATCAAGCTCTTCGAGCAACACTCTGAAGGGTGAACTCAACTCCACACTGCCAAGGTGGTTTCCCTGCTCATCAAGAATTGGAAGTACGCTTCTAAGCCCTGATGCCAGGCGGCCTAACTCGAAGCCGAAGACGGGCTCCAGTTCCGTATTCGCCTTGCGGATCGACTCCCTGATCGAGAACAGATTGTCACCAAAGCGGGTTGGAAAATGAAACCGCAGAAAGCTGTCGCCGTTGGGGAGATGAAAATGAAACTGGAAAACCCCGCGCTGCACCATGCGCTCATAAGCCGGACTGAGGTGACGAAAGAGATCCAGACGCGCCTGGTCAATTTGTTCGGGATCCTGCGCCGCGACCAGAATTTCCAGAGTACGCTGGTCAAGCACGTATTCTTCAAAGTAGGTTGCAACACTGTTTCGCTGCAAACTCTGGATGGCCTCCCAACTGACTGCAAGGGTCAACTCATGGCGCTCAAGTAGACTGGTAACAGCACGGTCGCGATCATGCGCGAGAAAAACCCAGACGAAAAGAAAGCTTGTCAATGCAAGCAGCGCCGATATCCATAGCACTCGCTGCCGGCGGACATCATTGACCTCCGTCCAGACCCGATCACTCACGGTAGTTGCTGCTCAATAAAAGGCTGCGCCTCGCGGCGCATCGCCCTCACCCTTAACAACAAACTCTCATCGATTTCCGCAAACCCGTATCTTCCAGTCTGCAGAGACTCGAGTCGAGATGGGTCCAACTCAAGCAACCCGGCGCGCAAGCGATCAAGCTGTCCACTGGTCAAACTGCCAGAACGCGCTGAGAGAAAGAGCCCCGGTACTTGTCTGGACTTGGCCAGAACCCTCAAACCCAGACCGAACCATTTCTTGGCCACGCTTTCTTTCAAGCCACCAATCAAATCGCTCTGCAAGAGCACAGCTCTGGCCACATCATCGTGACCTCCAAGGTAGCTGGAAGAAAAATCATCGGGACTTAAACCATGATCAATCAGGATCGAAAAGCTCGCCACCGGCCCGCACGTTGACTCCTCCCGGGTCAGCGCCAGACTGGCGCTTTCGAGCAACAAGCCAAGCTCATCCAAAGATGCAACGCCATCTATTGGTGCCGCCAGCACACAGCGATACGCTGCCGTTCCGTTGGACTCTCGAAACATCACCACCTGCTGAAGCGCAAGACCTCGCTCCATCGCCAGCAGTAACGGCAAGGAACCCAGCATCACAAGATCGATTTCACCGGTGCCGAAAGCATTCAGCAGGTCCTCATGGCTTTCGAACAAGCGCATCTCCACAGGCTGGTCAAGCAGCTCAGCCAACAAATCAACGAATGGCTGGTTGCTCGCCTGCGTTCTCGACAGGTTCTCTAGGGGAAGCGGGGCGTAGACCAGAGGCTGGGCGACAAGAGTCTCAGCCGTCCCGGCCAGGAGGATAGCGACGAGCACCAGTTTCGCCAACAGCAGCTTCATCAAGCAAGTATATCGACTCCACTACGCATCCCACGCCCGTTTTTCAAGCAAGTGGGTGGGCCGGGAATTCCACCAATTCTTGCTTTCGATTGTAAAAAAAAGCCCGCGCAAGGCGGGCTATTTTGATCATGGCGGAGAGGGAGGGATTGACCGCGCGCTAAAGCGCTTGCCCTGCGGGTGCGGCCATGCGGCCGCATCGTCCTCGCTGGCGCTCGGGTCGAACCTTAAGGGTTTGAATCAATCCGCCCTCACAGCGATCATCAAAAAAGCCCGCGCAAGGCGGGCTATTTTGATCATGGCGGAGAGGGAGGGATTCGAACCCTCGGTACGGGATAAACCGTACACTCACTTTCCAGGCGAGCCCGTTCGACCACTCCGGCACCTCTCCTAAAAACTGGACTGCATTACGCAGCCGGCAATTATAGCGGATATCTTCGACTCATCCCACGATAGTCAACCGTCCAATCACGGGCTGACGCCATTCTCGCCCCGTGGTGGGATGGGCTGCGCTTCGGGCTGGATAACCGGATTGCTCGCCAATCGTTCCAGCAAGACCTCAACCGCCCGCTCAAGCTGCGCATCCTCGCCCTTCCACGACGCGTGCGGCAGATTTTCGACTTCAATATCAGGCTCCACGCCATGGCCCTCCACCAACCACCGACCCTCAGCATCGAACTGGGGTAATTGAGCGGCACGCATCAAGCCACGGTCAACCAGCCGATTGTTATTGCTCAGCCAGACCCCGGCACCGGCCGTGCGCTGACCAATGACCGGGCCCAGCCCCAGCGTCTTGACACCCGCTGAAAAGGTTTCGCCATCCGAGTAGGTGAGCGGATCGACCAGCACGGCCAGATGGCCGCGGAAGGTCTGCTGCTGGTTCCAATATGGCTCCCCTGCCGGCGCCTGCCAGAACATCCAGGCCCGGCGCAGCAGCTTCTCGATAATCCAGCTGTCGATGTTGCCACCACGATTGCGACGCACATCAATGATCAATCCTTCGCGGTCGATATTGGCGTAGAACTCGCGCGCAAACGTCGCAATATCGTTACTTCCCATGGCGTTGAGATGCAGATAGCCGATTCTGCCGTCGGCTAGTTCGTCGACGGCGGCGCGTCGTCCCTGTATCCAGTCCTGGTATCGGAGCCCCCAGTCAGCCCAGGCGCTGACTGGCTCGACCACGGCACTATTCGTCTCATTGCCTCGCCGGAAGTCCAGGCGGACTTGCTGCCCAGCCTGATGATTCAGCTGCTCGGCCAGTTCGGGGCGCGTGCGGACATCCCGCCCATTGACAGCCGTAATGACATCCCCCGCCATCAGGCCAACACCCGGACGGGCCAAGGGCGAGCGTTCAGACGGCAGTTCGGGATCGGTGCGATAGATCTGCGTGATCCGCAAGCCATCGTCAACCGGTTCTAACTGGGCACCAAGAAAAGCCGGCGAACCTGATTCGTCTTCCTCGCGATAATCACCGCCGCGAACCTGCGAATGCAGCACGCCAAGTTCAGCGACCATCTGGCCGAGTAAATCATCCAGCTCTCGGCGATCGCCAAGGCGAGCCGTCAGCGGCTCGAAACGGGCCCGAATCGCCTCCCAGTCTTGGCCACGCAGTTCTGGGTCAAACAAGAAATCACGCTGCATGCGCCAGGCGTCGGCAAACATCTGGCGCCATTCCTCAACCGGCCGCACTGGCAGACGCCAGTCGCCGAGTCGGACCTGATGAGGGCCCAGATCACCAGGTGCCTTACCGCCGGCATCCACGATGTACATCGCGCTACTGCCCGTTGCATAGAAAAGCTTTGATCGATCGGCAGAGAGCTCAAAGAAGCGGACTCCGCTGGCGAAAGTTTCGAGTTCAGGCTGATCGGGCCCAAAGTCGATGGTCTTGAGCTCGCTGCCGTCATCGTTGCTATCCATCACATAGAGGCGATCCTTCGCCGCGACCAACGAGTCATAGTTGCCGGCAGCGACATCAACCTCAAACAAGCGCTCGGTCAGACCGTCAAATTCAATGGCGGGCGTCTGTTCATCCGCGTCATCTGACTCATCAGGTCCGGCACTCAGTTCCGTGCGCGGCGCCAGCGGAAACATATTCCCCGCCTGCAGTGCATAGGCGTAGATCTGGGTGCGCCGGTCGAACATCGGCCCGAGGTTCCGATCTCCCCATGGGCTGCCCGGTGTGGCGCTGAAACGACGGTTGGAGAGAAAATAAAGCCACTGACCGTCCGGGCTGAAGCTCGGAGAGAAGCTTTCGTAGCGGTCGCTGGTCAGCGCATGGGTCGTGCCATCGGGAATCTCGATCAGCACCAGCTGTCGACGCTGGATGGACGTATCGGGGCGAACCACGGCCAGCATCTGGCTGTCTGCCGACCAGACGATACCGGCATATCCGCGGCCCATTGAGTCCTCAAGCAAACGATTTCGACCACTCTCAAGATCCAGTAACCACAGGCGACCCGGGCGGTCGTGATGAACAATGTAGCGCCCGTCCGGCGATACCAGCAGACCTTCACGCTGGGTCTCCCCATCGTCGGTCAGCGCTTCGCCCGGACCGCGGCCATCGGCCGGAAACCGCCAGATCTCTTGCTCAGCACCCACATCAACAATGGCATACACCCACTCACCATCGGGTCCGGCAACGGCCTCCCGGGCGCGTCCGCGTTCGGGTACCTGCAAATCGATTCGGCGAACAGAATCAGTGCCCGCCAGCGCAACCTGCCCTCGGGCGGTGATCGCAACGCGCTCAGCGTTCGGGTCCAGTCGGGCGCTCTCCAGAAAGTCCAGCGGTGCCTCCAGCCAGCGGGTCAAACCCTGAGCCCGGTCGCTGGCCAGTTCAATGGCCACCGCAAGATCTTCGCCGGTTGCAATATCGAAAACGCGCAGATCAGCGCCGTGCTGATACACGATGCGTCCGTCTGCCAGACTGGGAGAGCGCACCTCGAAGTCCTCGTGAAAGGTGAGCTGGGTCGGGTCAGAACCGTCAGCGTTCAGTCGCCACAGGTTACCGGCACCACCATTGGCGTCGCTGAGCACGTAAAGATGGCTGTCCCACCACATTGGCTGCTCAAGATTGCCGTCGAAGTCCGGCAGAAGACGCTCTGCCTCGTCATCACTATCGGGGTGAAAGCGCCACAGCTGGGCCATCGCACCGCCGCGATACTCACGCGCATTATCCGTGCTCAGGGCCAGACCGAAGCGGGTGAAGTAGATCGTGCCGTCATTGGCAAAAGCAGCCTCGCGGGCGTCCATTAACGGCAGTTCACGCACTGCCAGCGTGTCTGGGTCAACGGCGCGCAGGACTGTAAACCAGGCCGGGCCGGGAACGTCGTTGGTGGCATACAGGACTTCACCCTCGGGCGTCCAGCCCTGGACGCTGATATAACCACTCTCGAAGGTCAGTCGCTTTGGCGCCCCCCCGCTGACCGGCATGACATAAACCGCCCGTCCACCGTCATAACTGCCGCTGAATGCCAGCCAGCGACCGTCCGGCGAAATTGCCGGCTCAAGTTTGGGCTCGGCATGGGTCGTCAGACGCGAGGCAATACCGCCCTCGGTCGGAACGGTCCACAGATCACTCTCGGACACGAAAACAATACGGTCACTGCCGGCGGCCGGCTGATGGTAATAGCCAGACACGGCGGCTGGTGAGTCCGTCGCCATAAACAGCGACAGCGCAAAAACAGACAACAGAGCAAAACGCATCTCTTGGGAACCTCAAGCAGCATCAACAACAAAGCGCGCAAGCATACCTTGACGCATGGCCATGGCTGGTCAGGAAATTCACCAACTCGTTCTCGGGTTCTGAGAAACTGTAAATTAATATAGTGATCGAAACCGATCCGACGGAGCATCCGACCATGGCCGACCCTCAATCCCTGCAGCAGATCTTGACCCGTCGCAGCGATCTGTGGCGCGGACGGCAGCGACCGCGGACCCGATGCACGGCCACCGGTCAGGCGGAACTGGATGCCTGGCTGCCGGATGGCGGCTGGCCGCATGGCCGCCTGATTGAGTTGTTGCCGACCAGTCTGGGCTGCGGCGAGCTTGAGCTCCTGCTGCCGCTGCTGACTGAGCAAACCCGCCAGGGGCTGCCCGTTCTGCTGGTTGCGCCACCGCTAGTGCCCTGCCCCCAGCATCTGCACCACGCCGGCATTCTCCTGAACCATCTGGTTGTGATCCGCTCTTCGGATCAAGCCCTGTGGGCCGCCGAGCAGAGCCTCAAAAGCGGAGTCTGCGGCAGCGTGCTGGTCTGGCATCCAAGCGGGCGAGTCGATGCGCGCTCGATCCGTCGTCTGCAACTGGCTTCACGCGCCAGCGAAGCACCGACTTTCCTGGTCTACCGGCCGGGTCAGCAACCTCCACCATCACTGTCTGCATTACGTCTTGGGCTGGAACCGGGCCCGATGCTTAGGCTGCTGCGCGGCGACGGCCCAACCCGGACACTGCACCTGGGACGACCCAATGTCATTGATCTGGCCACCCGCCGGCAGCAGATCACGGGAGACCGATGAGCCAGACTGGCCGCGGATCATTGTGGGCCGGACTGTACTGCCCTGATCTACCGCTGAGGGCGGTCTGGGATATTCAGTCCGGCGCGGGAGCCATCGCCGTCCATGACCATCGGCGGGGTCAGGCGCGCATCTTTCAGGCCTGCCGCATCGCCACACATCACGGCATTCGCGCAGGGATGACCCTAAGCCAGGCGCTGGCCCTTCTGCCGCAGCTGCAAAGCCGGCCGCGCAATCCATCGATGGAGCAGCATGCGCTTGAACAGATTGCACTGGCGGCCTACGATCATAGCCACCAGATCTCACTGGCACCACCCGATACGGTTTTGCTGGAAATTGCCGGCAGTCAGCGCCTGCATGGTGGGTTGAGACCACTGCTGTCCGGACTGACCCAAACGCTGGGTCAGCAAGGCTTCACGATCCATTGTGGCATCGCCAGCGTGCCGGCCGCAGCCCGTCTGCTGGCTCGTAAAGATCAGCACGCCACCACGCCTGAGCAACTCAAGCCCATGCTTGATGCTCTGCCAGTGGACACACTGGATCTGAGCGCAAGGCAGCATCAGTCGATCACGGGTTGCGGGCTACACCGTCTAAAAGACCTGGTTCGAATGGGTGCACCGGAACGGGCGCGCCGTTTTGGCAGCGCGCTGAACATTGAACTGGACCAACTTTATGGCCGCCAGCCCACCCCGCTGGCAGCCTGGCATCCTCCGGAGCGCTACCGACAGCGACTGGAACTGCCGGTGGCCAGCGATCGCAGCGACGCGCTGCTGTTTGCTGCCAATCGCGCACTCGACCATCTGGGCAACTGGCTGCACGCGCGCGATCGCGCCTTGAGTGCTTTACACATCACCCTTGAGCGCGAGGATGCGGGCAATCCAATCGCGCTGGGCCTGAGCCTGGCGCAACCCGGGTTCGACCGCACGCGACTGCTTGAGATGCTGGCCCTGAAACTGGAGCGTATCCGTTTGCCGGCACCGATCGCCGCGCTTGCCCTCAAGGCCGAGACCACGCTGGAACATCGCCCGCCTCAAGCCGATCTATGGGATGGACACAACCGTGGCGACGCCTGGCCTGCGCTACTCGATCGCCTGCGCGCCCGCCTGGGCGACTCAGGCCTCAGCAGTATTGCCACACACGCTGATCAGCGCCCTGAGTTGTCCTGGCGTTGGGTGCCTCCGGGCACGACACAGCCCTGTCTGGAAACACGACCGCGTCCGACCTGGCTGCTGCCTGACCCACGCCCCTGTCAGCGACATGAGTTTCATCTGGAAGACGGCCCGGAGCGCATCGAAGCCGGATGGTGGGATGGCCAGAATTGTCGACGCGACTACTGGATCGCTCGCGATCGTAAAGGTCGGCAAGTCTGGGTTTTTCAGGAATACGAGCCGCGCTCGGGCTGGTTTCTACACGGGCTGTTTGAGGGTGCTTAAAAATCAAGACGGTGTTACTCTAACTCTCAAACGAAAACAGCGTTCGCGATCATTGCCTTAGCGCGAGATCCTGTATTCAGGGAGAACAGGTGTCTTGAAATTTTTCGGCAAACGGTCAGCCAGCAATATGGCGACTGGCGTTTATCAGGACGAGCAAGTCCAATGCGCAGCCGTTATCCGACGGGAAAAGGGCCGCAAACCCACTTTGGTGGCTGCTCAAGCCATCGCCTCGGATGCGTCTTCGGACATAGGCAATCTGTTTCAGACGCCTGGAACCACCCAAGCGCCAGTCAATCTCGTTTTGAGGGACCAGCAGTATCAGTTGATGCTGGTCGAGGCACCTCGGGTTGAGCCGGCTGAACTGCGTGCAGCCATTCGCTGGAAAGTCAAAAACCTGATCGACTACCACATCGATGATGCCGTCATTGATGTGTTTGAAATCCCCGGTCAGCAGAATCGCCCGCACGGCCAAACCATGATGTATGCCGTATCGGCAAGGGCCCGAGATATCCGCGAGTGCATCGACAGGATTGAAGCCGTCGGCGCAACGCTCAAGGTGATCGACCTGACCGAAATGGCAATGCGCAACCTGGCCCAGGAACTGGACGAGGATGCGCGCGGCGTCGGCATGCTGTATCTCAATGAGCGACACGGCATCATCACGCTCAGCAGGCAGGGCGATCTTTACTTGAGCAGGCACATCGAAACCGGCCGCCAGGATCTGGTGGAAAATCCGGATCGGGCCTTTGATCAGATCGTGCTCGAGGTTCAGCGCTCGCTGGACTATTACGATAGCCACTTTGCCCAACCGCCGCTGGCCACACTCCGCGTACTACCCGGCTTCGCGGCGCATGAAACGCTTCTCGCAACACTCAACGACAGCTTCAACACCCATGTTGGCGGATACAACATCGAAGCCATTGTTGAGGTCGACGGTTCGGTCACACCGCCCAGTCAGCATGATGCGGAACTTCTTCTCGCACTGGGGGGTGCGCTGCGCCATGAGGAGGTCAGCCTGTGAGCCAGCAGGTCAATCTCTACCAGCCGATTTTCCGCAAGCAGAAGATTATTTTTTCTGCCCGCACCATCGCGTTCATTACCGCCGGATTATTGCTTCTGCTCGTGATCTGGGGTCTGGTTGTCGGACAGCGCATCAACCAGCTCGAAGACGAATATCAGCGCCAGGTTGCTGCCGAACAGCGCGCGGTCGAACAGCTCACCGAGCTGCAGCGCAATCGCCCGCCGCCCACCGACACTTCAGCACTGGAAGCCGACATCGAAGCACTGCGCCAGCGTGCCCAGCAACTGCGCGCAAGTGTGAGTTCCGTTCAACAGCATCGACCCTTGAGCCAAACTCAGCTCCCTGAGCGAATGGAGGCTCTGGCCCGCCAGGTACCGCGCGGACTTTGGCTCACCCGACTGACCATGACCGAACCCGACCGGGGTTTGACCATCGAAGGTCGCGCGCTCTCATCCAGTCTCGTTCCCGACTACATCGATGGCCTGTCATCCGAGCCGCTGATCATTGGCACCGGTTTCAAGCAGGTCCACGTCCATGAGACAAGCGATGAGAAGCCGGGCGTCAGCTTTGTTCTGCGCACCCAAAGCGAGGACTCCCCATGAAGCCGATGGAGAAGGTCATCGCCACTGAGGAGCGCATTAACGCACTGAGTCTGCGCGAGCGAGCCCTGCTCGGGATCGCGGCACTGGCGGTCGTGTTCATGCTCTGGGATTTGCTTTTCATGAGCGGACTGCGCGAGCGCCATGATCGCGTCCAGAATCAGATTGAACAGGTCCAGTCACAGGTTCAGAATCTGACCGAGACCATTCAACAGACTGCAATCGCCAGTGCAGACGATCCCCGGGCTGATCTGGAACGCCAGCGCCGTGCGCTGAACGAGGACATTGAACGGCTGGAAACCCGGCTGGCCGACGACCTGGGCGAAGTCAGCACGCCGACCGAAACACGCGCCATGTTGTCCTCACTGCTCGCTGAAAGCCCGGGCTTGTCGCTGATCAGCCTTGAAAACCTGCCGGTTCAGCTTCTTCAGGCAGCCGATGCACAACCCATACCGGGCGTTTTCATCCATCGCATCCGCGTTCTGGTTGAAGGCGAGCATGCGGTTGTGCGTGATTACCTTGAACGTGCCGCCAATCTGACCGGCGGGGTTTATCTGGAGTCAGTCGATCTACAGGTGGACCAGTGGCCCGTCAATCGGGTCGAACTGATGTTCTATAGTCTGGCGTTGGACGATCGCTGGCTGGGAGTCTGACCTGATGAAAACACTGCTCATGCTGTCTCTCCCCCTTCTTTTGCTACTGACCGCGGCCCAAGCTGCCGACCCGACACGCCCGCCGACCCAGGCAGAAATCGAGGCTTGGCTGCGCGGCGGGCAACTTGAGTCCAGCGCAGAACCGACTGTCTTTCAGCTTCAATCCGTCCTGCTATCCAGCCAGCGGCGCATCGCGATCATCAATGGCGAGCGCGTATCCGTTGGTGACGAGATCGACGGCGCCATCGTGGCGGCGATCGATGCCGGTCGCGTGATTCTGGATCATGATGGCCAAACCCTTTCCTTGAGTATCAGCGTCCGTTCCCACGGAGACATCGAACGTGAGTGACACCCCGCTTCATAGACTAACCCTGAGTGCGCTGATGGCCGTTACTTGCCTGGCCGGCTGCAGCGTGACCGAAGAACGCTCGGAGGCGCTTGACGCCCTGATCGACGAGGAATTGGCAGCCGCCTCAAGCGCACCACCTTCGGTTGAAGATACCTTGCCACTGCTCACGCCACCTTCTGAGCCTTCGTTCGAACCACCACCCGAAGAGCGCTTTCACCTTACGGTCGAGAATGCACCTGCCGCCGATGTCTTGATGAGTCTGGTCGCCGATACCGACATGAATATGGTGGTCCACCCTGAGGTCAACGCCACCATCACGCTCGATCTCCGTCACGTCACCGTGGAAGAAGTCCTTGCTATCCTCCGGGACTTTCATGATCTGGAATACCAGCGCACGCCAACCGGCTACATGGTCCGACCGGCACGCTTGGAAAACCGTCTCTACGAAATCAGCTATCTGGACATCCAGCGCGAGGGCGCTTCCCGAACCCGAATCAGTTCCGGGCAAAGCACTGAGAATCCGGCCGCCATGCAGGATAATTTCGGCTCCGGTCTGGGAGGTGGCACGACAGGCGGCAGTCTGGCTGGCAGCGACGAGGAAGCCTCGGGGACGAAGATCGAGACCACCAGTGAATCCGATTTCTGGGAGGGGCTGGAAGGCGCTATCCGAGGCGTGCTTGAAGAACAAACCGGTCGCAACGTCATGATCAACCCGATGTCCGGCATTGTCTCGGTTCGGGCCATGCCAGCCGAACATCGCGCCGTTGCCGAACTGATCGATGCCATTCAGGGAAGCATCCAGCGGCAAGTGATTCTTGAAGCCAAGATCATCGAGGTCGAGTTGCGCGACGGTTTCCGGTCTGGCATCAACTGGACGGCGCTGGCCGATGTCGACGGCAGACTGCTGAGCTTCTCTCAGGCCGCCGGTCCGGGGATCTTTGATGAGGGTTTATCCAGCATCGCCGGACGTCCGATGGCAGTCAGCCCAGGTGAAATCTTTCAAGGCTTTGAGGGGTCGGCATTCGGGGGTGCTGGCATCGCAGCCATCGACACGGGAGACTTCAATGGCTTCATTGAACTGCTGGAAACTCAGGGTGTAGCGAGGGTTCTGTCCAGTCCGCGAGTGGCTACGGTCAACAACCAAAAGGCCGTCATCAAAGTCGGCACAGACGAATTCTTCGTTACCAACGTCACCGGGCGCACGGCAACAGGGGGTGCCAGCACAACTGCCGCCAGCTCAGTCCAGCTCACACCCTTCTTCTCCGGCATTGCCCTCGATGTAACCCCGCAGATCAGCCGCAGCGGAGATGTCATTCTGCACATCCACCCCATGGTCAGCGAGGTGACCGACCAGACCAAGAATTTCACCGTGGCCGGCAACGAGGAAAGCCTGCCGCTCGCATTTTCGAGCGTGCGCGAATCTGACAGCATCATTCGGGCACGCAACGGGCAAGTGGTCGTCATTGGGGGTCTGATGCGCGAATCGACCGTACAAGACCGCTTTGGAACCCCCATCCTCAGCCGTGTGCCGCTGATTGGGCACGCCTTTAGCTCGCGTCAGGAGCGTTCGATCAAGACCGAGTTGGTCATCCTGCTCCGGCCGATCGTGGTGTCGGACGAAAGCGCCTGGCAGGAACAGGCATCCTCGGCCCGCGACCGTCTGCGCAAATTCAACACCGGTGGTCGTTAGTCGGCCGGCCGTGTGATTGCGACCAAGCGCGTCAGCCGACATGTATCTCAAGCACTTCCAACTTGAGGAACTGCCGTTTCGGCTGACACCACAGATTTCGGCCCGATTCAATGAACCGTCTCAGGCCGAGGCGCTGCAAACTCTCCTGATCGCTCTTGATCAGGGCGAAGGCTTCATCAAGGTCAGCGCCGAAGTCGGCCTGGGCAAGACGTTCCTCTGCCGTTTGCTGCTTGAGGCCTTGCAGCCTCCGTTTATCACAGCATGGATCCCAGACCCGCACCTGTCCCCAAGCGCGCTGCGGCGAGCCGTCGCTGAAGACTTCGGACTGTCTCTTCCATCCAGGGCCACGCGCCATGATCTACACCAGGCCTTGCAAAAACATCTGACCCAACTGGTCGCTGCGGGCAGGCGTCCGGTCCTGTTGATCGATGAAGCCCAAGCTCTTCCGGGCAGTGCGCTGGAGACAGTTCGCCTGCTCACTAATCTTGAAACCGAGCAGCGGAAATTGCTGCAGGTCGTCCTGTTCGGTCAACCGGAACTGGACCACCGCCTGGCCTCCAATGATTTCAGGCAACTGCGTCAACGCATCACCTTCAGTGCGCGTTTAAGCCCCATGACGCCAGACACAGTAGCCACCTACGTCAAACATCGGCTGCAATGTGCGGGCGGGGACCCTGAGCTGTTTACCCAAGCAGCAATCAAAAGGCTGGCCCGCGCCAGCCAGGGCGTACCGCGTCTGGTCAACGTGCTGGCGCATAAGTCACTGATGTCGGCCTATGGGCGCGGAAAACCCAAGGCTGGCTGGCGTGATGTGGGTCGCGCCATCAACGATACCGAGGCAACTGCCAGCGGATGGAACTGGTCACAGGCCATGCCAGCGATGCGCCTGACCGTCTTTGGGCTGGTTGCCCTGGCGACTTTTCTGGTCGTGGACGCCTGGTGGGGTGGCGGGCCATGAGCCTGATCAACGATGTCTTACGTGACCTGGATCGCCGTCAGGCCCCCAGCGCCAGCGCAACCTCAGGCGCAAGCGACATGGCCGCACTGCCTTTACCCAACAAGAAGGCATGGTGGCCATGGCTGGCCGGCGCAGTTCTGCTGGGCACAGTTGCGCAACTCGTCTATATGGCCTGGCCGCTGCCCGTTCCCGAGTCTGTTCCGATTGCGCCACAAGTCGCCGCCGTCGACTCCGAGCCCATGCTGCTGGCCAGCGTGGCTGAGGCTGACGTCGAAGGACAGGCCAATCTTGACGACCCACCCGCTGCCGAGAATGCCCAGCAGCCAGAGCAGCCGGCCGTTGCGCCTGCCCCAACGGACACGGTGCAACCCACCCCGCAAACGCCGCCGGTCTCGACCGAGCCGTCAGAGCCCGTTGAGGTCCAGGCCGTTCCGGAGGCAAACCCAGTGGCTCAAACTCCGCAACCGACAGCGGCAGAAACGGAAACTCCGGCCAGAATCGAGATTCAGCGCAGCGCCAGCCGCGAAGCCGAAGATCCGGTCGATCGGGCCCTGCGCGCCGCGGCCCGCGGCCAGTTGGGATTGGCACAAAGTCAACTCGACGATTATCTACGTGAGGCGCCGGAAGATTCGCGGGCTCGACTGCTGCTGGCCGAGGTGCTGATCAATCAGCAGCGATTCATGAGCGCGCGAACCGTCCTTGAATCAGGACTGAACAACGACTCAGCCATTGAGTTGGCCCCGGCGCTGGCTCGACTGCTTCAGAGCAGTGAACCGGCGGCAGCTCGGGACGTATTGCTGCGTTATCCACCCACCCCAGCCGCCGCGCCGGACTACCACCTGCTACTGGCCGCGCTACATCGACAGTTGGGAGATCATGAGCAGGCATCTGATCTCTACCAGCGCCTGACCGAGATTGATCCTTCCAACATCACCGCCTGGGTCGGCTTGGGCAGCAGCCTGGAGTCACTTGGCCAACAGGATGATGCCCGGGCAGCTTATAAAGTTGCTGCCCAAAGCGGCGATCCCCGCCTGTCCGGATTTGCCCGTCAACGCCTGTCCGCGCTACCCGATACCGGAGAACAGCCATGAACACTGAAACCCGAGGCATCCGCCAAAAGATTCGTCTGGGCGACCTGCTGGTTCAGCACAAGATCATTTCGGAGGGACAACTGCAAGAGGCGCTGGCTGAGCAGAAGCGGTCAGGCTACAAACTGGGCCGGACGCTGGTTCAGCAAGGCTTTGTCGGCGAAGAACAACTACTGAAGTTTCTCGGGCAGCAACTGGATGTTCCTGTCATCGACTTGAAGCACTTCAACTTCAACCAGAAAGTTGTCCAGCGCCTACCTGAAACCCATGCCCGGCGGTATCGGGCTGTCGCCTTGTCCGAAAACGAGGATCAGGTGACGGTCGCGATGGCCGACCCGACCGACATATTTGCGTTCGATGCCCTGAGTCAGATTCTCAAAAAACCCATTGATCTTGTGCTGGCCAGAGAGTCCGAGCTGCTCTCGACCATCGACATGCTGTACCGCCGGACCGACGAGATCAGCAGTCTGGCCGAGGAATTGGGCGAAGAATTGTCGGCCAGCGATTACGACCTCGCGCAGCTGGGTGAAGGCGAAAGCCTGACCGATGCCCCGGTCATCAAGCTGCTGCAGTCCATGTTCGAAGACGCAGTCCAGGTCGGCGCCTCGGATATTCACATCGAGCCAGACGAAACCCTGCTTCGAATCCGCCAGCGCATCGACGGTGAACTGCAGGAACAGATCATTGAAGGTGCCCGAATTGCATCAGCCGTGGTCACCCGGCTGAAACTCATGGCCTCGCTCAACATCAGCGAAAAGCGCCTGCCGCAGGATGGGCGTTTCAGCGTCAAGGTCAAGGACCGCAATATCGATGTGCGTCTGTCGACCATGCCGGTACAGTTCGGTGAGTCTGTCGTCATGCGCCTGCTCGATCAATCGTCCGGGCTGCTGGATCTCGACAGCCTCGGCATTCCTGACGACATGCTGGTGCGCATTCGGCGCCTGATCAGTCGCAAATCGGGCATGGTGCTGGTCACGGGCCCGACTGGCTCGGGCAAGACCACGACGCTTTATGCGGCCCTGAACCACATCAACAAGTCCAACACCAAGATCATCACCGTCGAAGACCCCGTTGAATACCGCCTGCCGCGGGTCAACCAGGTTCAGGTTCATGCCAAAATCGGGCTGGACTTTGCGCGCGTTCTACGAACCGCCCTGCGCCAGGATCCGGACGTGATCATGGTCGGCGAAATGCGCGACCGTGAAACGGCCGAGATTGGTCTGCGTGCAGCGATGACGGGCCATCTTGTTCTTTCTACCCTGCACACCAACTCCGCCTTGGCCACGGTCATGCGCCTGCTTGACATGGGTGCCGAAGGCTTCATGGTGGCGGCCGCGCTGGACGGTGTCATCGCGCAACGTCTCATCCGTAAAGTCTGCGATTCCTGCGGCAAGCCTGCCGAGCCAACCGCTTCCGAGCGCGCCTGGCTCAGCAGCCGACCCAACCGCCCCGCAGACATTGACGGTTTCAGGGCAGGCAGCGGCTGCGCCCACTGCGGCAATACCGGCTACAAAGGCCGGATCGGCGTCTATGAACTGCTGGAAATCGACGAGGCCCTCACCGATGCCCTGCGGCGTATGGATACCGATGCATTCGTTCGCGAAGCACGCCGCAAGAGCGACTATCGACCCCTCGTCGACTGTGCGCTGGACTACGCCGCAGCCGGCATCACGTCGCTGGAAGAAGTGATCCGCTTAGCCGGCGGCATTGACGAATTGGCCGATGAGCAGATCAGCACTGAAATGGCCCTCGAAGACGAAGCAGGCAGCCAATCATGACGAACTATGCCTGGGAGGGGCGCAACAGCCGCGGGGAGTTAATGTCCGGCGAGGTTGAGGCCGACCAACCGGATGCCGTGGCCGAGCAATTGATGAAGCTCGACATCACGCCCATCCGGATCGAATCACAACGCAACGACGGTGTACCTTCGGTCAATCTTCGAGAACAGCTGGGTCTGGACAAACCCCAGCTCAACGACATCGTGCTGTTCAGCCGCCAGATGCACACCCTGACCAAGGCCGGCGTGCCCCTTATTCAAGGCTTGCGCAACGTGGCCAACTCCACCCGCAACAAGCGCCTGGTCTCAGCGATCGGCGATATTGTCGAGGCGCTGGAATCCGGCCGCAGCCTGTCAGCCGGCCTGGCCCGCAACACCGATGTCTTTCCGGCTATGTACACCAGCATCATCCAGGTCGGCGAGACCTCCGGTGCCCTGGAAGAGTCCTTTGCCCAGATGGCGACTTACCTGGAACTTGAGCGTGAATTCCGCAAGAAACTCAAGCAGGCGCTGCGCTATCCGGTGATGGTGATCATTGCCATGGCGATCGCGATGGCCATCCTGATGGTCTTCGTGGTTCCCGTTTTTGCCGGCTTCTTTGAACGCTACGATGCCGAATTGCCGCTGCCGACCCAGATCATCATGGCGGTGTCGAACTTCAGCGTGAACTACTGGTGGATGATTCTGGTCGGGCTTTTTATTGCGATCATGGCCGCGCGGGCCTGGGTGCGCACCGAGCGTGGTCGATATCTGTGGGACCGAACCAAACTGCGCCTGCCGGTAATTGGCAAGATTCTTTTTCAGGGAACCATGGCGCGTTTTGCCCGCTCGTTTTCGATGACCTACAAATCCGGCGTGCCGCTGATACAGGGGCTGACGCTGGTTTCGCGGGCGGTCGAAAATTCGTTCGTCGGTCAGGCCGTGCGCGACATGCGCACCGGCATCGAGCGCGGCGAGAGCATCTCGCGCACCGCGCAAGCCACCGGCCTGTTCTCACCACTGGTGCTGCAGATGATCAGCGTGGGCGAGGAAACAGGCGATGTCGACGGCATGCTGATCGAAACAGCCGAGTACTACGAGCGCGAAGTCGAGTACGACCTCGGCAAACTCAGCGAATACATCGAGCCCATCCTGCTCGTGTTTCTGGCTGTGCTGGTGCTGATCATGGCGCTGGGCGTCTTCCTCCCCATGTGGGATATCGGCCGTGCCGCGCTGGGCTGAGCACGCTGCCCTGCCCGCTCACCATCGCGGCCGCGGACTGCTGGATACCGCGATCGTCCTGATTCTTATCTCGTTATTCCTGCTGGTCGCCAGCCAGCGTCTGCTGCCGCTTCGCGGTGACGCCGAAGCTGCTCACATCCAGACCACGATCGGGCAGCTTCGCGCCGTGTTGGGGCTGACCGCCGCCGAAATGATTATCCGCGACGGCATGGTCAGCCTGAATACCCTGACCAGCAGCAATCCGATCGCGCTGTTGGAAGAGCTTCCTAGGAACTATCGCGGTGAAATCAGTGTCGAACAAATAACCCAGATTCCGCCCGGAAGCTGGTACT
>JAZBPR010000083.1:0-4287 GCA_036351735.1 Wenzhouxiangella sp. | reverse complement strand
TTGATATCACCAACCAGACCGGCTTTACGATTTTCTACATGTATGTCAGTCCGGCCGATGCCAAGGACTGGGAAGAGGACGTTCTCGGGAGCGAGGTATTGATGAACGGTGACACCAAACGGGTCAACCTGAACAACTACTTCAGCCCGATTTTTGACATCCGGCTGGTCGATGAGGACGGCGATACCTACACCTTCTGGAATGTCGACGTTTCTTTAAGAGACGTTATCGTGACGCTTGCAGATATTGATGCTCGATAACTTAAGCGGCCTCGTCAGCCGCGGCTCGAAGCAAGTCAAGAATTTCGTCGTCAACCTGGCTAACGTCGGACAGTTGCACCCGATGAGTGCACATCGTACCGAACGGCCCCGAGGGCTCTAGCCGTCCTGCCGAAGGTCGGTCATTGAACTTGAGACCTAGATCTATTCTGGTTTTTGTGGCTGGTTTGACCAGAGCAAACTGCCGTTTTCTCCGGAAACTGACCGATGTCTTTTTCGGGACCATCTCGACATCCGCAGAAAGCTGCAAAATAGCCGCTTTGAGCTTGTCAAATATCGGCTTGAGAGCGGCCTTACCTTGATACTGCTCTTCAATCAGATGATCAGGATTCTGGGAGGCGGCATCTGACTCCCGGGCTTTGTGAGCAATGAAATTCGCGTACCCGTGCGATACACCGCATTCGCCTTTCAGAAAACTCATGAAGTCGCCGTGTGTGACGAACGGTTTCCCGGCCAAAAGAGTTTTCCACTCATCCAGCGTTCTTCCGGTTTTTTCCTTTAGGTTCTGTTCCATGGCTCCGAACCGGGTTTTTAGGTTAACTGCCGGGTCCTAGGCACTTAAGTATCGTTGGGTTGGGGCCGCCTAACAAGGCATGTCGTTTTTTGTGTATTCGTCTAGCGGCATCACGACCGCATTGTCGGTAACAGGCGTCCTCGCTTTGGCAAGGCTCCCGTAGCTCAACTCAAGCTGCATCTCAAACTGGCTCAAAAACCGGTTGAACACGTCATCGCTGGTTGTGCCCACTGCCTTGATTTCGTCCGCTTCCTCGTCATATTCAAGCAGAATGCCGGTCAGCGGGCTTGGTGCCGGGCCGGAGGTGACGGCCGCGCCTCTTGCCGGATCATAGCTTGAGTACTCCATGCAGCAGACAATGCGGTTGGCCGATGGGTCTGCTTCGGGATTGCGGCTTTGCCGATAGGCGATGAAGTTGACGTGTTCTGTCGGATGAGTCAGACGATGTGTACAGATGGCCGCGTAGGCGACGATTGAACGCTCAGGCCCCACGCCACCCTTCCAAACATAGCTTTCACCACTTTCCGTTTTCAACGCCACGTTGGCCTCGGTGGGTCGATTGAGGTTCAACAAGAAGCACGGCGTGCAGTCGTAGGGATAGCGAAAGACGTAGTTGACGTGAGGTTCAAGGTCGCCGGGTCGGATCGGGTTGCCTGCCGGATCGACCAAACGCACTGGCTGATGGAGTTGGCTTGCACTGGTGGAGTTGGCCAAGGCCATCGGATTCTGATGCACGAGAATGGCAGTGGCGGCACAGGCTTTGACGAAATCCCGGCGTTTCATGACGTTTCTCCTCAGTTTCTCAGCGAACTGCCGAGTATACGAATGGTGTGATCAGCCGCTTTCACTGCTTGTTTTTTGCTCACTTGCATCAGTCTTTGCAAGCAGTTGGAGTAGATCGTCGCGTCCAAGCTCGCGCGCGATTGATTGTGGGCTGTGCGCGTTGGCGTCAACGATCTGCTCAACACCGTGTTCCAGAAGCGCCTCGACCATGCCGGCATGACCACCGATCACGGCCAGATGCAGCGCGTTTTGCTGGTTTCTGTTCAACAGGTCAACGTCGATGCCTGGAGCGGCCAGTAAAGCGTGAGCGGCCGCTGCATTGTTTTCATAAACCGCTCGCATCAACGGCGTCCAACTGTAAATGTCGGGCGTGTTGGGGCTGGCTCCAGCTTCGCAAAGCAAGGTGATCAATGCGCCTTCGTTCTTGGCGGCAGCCATCATGACAGCGCTCCAGCCGTTGCTCGCTCGACTGTCAAGATCAACTTTTTCGGAGAGCAATCGATTGACAATCTCTCGACTGCCGCTGCCGGCGGCATAAATGAGAACGGTGCCACCCAGGTGATTTTCGGCTGACGGATCAGCACCGGCTGCGAGCAATTCCTCGAAAAGAGCAAGGTCGCCGGCTGCTGCGGCCGCCATGAGCGCGGTTTTGCCGTGCTCGTTCGGATCATCGATCTCAGCCTTGTCCGGGTACAGGGTTCGGATCGTCTCAAGCTCATTTATGCGTATAGCGCTGGCCCAATCGTCGGCCACGGCGCTGGTGGACAACAAGCCAATCATCAGCACCGACGCGATAAGCAACAACCATGGCATGCCGACTGCTCTCATTAGGCTTCAGCCTTCACTGTTGGTCAGACCAAACTGCTGCAGCAAGAATTCAGCTTCCCGTCGGGCATAGAAGAGCCGGTTGGACAGGTTTCTCCAGCCGTGGCCCTCATCTCGGAAACGGATATATGGCGTGTTGATGCCGTTTGCGCGCAGCGTTCTGACCATCACTTCGGTTTCATAGATTTCTACACGGCGATCGTTGACGCCGTGCGAATACAGCACCGGCACCTTGATCTGATCGGCTTGGCGAATCGGTGAATAGGTGGTGTAGAAGGTTTGCCAGCGCTCTTCCCGGATATCGCCGTACTCGATGATGTCTGAGGCCTTCAGCGACGGTGAGGCAACTTCGAGCGCGGTGACCCAATCGGCGACCCCGAACAGCGCCACCCCTGCCATGAAGCTGTCGGGATGGTTGGCAAGAACAGCGTTGACCGCATAGCCCCCGTACGAGCCGCCCCTGACGATGGCTCTGTCCGCATCAACGCGGCCATCCTGTTTGAAGAAGTCGAGCATGTCGACCAAATCGCGGATGCTGTCGAGGCGTTTTTCTTGGTCGTCCAAAGTCACGTAGGTATGGCCGAAGCCAGTTGAGCCACGGATGTTAGGGCGAAAAACGGCGATGCCGCGGTTGACGAGATACTGAATGGCTCCATTGAAGCTGGCAACGGACTGAGATGTGGGTCCGCCATGCACATCGAACACCACCGGCGGCGGGCCATCGTCAAGTCGTGCATCGTCGCGGGGCAGATACAGCAGGCCCTGCAGCATGACGCCATCACGGGCTGGCATACGGATGGACTGCGGCGATACCATCCTTTCGGGATCCAGACCTGCCAGATTCGCTGTCCACAATGCCTTCGCTTGTCCGCTGGTCAGATCCCATAGCAGCAGATCGCCGGGCGTGGTGGTGCCGGTAACCAGCAGGCTGGCCGTGTTGCTGCCTGCGGGGCATGAGATCGAGTAGACCCCGTCAGGGACCTCGGGCGTGTTGAGCGATCGGTCTTCTATCAGGTCGCGACCATTGAGCCTGAAGAAGCCGTCCTCGTTGGTCGTCCAGAGTAAATAGCGATCATCTGCGCCGCAGAGTTGGATATTGCCCACGTCGCGCTCAGGCGCTTCGATCACGGTCACCTCATTGGATTCAACATCACGACGAACCAGGGCGCGGAACTCCCGTCCCTCGTTGGAACCGTGGTAGACCGCCGTTCCGTCGCTGGTCCAGGCAAATCCGCCGTCGGCGGTATCAGCGCGGCGTTCGGGCTTGGACAGCGTGGTGACCTCGGCCGATTCGATATCGACCAGGAACAGGTTGTGGGAATCTTCACCGACGGACTGGGTCATGATCAGGGACTGGCCGTCTGGTGAAACCGAGCGCGGCCAAAACGCGAACTCGCCTTCATAGATCATGCGATGTTCGCCCGTGTTCAGATCACGCACATAGATGTCGAAGTCCAGACCGTTGCGTTCGGTCGATGCATAAACGATGTGCTGATTGTCCGGCAGGACGCCACCGAAGACACGGAAGGCACCGGGTTGTGAGGGCACGATTTCGGATTCGCTCAGGCCGTCAACACTGATGCGGAAATAGGCTTCCTGCTCATCGCCGGCGTTGTCCGCGCCGTAGATCAGGCTGTTGCCATCCGGCGCCCACCGAAAAAAGGTGACGCCGTTGCCGAAGGTCAGCTGGCGGGCCTGTCCGCCGTCAGTGGGGATCAGCCACAGCTGCGGCTGGCCGGTGATGGATTTGGACACCGCAACGTAATCCCCGTTGGGCGACATTTGAGCGCTGGAGATGCCTTGAACCAGCAAGTAGCGCGCGATGTCCGCCGGATAATCCCCTGCCAGACCGATCTGGATCGGTTCGGGTGTGGGTTCAATGGCCTC
>JAZBPR010000082.1:0-2844 GCA_036351735.1 Wenzhouxiangella sp. | reverse complement strand
GCGGACGAAGGAGACAGTTGGATGTGGTGCGCGAGGTCCGCAAACTGACAGACCCATTAAGGGATAGCCACATGTACCGCCCCCGTCTGACGCCGCTGCAACTTGGTAACTTGACCGAAGTCAACGCATAGCGGGCTAGTGATGGCGCATGATTGCCCTCGACAACTAGCAAGAGGGCGTTCAGCATGGCCGAAGTCGATGATGAGTTCCAGAACACAACGGTAATCAATATGCCCGAAGCGGTTGGCGTTTTCGACCGGTTCGAAGATCTGCAGCAGGCCTACTACGATCTGCGAACGGTGGGTTTCAGCCGCTACGATATCAGCCTGCTGGGACAGCAGGATGCCCTAGAAGAAAAACTTGGCAAATCTTTCTGGCGCGCCGAGGAGCTTGAGGACGATCCTCGCGCTCCAAGAGCGGCGTTCGTGTCAGAAGATGCGATCGGTGCGCTCGAGGGCAGCCTCGCGGGCGGCTTTTTCTACGTCGGTTCGATGATCGCGCTTGCGGCGATGCTCTCGCCGGCGAGCACATTGGCGGCGTCGATTGCCGCTGTTGCGATCGGGGGCAGCCCGGCGGCGGTTATCGGCGTGATACTGGCGCGGCGCGCCGGGCAGAAGCACATGGACCACTACACCCAGCAGATCGAACACGGTGGATTGCTGTTGTGGGTCCGTGTCCGGGACGAGGAACACGAGAGACTGGCCGTAGAGATCCTTAAAGGCCATTCCGGGCGCGATGTGCATGTTCACCCTTGGAGCGAATGAAGCCACGGCTGGAACCCGCCAGGCGGGGTCGCGGCTTGGATTTTGGGACCCAACGTCGATCTCGCCGCGACCTGGGTCGTAACACATCTACAGGCTAGGTGGCGAAAATTGCACGACTTGGCCAACATTCACACCGCAGTAGGGGGAAAGATATGTCAGCGATCACGCGCAACAGCCTTGAGGAAATACTTGGTCCACTCGACCAGAAAACGTGTGCTGATATTCAGGCCATCGGCCCAACACTGAAAGACGTCGAAGAGGCCAAGGCGATCTTTGATGGCCGCAGCGACATCGTCGGCTCCGGAGAGCAGGTCATCCCGGGCCCGGTGACAGAGGTCTTGACGATCCTCAGGGGCAAGCTCGCTAGCAACTGACCGCGCTTTCCGAGGCGCCGGTCTCGACGCAAGACATGCCGCCAAGAATTGAGGCTGGCCTCTTCGCGAGGCGCAATCCCGTTGACTTGAGGCGCATACCCGGATCGTTGCAACAGGACGAAGCGATTTCGCAAACCAGTTGAACAATGCACTGGTTTTGCCGGGACTGTTCAGAGGCTTTCTAGATGTCCGGACGAAGCGTAGCACCGATGCGATGACGTTTGAACGCGCACATCACGCGCCGAGCAAGAACGCGCCCGCCAAAAGGACGACACAGGAGAGCGCTCCGGCAATCGGAACAGCGATCGGAACCAGGAACGCGCCCTGAGGCGCGGCCACTTTCGCGAGCTTCAGCCGAATTAGAGCCAGGTTGACGACGAAGAAGACCGCCAGCATGACAGCCGAGGTGCTCTCCGCTAGGACGCCCAAAGGCGTAAACAGCGCGAGGATCAATACGACGACCGTCACGAGAACCGTGGCCCTGAGAGGCGTGCGGGTCTTGGCGTTGTTGAACCGGTAGCCCAGCGCCATTTGTCGGTTTCGGACCCGTTGTCTTCGATTGCCGCGGTCGCTCAGAACGTCCGCTGCTACCAAAAGCCGCCGAACAACTCGGCAACCTCGACCGGCAGGATCGCGGACAAAGCGCCATTTCGCTGCGGCTGCGCCGATGACGGCTTTGGGTGATCAGCTATCCGAGTGAGCCGCCCGGCATGAGTGGCGCGATTGGATCAAGATCACGATCGGGATGCTGAAGGACTTAAGGCACGTGGCGATCCGTTACGACCGCGGCCCCAGGGTCTTCCTGTCAGCCATCGCGCTGGCTGCACTCCCCATCTATTGGCGATGAGCCTCAATGAGGCCATGCCCTACATTGGAGCGTAGTCGGCGAAGGAAAGTTACGCTTGAGAGTGGCCTGCCTCATGTCATCTCAAGCGTGATGACGCCTCCATCAGAACCGGCGACGCAGCGCCAGTCCTCGTCCGGCAGTGCTCGCATGACCACTTCGGTGCCGACAGCAGAGTAGGTCGAACTGACAATGGCGATAGCCTTGCCGGTCGTATCCCTCAGCTGGCCGACGCAGTTGTTTCTGGCCTGTGCCTCGATCGGCCCGATCCCTCCGCCCTCGTATCTGGGTTCAACTTCGACAACGGTGCAACCTACGAAGAGTGTTGTGAGTGCCGTGGCGCTAACCGCCCTAAAAATAGTCATTTTTTACCCCCCTCTTACTCGAAATTGTCCAATGCGTCCTGCTGACTGGAGTTGAATTTGACCGAATTTGCCTTCTGAACAAGCTTTTTCCACATCGAGCGGCGGCTGTGATTGATGCGCTGTCATTGCTTGGTTAATCTTTGCCGATCCGGAGGAAGCAGGCTATGGAGAACCCTGAAACCCCACCTGTCGAGATTGTCGACGATGACATCCTCGAACTGCGCGAGGCACTCAGCGAGAGGCTGGGCAGCCTTTGGTGGGCGTTCTTGCTGCGAGGGATTATCGCTGCCACTTTGGGCATTGCAGCGCTGTTCTGGCCAACGGGCAGCATTTCGCTACTGCTGCAGCTGATCGGTGTTCTTCTCATCCTCGATGGTGCTCTGACGCTTTTTGGTTTTGGCCGCAGAGGTGCTGCTGGCGGCATCGGCCTCGGATCGGTCGTGATCGGGGTGGTTCTCCTGATCTGGCCTGAAGAGACCGCGCGCTTCGCCTTCTTC
>JAZBPR010000081.1:0-13901 GCA_036351735.1 Wenzhouxiangella sp. | reverse complement strand
ACCGTGACGGGACGACCCATGTAATCTTCGAGCCGCTGGATTTCATCGCCCGGCTGGCGGCTCTCGTTCCGCCGCCGCGCTTGAATCTCACTCGCTTCCACGGGGTGTTTGCGCCGAATAGCCTCTACCGGGCCCGGATCACGCCGGCCCGCCGGGGCCGAGGCGGCAAGCCGAAGAGGCCGGAGATGTCGGAAGATCGCACACCGACTGAGCAACGCTCGGCGATGCAATGGGCGAAACGCCTCAAGCGGGTCTTTCAGATTGATGTGGAGACCTGTCCGAATTGCGGGGGCACGGTCCAAGTCATCGCCTGTACGCGCAACGGCTCCACTTCAGGGCTTCTCGCCCTGCGGGCAAGTCGCCCTTGCGTTCACGCCTGCGCTGAAGACCCGCCGGTCATCGAGCGGATCTTGCGTCATCTGGCCAGCAAGGACGTGCCCGGGCTGTGGCCTGACAGTCGGGCGCCTCCGGGCCGGCCTGTCGGCTTGCTTCAGTAAACTGCGAAAACTGACTTTAAGCCGCACGCGCAACGGCTTCGCTCAGGAGCTTCTTGCCTTCGGCAAACCGCCCCATCGCTCTCGCCTGCACGCGCGACGGCTTCGCTCAGGGGCTTCTTGCCTTCGGCAAACCGCCCCATCGCTCTCGCCTGCGCTGAACACCCGCCGGTGATCGAGCGGATACTGACTCACCTGGCTAGCAAGAATCTCCCCGGCCTGTGGGCGGAAAGTCGAGCGCCGCCGGTCCCGCGTATCGGCTTGACTCATTGAACTGTAGAAAACCGACTTCAGGCCGCGTTCCATCCGGGCGCGGCCCGGTGGCGCTCGTGCCGAGAGAGGCGAACACCGGGAAAGCGGGGCAGGGGGCCATTCGATTGGCCCCGAAAGAGGGAAATTGGTTGAGGTTCAGCCTGTAACCGGTGCTAAACGTCAGCGCTGGACGGCTGCGGACACCGCGGGAAATCAGGAAGTAGGCCGCTTTTACTTCCTGTACTCCGCGACTTCCAGTTCCCGATCGCCGTGGACTGGGACTGGCGCAATCGAACCCCTAAAGTCTGGTGGCTGACCGGGCCCGACCGACCGGCCACCTCGGTGACCTTCGAGAGCAGGGGTGGTTGATCGGCTTACGAAGTGGTGTCAATGACTGCCCAGCAGCATAAAGACTGAATTCTGACTTCCGTATTTCGGCTGTTCATTCTCCCGCCTGAGAATGGAAGCCGATCTTCAATCCGGTCTGTTCGCAGCTCCTTCAGGAGAACAGAGCATCTTCATTGTTGTGGCTTTTAGAGGCCAGGCACGCGCAGCAGCGTCGCTAAAGGACTTCATGTCCGACGGCCAAGTCGCCCTTTCGCGCCCGCCTGCGCTGAGACGCTGCTGTCGTCAATCATCCAGTTCTGGCGCGTCCAACCATTTGTACTCAGTACCACTGTGAAGGGTTTCGATGGCAGATTGCGTCTAGTTCGAGTAAAGGCGATCATCGCAGTGCTCTGAAAAGACGCTGTTGTTCGACCTTGCTCACTCAGCCCGGGAAATTGTGCAGATGTCGACTTCAAAAATCCTTCTGGCCTTCACTGTGTTAGCTAGCTCCATTTCGAGTGCTCAAGCATCACCGCAGCTGGCCCAGCTGGTCAGCGAGCCGCCCGACAGCAACTTCTTCGATGGCTTTGGAAACGGTTTCAGCAGCGGGTGCACGTTTTCCGAGGATGGACAGCGAATCGCCTATTCGAGCTCGGCGTTCAATCTGGTTGAGGGTGACAGCAATACGCTGAGCGATGTCTTCGTTCAGAATCGAAACGATCGCAGCACCGAGCTGGTCAGTCGGACATTGACGGGGGATCTGGCAGACGGGCGCAGCGACACGGCGTTTATCAGCGGGAATGGTCGCTACGTGCTGTTCCAGTCACTGGCTGACAATCTCGGCGTCACCGGATTCTGGCAGGTGTTTCGACGCGACCTGGACACGGGCATCAATACGGCGGTCGGCTTCGCCCCCGACGGGACGGAGTTCGACCGGCCATCCCCGTTGTCCCTGTCGTCCGATGGCGCGCTGGCGACGTTCGAGGCCGATGATCAAGTCTGGTTACGCGATCTCGATCAGGCCTCCACGAGTCTGATCAGCATCGGCTTTGATGATCAACCGGCCGACGCCCCGGCGTCTGAAGCCTACATTTCCGCGGATGGCAGCACGGTGGTGTTCGAAAGCGCCGCCAGCAATCTGGTCAACGACGACACGAACGGAAAAGACGATATCTTCATCCGGGACCTTGCCCAAGGCACGACCGTTCGCCTCCAGGGACAAGGGGGTGTCGAAGCCGATGGTGATTCTCGATCGCCTCGGATATCCGCGGATGGACGCTGGATCGTGTTCTTTTCCACGGCAACCAACCTCACCCCTGGCGACAACAACGGCACCTTCGATGTCTTCCTGCATGACCGAAATAGCAACACCACGATCAGGCTGAGCGAAGACAGCAACGGTACAGGTGGCAACGGCGGTTCCAACGGGCAGACGATCAGTGCAGACGGGCGCTTCGTGGTCTTTGAATCACTGGCCGACAATCTCGTGCCAGGACTCGTCGGTCAGGAACGCCGCCTCTTTCTGTACGACCATGACTTTGGCACTCTGGTCCAGATGGCCGCAAGCGCCGAGGAACCGCAGCAGGCGTGTGTCTTCAACTCTGGCAGCGTGGGTGGCGTTGCATTCAGGACCCAGGTGCACGCATTGATTCCCGCCAATCTAGCCCAGTCACAGATCGTGCTGGAGGCCTTCGAATCCTTTGACCCGGATCCCAGCGCTGCATCCGGCGGCCGAGGGGTAGCCGAGTCCTGGGTCGTCAGTCGGAGTGACCCACCCGTTCCTGTCACTGTGGGGAGCGGGATCAGTCTGGATCCCTCCCTGGCCGGTCAGGGGCGATTCCTGGCGTTTGAAACCAGAGCGGGCAATCTGACGGGCCGATCGCCGGACGGGACCCAGATTGTTAGGCTGGATCAGTTGACTGGAGAGGTCTTGCCTGTATCAGTGAGCACGACGGGTGAATTGGTGGACAGCTTTTCGGGAGCCTTCGATCCATCCATCGATAACGCCGGAAACCGGGTGGTTTTTTCGTCGCGCTGGGGCGGCCTGGTCAACAACGATAGCAATGATACTGACGATATCTTCATTCGTGATATCAGCCTCGCCCAGACCGCGCGCCTGAGCATTGGACTCGACGACGAAGAGGCGAACGGGCGCAGCACCGACCCTGTGATCTCGGCAAACGGCGGCACGGTTGCCTTCGAATCCAGCGCGAGCAACCTGGTTGAAAATGACACGAATGGTCAACAGGATATCTTTGTGGCTGAACTACCCAGTCGCCTTATTCGACGGATCAGTATCAGCGGTAATGGCCAGGAGGCGGCTGCGCGAAGCGAGTCGCCTGCGATCAGTGGCAATGGCCGATTCGTGGTGTTTGCTACCAGCGCTGATCTGTCATCGGACGGCGCGCCGTTGAATTATCAACAGATCTGGCTTAGGGATCGGCAGTCGGACACGATCGCATTGATCAGTCGTGGGCCCGGTGGTGAGCCCGGGAACGGCGACAGCACTGATCCCGAGATTTCGGCGAACGGCCGCTGGGTCGCCTTCAGGTCCTATGCCGCCAATCTCGACCCGGCGTTCCCTTCGCCGCCCGCACCGTCAGTCTATCTGCATGATCGCCAGACGGGCGATTCCCGCCTGATCAGCCAGGATTCCAGTGAACAGGCGATACGGGCGGGTGAAGCGGTGCTCGCGGCCGACGCCAGCGCGATACTGTTCATGGAGCAGATTGACGAGGACCGTGCCGGTACCCTTAGGCCCGCCCGCGGAACTGACCCGCTTCCCGAGATCTATCTTTACAGTCGATCGGATGAAGAAGTGATCCGGATCGACCCCCTGACGACCGATGGGCTGCGCCCCGACGGAGAATGGCTACTCGCTGCCGTCGAGCCCGGTGGGCGGGTGATCTATCTGGTCTCCGAGGCGCGGAACCTCACACCGGGCATGCTCACAAACTTCAATGATATCTACCGGATCGATCTGGACTTTGATCGTTTGTTCGAAGACCGCTTCCAGGGCTCGGCAAGATGATCCATCAAGCCAGCCATCGGAGTGCCCAGGGCCCTGTGTGCCTCAGCGGATACTGCGCCAGAACGCGCTCAACGTCAGGATCCAGGCCCATATGCCGCTGAAACGAGGCCAGGCGAGGGCAATCTTCGAGATCGATGAAGGCCTCGCGAGCCCAGCGGCATAGGATGAAAAGATACGGGTCGGCGACGGACCGGTGCTCACCGAAAAGGTAAGGGCCCTCGAAGCGTTCTCCCGCGTAGCGCAGCAAAAAGGCGATTCGAGCCTGGGCCTGGTCCTTGAGATCCTGATGATGTCCGGAATCGAGAGACAGGCGGCTCGGTTTGAAATAGGCCATGAAAGCAGGCTGAAGTTCGCTGCTCATGAACGACAGCCAGGCGACCAGTCTGGCCTGACCCTGCCCGCTGCGCTCCGGTGCGGCAAAGGCTTCGAAACGTCGGCCCTGGAGATGAAAGCGTGGGTATCCAACAGTCTACTTTTTGTGTCGCCTCCTGACTGTTTCCTAAAATGACAGATACTCGACACTTGAAGGTTTCCTGGCCGACTTCCGTATATTGAGGTAGGCGCCGAGCACCGCCGCTGCCCTTTCGTTGTAACGGACACTCACAAAATGACCGATTCCGATCGATTCAAGCGTCTGGAAGCGTTGTTTCACGAGCTGGATGCGCTGCCGCCAGAACAGCGTCAAGCTCGGCTCACCAAGCTGGCTGCCGAGGACCCGGCGCTGCATGCCGAATTGATTCAACTGATCGACCCCAGCCCGACACGGGCTGAAGACGCGCAGGCGCTGGACTCGGTGGCCGATCGAGGCGGACTTTCCGCATCACTCGGTGGTGCCATGACTGACCCAGAATGCGTTGGGCCCTATCGTTTAATTCGTTCCATTGGCGAGGGCGGCATGGGTCGCGTCTATCTGGCTGAACAAAGCGAGCCGGTGAAGCGTCGCGTCGCGCTGAAGCTGACTAGGCGCGGGCTGGATAGCCGAGAAGCGCTGGCCCGCTTCAACGCCGAGCGCCAGGCGCTGGCCGTGCTGGAGCATCCGAACATCGCGCGAGTTTTGGATGCTGGCAGTCTGGACGACGGCCGACCATGGTTTGCGATGGAGTATATCGACGGTGTGCCGATCACCCAGTGGGCTAGTGAGCGCAAACTGGGTTTGGTCGAGCGGATCGAGCTGCTTTTGCCAGTCTGTGCGGCGGTGCAGCATGCGCACCGTAAGGGGTTGATTCACCGCGACCTGAAGCCGTCGAACATTCTGGTGCTGGCTCACGCTGAAAGAGGGTTGCCGAAGGTGATCGACTTCGGTATCGCTCGCCTATTGGAAGAGGACGCGGACGAGCAAACCCAGGTAACACGCCTGGGCGAGCTGATCGGCACGCCAGAATACATGAGCCCGGAACAGGCCGCTCTCGGCGAAATCGATATCGATACGCGGTCGGACGTTTACTCGCTGGGGCTGGTGCTGTATGAATTGCTCGTCGGCACTCTACCTATCACGGGCAAAGAGCTCCGCGCACTGGGCTTTGAGGCCATGTGCAGACAGATCCGCGAAGGCGAAACGCCGCAGCCGAGCCGACTGCAGTCGAAACCGGAAACGATCGGTGACGCGACCACGCAGCGCTGGCGCTCGCGACTGAAGGGCGATCTAGACTCCGTGCTACTCAAAGCACTGGCCAAAGACCGCGAACGACGCTATGGCAGCGCCGATGACCTCGCCGAGGATCTCAGGCGTTATCTGAACAACGAGCCGGTACTGGCACAGCCGCCGTCGTTGGCCTATAGAGTCCGTAAATTTGTCCGCCGGCATCGTTGGCCGGTGGCCGCGGCGGCGATCGTTAGTGTCGCCCTTGTTTCCAGTGCCGTGGTCGCGAGCTACGGACTGCTCCAGGCGCGCGAGCAGCGCGATATTGCCATTTACCAGCAGCAAAGGATTCAGGCCAACAGCGAGTTTTTCAGCCTGCTTCTCGAAGAGACCGGCGGTGGTGCGATGACCTCCGTAGAGTTACTGGATCGGGGCCGGGAATTGCTGGAGCGTCAGTTTGACTCCGGCCAGCCGTTCATGGCGTCGGTACTGCTCGACGTTTCTAAGCGATACGCGAGCCTCGGAGAACAACAACGCTCGCGGGAACTCCTGGCCGAGTCTGAGCAGCTAGCCCGCCGATTCTCCGATAACGATGTCCTTGCTGCCGTCCTTTGCCGCTCCGCCCGCCTGGACCGGGCGCGTGATCCTGAAGCGGCCACTGCTCGGCTGAATGAGGCCCTTGAAATTTATGATCGCCTGAATTCACCCGGCATCGAAACCACTGTGGAATGCGCGCGAACGAAGTCACGGAGTGAAGACCAAGCGGGCAACAGTGAAGCGGCATTGCAAAAGTTGCTAGATGCGAAAAAGTCGCTCGACGCGCACCCCGCGCCAGGCACTAACCTTCGTGGTCTGATTCTCAACGACATCGCGTTTCACCATTACCGAAACGGCGATCTCAACGCGAGCGCTGACCTTCTGGAAGAGGTGCTGGAACTGCTCGAAACGACGGGACGCGGCTCAACGTTGGGCTATCAGCGAGTGGCCGCGAATCGAGCGGTAACCCTGCAAACACTGGGCCGCACCCCTGAGGCCTTGGAGGCCTTTGAAGATCTGGTCGTACGCATGCGGGCCAGCGGATTCAAAGGACGCGGTGCCGCGACACTCCTCACGCAATATGGCGGCTTGCTCCTGTCAGCAGGCCGTCCCGACACTGCGGCCGACATCTTCCGGGAGGGTCTGGCGCTGGCGGAGGCCTCTGGCGATGCTCGTACCAGCGCTCATCTGCATATGGAGTTTGCGAAGCTTCAGCTTGCAGACGATGATTTCGACCAAGCCCTTGCAAGTCTGGAGTCGGCCAACTCATACCTGGAAAATAACGAACAGGCGGATTTGCAGCTCGCCCGGAATCTGCGCGTATTGCGCGCCAGAACGCTGCGCCGTGCGGGAGATCTTGGGGCCGCCCGCGAGCTCATCGACGCGCTGCTGGATGAGGTCGGTTTTCCCGACGCTGGAGAAACGCCGGGCATGATCTCGGCGCTGATCGAGGCTGCGGATATCTATCTCGTGAGCCGCGACTTCGACCGGGCCGAGACGCTGGCAGATGGCCTTATCGAGCGCCTAAGTGAACACGAACGTCCAGCGGGGACAAGCAGCGTGCACCTGGGTCGCGCTCTGGTGCAGCGAGGCCAGATACGGCTTGAATCGGGGCAGGCAGAGACAGCACGAAGTGATTTCGAAGCCGCATTGCCGCACCTTGAGAATGCGCTGGGTGAAGACCATAAAGAGACGCAGGCCGCCAGGCGGCTCTTGGCACGAAGCGCCGAGTCCGGCGCAGGCCCTCTTCAAGTCGTTCCAGCAGGGTAGTCGCCATTGAGTGCCTACACCCAGGCCGGCTCGATGCCGCTGAGCATCCAGGGACCCCCGGTCGTTTCGGGGTCGTGGTCTGCCTTGCTAGAGCTCGCCAACCTGATTGGCCATGCCGCTGCGAAGTCGTTGACTTGTGATCGCCGCACTCACGAGGGATTTGCTTACTGAAGAAAAGCCATTGGCTGATTGATATGCTCTGACTCCCACGTTACTCCATGCTCGAATCTAGGGGTATGGTCACCGCACCCATCAGAATTCCAACGTATGCGAAACCTGACTCAGTACATCCCGGCCGGGACCAAAACCATCGTCTTCGATTGGAACGGAACCCTGCTCAACGACATTGAGTACTGCCTATCGATCACCAACGCGATGCTGAACGAGTTTTCGCTTCCGCAGCTGACGCAATCGCGCTACAGAGAAATTTTTTCCTTCCCGGTCCAGCGCTATTATCAGCAGTTGGGTTTTGATTTCACCAAACACCCCTTTCCCGAGCTGGCGGCTCGCTGGATGCGAACCTACACCGCTGATGTGGCTGCCCGCACCGACCTGTTCGATCAGACCGAAGACTGGATCGATGAGCTGAAGAACAGCGGCTATCAGCTAGCCATCCTGACCGCAGCCATTGAGGCGGACGTGCACGATCTTCTCGCGCATCATTCAATCGACGATGCGTTTGCTGAAGTCTACGGTCTGGATCACTGCGAAGCGAGCAGCAAAGCCGAGCGCGGCAAGCAGTTGTTTGCGTCAATGGGTTTGGATGCAGATAAGACCCTGCTCATCGGTGACACCGATCATGACTTCGAGGTCGGCCGGGAGTTAGGGGTGCCAACCTTGTTGCTGGCTGATGGACATCAGAGCTATCAGCGACTTCGACGACTTGAATGTGCGGTCCTGCCTTCGCGCTACTAGGACCTGCGGCGCTGAAACGGCCCATCAATGGGGTGCAAGGGATAGTAACGCGATGTCTATCAAACCACCCCTGACAGACTTACCGATCGGGATTGCCGAAAGCGGGTTCTACCGTGGCTTCACCAAGGACGTGACGATCACGGCGAAGATCCTCGTTGGCGCGCTGATTCTTTGGGCTTTCGTCATTTTGTGCTTTGGGCTGGCGCTCTGGCCCAGGGCAGGGCGCATGAAGCTTGGCCATCTCGAAGATGAGCCGGAGTTATCCAATTTCGCATCGTTTTCCATGATGTTCGGTGCCGACATAACGGGGTAGAACCCCCGGTTCGAGACCGACAGTATCGATCAGGCCACCTGGCCTGCTGCCTGACCGGAAGCCCAACTCCACTGGAAACTTTGGCTGCCTGCTGCGCTTCGTTCGACCCAGAGACGTGAACGTCGCCAAGGATCATGGGCTCTGCTTTGTTCACCGAGTCGATCCGCAAATGACCCGCACAACTCAATTTCGGGGTTCATCGCGAGATCGCTGATCCGCCCGGAGGTCACGGCCGGGCCGCAGCGACAGGAATCAGACATCATCAAGGCTCAGCGGGGTTTGCGTGTTCATCTTTCTGCGCAGTTCAACCCCGAACGCTTGATGCATGCGAACGGGCTCGTCAAAAAATGCCTGGGAACCTTCTAAGGTGCCCAAGTCGCCTTGATGTTGCAGGGCGGGCAGGCTGGCGGTGGTTGTCTACGCTGCTTTCTCGTCGATTTCAGGGAGCAGCATGCCGATGTCCGCAAGCCCGTCGGCAGCGGTGGTCCAGGCGTGCTTGATCGCCTCCGGAGCGCTGGCCTCGAAGGGGAAACTCGGGCGAAATTCCGGCGGCTGCGAGCCCGGAAGGAGGCGCATCGTGACCCAGGCGGGGTATCAGCGGGGCTTCGGATACTGTCGCAGAATCGGCGATGCGCCGGATATTATTCTTATAAATTCATGGCAAGAATTTCCTCGCGATTCCGTTTTTTTGGAGAGTGCTTTAAGAGGATTGATGACATGAGCGAATATGCGGTATTGCGCGATGATCGGCTAGCGGGAAGCTTGCCTGGCAGTTTCACTCGCTGGTGGCACGATCTCAATGTGATCGGTATGGATTCCACGACTCGACTCCGAACCGCCTTTCGCAGGCTGAACGCCCTGCGACGGGAGCACGGGAAGCTGCACACGATTTTCGTTCTTTGCCATGGCTTCGCAGGCGCCAGCGAAAATCTCCAGATGAGCGGGGATTTCGGCGGCCAGGGCCTGCAACTGGGTTTCGAGACCGTCCTGCATTCAAACGTATCGATGTGGTCAGAGGTGCGCGACGTGGCCAGCAACATGGTCATCTACGCCTGCGCCGCATCGAATACTGAAGCTGGTAACGGATTCACCAAGGAAGATGGACGTTACCTGATGGGCGCCCTGGCGATTCACACGAACAGTTTTGTTTATGCCGGTGACAGAATTCAATGGTATAACCCGGCGAATTTCGACTTCGGCACCTGGGAGGGGCAGTTGTTCAAGTTTCCACCAAGCGGTCAGGAACCTACGCCCGTTACGCGGCCGCCAGTCGAGTTCCGGCAACTGATTTCAGTGATTTGATCACGGGGTGCGGCGACTGGGCAATGCGCTGGCCACCGGTGAAGCCGTGCCCGATCGGTGGCTGCCCGTGCGGTAAGCTGGTGGAGCTGCTGCCCTGTCTGGCCGAAATCACCCGGTGCGAACGGCCGATATTGTCGGCATGCTGTGTTACGCAGCGACTCTGATTTTGCCTCCCCTATGAGGTGTTCTTCAGGCCGGTTTGGAGGCTGTTCGAACTTCTGTGTGGGAAGTGGATCGTAAGCTGAGACAATCGCAGAAATCGCCGTTCAAGTCGACACTCGAAATCGCACCTAACATGTTGACTAAACGATCCTTTTCGGCCGCAAAATCAATTTTTGCCGGACACTACTGAGTTGCTAGTGTTTTTTTACGGCTGTTCAATTAAGGTTCGTTGCCTGAGGTGGATGTCAATCCAACATGGGCCTGCTTAGCGCTCGAGCACAATGCGATAGCGGGCTTTGCCACTTTTCAAGTGAGCCAGCGCTTCGTTGATCTGGGCAAACTTGAAGGTCTCTACGACCGGCCTGATATCGTGCTGCACGGCAAACTCCAGCATTTTGGCAATGGTGGCCGGACTGCCGACTGGTGAGCCTGACACGCTGCGCTGAGCCATGATCAGGTTGAATACGCCAATATCCAGCGGCTCCAGCGTTGCGCCAACAAAGTGCAGCCGGCCTTTGGCCTTTAGTGTCGATAAATACAGGTTCCAGTCCAGATTGACATTCACGGTGGAGATCAAAAGATCAAAGCGGCCCGCAGCCTGCTCTATCTGGCTGCTGCTGCGCGAATTGATACAGTGGTGCGCCCCCAGTTCCTTCGCTTCCTGCATCTTGCTGTCGCTGGACGTGAAGGCCGTCACTTCACAACCCCAGGCCCGCAAAAACTGCAGCGCCAGATGACCCAGGCCGCCAATGCCGATGACCGCGACTTTATCGGTCGGTTTCACATCAAACTGGACCAGTGGGTTAAACACCGTAATGCCGCCACAAAACAGCGGGCCGGCTGTTTCCGCATCCATGCCATCGGGCAGTGGCACCACGCTGGCGGCGTTGGCGCGTACGCGGTCGGCAAAGCCGCCGTGGCGGCCCACGATCGTGCCCTGAGCTGAGTTGCACAAATTATGGTCGCCGCTGCCGCAGCTACTGCATGTCTTGCAGTAATCGGAATGCCAACCCAAGCCCACCAACTGGCCTGGCTCAAGCTGACTGACGACACTCCCCACCGCGCTGATGCGCCCCACCACTTCATGACCCGCCACCAACGGGTAGGCCGACATGCCCCATTCATCATTGAGCATGGAGATATCAGAGTGGCAGATACCACAGTAATCCACTTCGATCTCGACTTCGTCATGGCCCAGTGCACCGGGCTCGTATTGCCACGGTACAAGCTTGCCCCCGGCGTCCAGTGCGGCATAAGCGTTGATCATGCTATCTCCTTTCAGGTTCCCTGAGCTTTGATGGTATAAGCCACACAGCTTGCCGTTTTAAGCAAGCCTGCAACTGTGGTGTGTCAGCGCTCTCATCGACCCCGAGTATGCCAAAAGCCGGCCTTCCGATCGCCTCCAAACCCTCAACTCCCGCAGAAATGACGAAAGATTGACGGTCGCGGGATTGTCCGGCGCGCGGCTTCGGGCGCAAGCTGCTCCCCATGCCGAACGCCGACACCGCAACAGCACAGCTCCAGCCCCAGCGCTTCTTCGCCAATACGGCACTGCTCTTGGCCATGCTGGTTTTCTTGAGCTTTCCATTGACCTACTACCTGCCGGTCGTCACCGGCACGCACAGCTTTCAGCTGCTGTACCACGTGCATGGCCTGGCCTGCTTCGCCTGGATCGGCCTGCTGGCCTGGCAGGCCCGGCTGGTGGCCCAAGGCAACATCGCCCGTCATCGCGAGCTCGGCCTGTCCGGATTCGCCCTGAGCGGCGCGCTGATCCTGTCCGGCTACTGGATGGCCCAGCGGGGTGGTGAGAATCGCCTGGCCCAGGGTGTGGCCCAGCCGTGGGAGTTCACCTACTTCAACCTGGTCGACATCAGTCTCTTCGCGCTGTTGGTTATCGGCGCGATCGTGCTGGTCACCCGCCATGTGGACTGGCACCGTCGCCTGATCTATATCGCCGCGCTGTGCCTGGTCGCCCCGGCCCTGACGCGCTGGACGCTGAAGCTGCCCTTGGCCAATTCCCTGCTGGTCGATCTGCTGTCCTATGTGCTGGTCACCATCCCGTTTCTGATCGCCTTGGGGATGCATGACCGTCGCGTGCTCGGGCGCATTCATGCCGCAACCCTGACCGGTGCCGCCCTTGTGCTCCCGCTGCAGCTGAGCAGTCCGTGGGTCGCTCGCTCGGACTGGTGGAATGGCTTTGCACCGGCACTCATGGGCTCCGGCTGAGCCGGCCTGCGCAATCCGCTCTGATGATGCGCCTCGACGAAAACACAATTGAAGTCAGCACCAGCTGACGGCGACCGGGAATCGATTCGAGCCGGGGAGATCGAAGACCGAACAGGAGTCACCATGGGTAACGATCGACACGAACAAGCTCGAAGTCGCAAAGCTTATGCTGACTGCCCTGCAGCGGCGCGCGCAGGCAATCCTGCTCCTTGAGGCAAAGCCGGCCCCGGTTGGATAGAAAATCGCTCCCGGGTGGTGTAGGATTTTGGTGGGTTTCATGGGTGTTCTCAATTGATACTGAAGCAACACGCCTCTATCCGTCGGCGTCTTTGCGCTCCCATTGCCCTGATCCTGCTGGCTTTGGCCCTGCCCACCGCGCAGGCAGCCGACGTAATCCCGTTGTCTTCGCTCGACGGCAATAACGGCTTCCGCCTTGATGGTGCCGCAGCAGGCGAAATCAGCGGTGGCGCCGTCTCCAACGCCGGCGATATCAATGGCGACGGCATCGACGACCTGATCATCGGGGCCAGTGCGGCCAGCCCGAATGGCGCGGTTCGCGCGGGCAGCAGCTATGTGGTGTTCGGTCGCAAAAATGGTTTCGACGCGACGATCAATCTATCCACACTTGACGGCAACAGCGGCTTTCGCCTCGATGGCGTTTCGGCTAATGACAGCAGCGGCGCTGCCGTCTCCTCGGCCGGCGACATCAATGGCGATGGCGTTGCCGATCTGATCATCGGGGCGCGCTTCGCCGATCCCGGTGGCTTGGTCAGTGCAGGCAGTAGCTATGTGGTGTTCGGGCGCAGCGCGCAGATCTTCAGGGACAGATTCGAGGAAAGCAGCCCGGAGTAATCGACCGGGAGAATCGTGATGATGCCCGGGGGGATACCCCGGACCGGGACACCGATAAAAATGATCGCTTCTGTAAAGATCGGCATTTTAGCGAGCATTCGTGGACTCTCGGTCACCCGAGCATAAGTCCCGCTTGTTCACATCGACTCCCATCAAACTGACGCCTGACCTGAGGGCGGAATTGAATTCCAGGACATCTATGACGCCTCCCTGCCGTCAAGCGGTTTTTCTCCGCTCCGGCTACTGCTGGGATTCAGTAAATAGGGTGTTTATACTTCTTGTACTCAGCGTTAGCCTGGCCCAGAACGCCTTCAAGCCCCCGGTCAACGGCCCGGCCTGGAGTGATGCCGCCGGCTGGGACTTGCCGCAGTACTACACCACCATCCGGGCTGTGGACTTCAACGGCGACGGGCTGGATGATCTCTGCGCGCGCAGCAGTCAGGGCGTCATCTGCGCTCGCAGTAACGGCAGTGGCTTCGATCCAGCACAGCAGTTGGTGGGCTTCAACGATGAATGCTGTAGCCAGCCGGAATACTATCTGACTATCCGGGTGCTGGAGGCCGCGAACCGGGATTACTACTGCATTCGAGCGGACACCGGCCCAGCTTGCCTGATCCGGTCCGGGTTTAGCTTCGGGGGCTT
>JAZBPR010000080.1:0-6938 GCA_036351735.1 Wenzhouxiangella sp. | reverse complement strand
CCCGTCATGCTCGAAAGCGAACACCTTGGTCATGGACGGAACCAGCAGCGAGTTTTCCCCACCGATGGAGATGATTTCGACGTAGCCGTCCAGATCGATATCGGCCAATGCCTTGCCTGAGCCGTTGATGACGCCGCGGTCCAGTGGCGGGCTTGTGGCGATTAACTCGCCCGTGTCGGGACTGCTGATGATAAAGACATTCTGCCCGGCTACCCCGTTACTGATCTGGGAAACAACGTCTGTGCGGCCATCGTCATTGACGTCGGCGATCAGCGGTGGTGCGATCGGGCCGCGCCCCGGGATCAGAAACTCTAGTGCGGGGACAAAGCCGATCTGGCCGGCCGGATTGTCCGGCGTGTAATCGAATGAGCCGTCCGGGTTCAGCGTGACCGAACCCCGTGTTGGCCCGCTCACTAGCTGCGCCGTCAACGGGTCGTTGTTCGGGTCCTCGTCGTTGCCCAGAATGCCCGGCGCCGGGACGCTCAGTGTGTCTCCGCGTTCCACCCGGTAGCCTCCGTCATCAATCGCCACGGGCGGACGATTGAAGTCGACTACGATCTGAAAGCTGGTCTGATCAATGAATCCCGCCGGATCGTTGACTTCGACGGTGACCGGATGCGCTCCCAGCTGCTGGGTGACCGGCACCCAGGAAATCAATCCAGTCTCGGTATTGATCTGCATGCCGGCCGGCCGGTCGAGCAAGCGGAAAGCGAGGTTATTGTCGTCGGGGTCGCTTGCAGTGACCTGGATCGCGACGTCGATCCCGGGCTGGGCACCGCGATCGGGAATCGGTTCAATGACCGGTGGGGCATTGGTTTCGACAACGTTCAGGGCGAAGGCCTCGAGATCGAACTGGCCGCGGTCGTCCGAGGCCCGGACAACCACATCGTTGGGCCCAAGGTCATCCAGAGAAGCGATCCACTCAATCAGTCCGCTCTGGGCATTGATAGTCATGCCGGCCGGTGCTTCATCGAGACTGAAGCTCACGGTGTCGTCCGGATTCGGGTCGGTGGCCTCAACTTGCAGCTGCAGGGTCTGCCCGACCGTCAGCGCTGAATCACCGATGGGCGTGATCAGGGGTGCGGCGGCGTCGTCAACGACCTCGACACAGAAAGTGTCGCGACTGCGAAGACCCTGCGAATCCTCAACGAGGACCGTGGCGGAGAACACGCCAACCTGCAGAGGGCTGGGATCCCAAAGAACCTGACCCGTGGATGGATTGATGGTCATGCCAGCGGGAGCTGAACTGAGTCGGAAAGTCAGCCCGCTTTGATCCGAAGGCGTGGCCGTATCGATATCGAATTCAAGGCTTTGCTCGATTCGAATCACCTGGTCGTAGATGACCTGAACCACAGGACGGCCGGTCAAATCCTCGAAACGATCAATGAGCAGCACGCAGCGCTGTTCGATCTGGGCCAGTGCTGCCGGACCCGGTGCGAGTAGAGTCATGGCCGCAAGAAGGCTGAGCAGGGGTGTTCTCATTTCAGAGCTCCCCCTGGTTCGGTGCCGGTCCATCGGCCAGCGGATTGGGCGTTCGGAAGATGTCGCGGGCCCGGTTGGTGTCTTGAGGCACCAGGTTGGTGGCGTCGGATTCAAACGCGATCCAGTGGCCGTCGCCTGAGATGGCCGGCAGGTAGCTGTGGTTGTCGGCCTCACCGCCGCCGTCAGGGACACTGACCCGCAGCGTCTGTTCAGTCTGGCGATCGTGGACAAAAATATCGAAGCGCTCGTTGGTGTCGTCAGGCACCAGGTTCGAGGCGTTGGAACGAAAGACGACGAAGCGCCCGTCATCGGAGATTTGGGCGGAGAAGCTGCCCCGATTGGCCTGCGTGCCGTCCGACGCGACGCTGACCCGCTCGGTCAGCCCGGTCGAGATTTCGTGCACGAAGATGTCCCACACCCCGTTCGTGTCGTTAAGAACCAGATTGCTGCCCAGCGAGCGAAAAACGACGTACTCGCCGTTGCCGGACATCATGGGATCGTAGCTGTCGCCATTGCTTTGCGCGCCATCGCTGGCCACGCTGGCGCGGATCATCGGTCCGGCGATGCCAAGCGGCGTACCTTGTTCGTCAAATCGAAATTTGACGAACACATCTTCGACCCCGTTGGTGTCATTTGGCACGAGGTTGGTCGCATAGGAATAAAAGGCGATCCGCGCGCCATCGTCCGACACACTGGCCGACATGGAGTCGCCATCTGCTTCCGGGCAGTCCGGCGGAGTTGCGGTGAGGCAGGAAGTATCGGAACTGAAGTCGGGACGGCTGACTCGCTCCAGCGGCACTGTGTCTGCGGCCGTGATGTCGTACAGGAAGACGTCGAATGCGCTGTTGACGTCGTCGTTGATCGGGCGGACCGTGGGCGGCTGGGAACCCTGGAAAGTAAACGGGTTATGGAACACCAGAAACTGTCCATTGCCCGAGAGCTGCGGTTCCTCCCGCTCAAAGGCCCCACCCGGTCCCAAAAGATTTGTCGTGGTGCCTGCGACCCGGTCCCGGATCGCCAGTTCCGCCAGACCCGGATAGCGATTGAAGCTGACGCGGGTCCCGTCGTCGGAAACCGATGGAAAGTAGGCGTTTCGGTAGAAGCCGTAGGAAATCGGTGTCCCGTCGATATCGACATTGGCCCACTCAAGCGTGTTGGCAGCGTAGTCGCGGACGAACACGTCCGGTAATCCATTGTCGTCTCCAGTCAGCAGGTTGTTGGCGCTGGATCGAAAGGCGATGACGAGACCGTCGTCTGAAAGGGCAGTTTCGTAGCTGTTGTGGTTCGCCTGGGTTCCATCTAAGGCTGTGCTGACACGATCGACCTGTGAGTAGCCTGGACCGCTTGCTCCCAGGATCGTCAGCATGCCGAAGAAAACGTGGTTCAGGCACAGTTTTGGCCATTTCGGAAGCAGATGGGCTTTAGGTGTGCTGGTCACTTTTTTCAGACTCAAGCTATCAATGGTCGCTACTCCTAGAAGCGCAAGCCAGCGATGTTTTGTGTCAGATTTCTAGTTGGATCCTCACGCCTCTCTGAGTAAACTGCAGTCGGCGCCATAACACTTCGCCGCTTTTAAGATGGTTGACCGCTCGCCTGACAACTCTCCTCACGGAGACCTGACCCGCCAACTTCGCCGTTGGGTGGATGGAGAGGCTGGTGCGCGGGAAGAGGTGATCAATCAGGCCTATGGTCAACTCAAGCAGCTAGCGCGCCAGCGATTGAGCCGAGAGCGCGACGGCCACACCCTGCAGCCCACTGCGTTGGTGCATGAAGCCTGGTTGAAGCTGGCGCAGAACGAGCCGGTAGACTGGCGCGACCGGGTTCACTTTGTCGCCGTGGCGGCCCGGGCTATGCGCCAGATTCTGGTTGATGCCGGCCGGCGCCGAAGCGCAGAAAAGCGTGATGCGAGCAATCTCACCACCATCCAGCTGCAAGCCGAGGCCGAGTCGCCGCACACCGTAGAGATCCTGGACCTGGATGAGGCGCTGATCGAACTGGAGAAACTGGATGTCGGTCAGGCCCAGGTTGTTGAGCTTCGCTATTTTGGAGGATTGACCATCGAGGAGACCGCCGCCCTGCTGGATTTGTCGGTGGCCACGGTCAATCGCGACTGGCGCGCGGCGCGGGCCTGGCTGTTTGTGAAGCTAAATGAGGCCGGTAGTCGATGAGGCCTGATCAAGACGCCCAGACAGCCCTAAAGTTGTTTACTCAGGCGCTGGAGCTGCCGGAATCCGAGCGATTGACTTGGCTGCATGAACAAACGGGTGGTAACGACGCACTGCGTGCGCGGGTCGAACAGCTGCTGGACGCTGACCGTGATAGCGGGGATTTTCTGGAGTCTTCTGCCGGGTTGCTGAGTGATCGCAGCGGTGAGCGACTGGGTGCCTTTGAGATCATTGAGCTGGCCGCGACCGGCGGCATGAGTCAGGTCTATCGTGGTCGACGGGTCGACGGAACCTTTGATCAGCAGGTTGCCATCAAGCTCTTTGACGGTCGTTGGCTCAGTGCCGATGCTCGAGCCCGGTTCGAGGCAGAGCGTCGCATCGTGGCCGCTCTCGAACACCCGGCCTTGGCGCGGGTGATTGACGGTGGAGAGACCTCTGACCGAACGCCATACCTGATCATGGAATGGGTGGATGGCGAGCCCATCACGCATTACTGCAGCAATAACGAGTTAAACCTAACTGCAAGAATCAACCTGGTGATCGGTATCTGCGAAGCGCTCGACGTAGCGCATCGGCGCGGCATCGTCCATCGCGACATCAAACCCGGCAACGTGATGGTGGATCGACAGGGCCGCCCGAAGCTGATCGACTTTGGCGTGGCCAAGGTGTTGGAAGATTCTCAGATAGAGGTTGATCTGCCCGAAACTCAGGTTGGTCGTACGATGATGACGCCGGAGTATGCCAGCCCGGAACAAATGACTCTGGCGGATGCTTCACCGGCAAGTGATGTGTATTCACTCGGGGTGCTGCTGTATGAATTGCTGACTGGTGTTCGCCCGTACCGGCTTACTGGTATGAGCCCGGCGGAGATGGAAAGGAACCTGCTCGAGACGGTGGCCGCTGATCCCAGTCAGGCGATTGCTCAGAAGCGGGCGGAGCCGCCAAAGGGTCTGGGTTCTGCCCGCGCGTTGAGGCAACGGCTGAAAGGGGATCTGGATCGGATCATCATGTCTGCGATGCGCCGCGAGCCTGAGCGAAGGTATGCGTCGGCCCGGTCGCTGGCCGAAGATCTGGCGCGTTATCTGGAAGGCAAGCCAGTGTCTGCCCGCGGGGCATCACGATGGTATCGAACCTGGCGGTTCGTTGATCGGCACCGTGTTGTAGTGGGTGCAACGGCGCTCGTGATTGTGGCCCTTTCCGCTTCACTTCTGGTGGTGAGGCAGCAAGCGGAAGAAACCCGTCTACAGCGCGATCTGGCGAGAGTGGAGGCTGAGCGAGCAAGGTCGGCGAGGGATTTTCTGATCGACATGATCGCGAAGGCAGATCCGTTTGAAAACGCAGAAGAACCGACCCTTGCGGGATCCCTCAAATTGGCCATTCCCGGCATCGACAGCCAGTTTGCGGGCCAGCCTGTTCTGGAGGCTGATCTGCGTCATGCGATTGGATTCGCCTTGCAGAATCTTGGTGATGTTCAGGCCGCTCGGGAGCAACTGAATCAAGCATTGGACCTCCGTTTGCAACAGCGAGATCCGGTAGCGCTGGCCGAGGTTTACGCCTCGCTGGCACTGGTGGACTGGTGGGACAGTGACTTCGAGTCTGGCGAGCGACGGTTTGAACAGGCTCTGGATTTGCTCTCCAATCAGCAGCCAGCCTCGGCGGCTGCACTTCGCGTCCAGACTCTGGCCAACTGGGGCGCGATGATGATCGACGCCGGTGATAACGCCAAAAGCGAGTCACTGGCGCTAGCGGCCCTGGAAGCAGCCGAGGGCGTGGAAAGCGTGGAGGATGTAACGCTGGCATCTATCTGGTCAAGTATTGCAACCGCCAGAGATGGACTGGGGCGTCCGGATGAGGCGCTTGAAGCGTTTGAGCGGACCCGCGAGCTTCAGCGCGCCGCGACTGGAGAAATGCACCCGAGTTACGCGATCGTGCTCAATAACCTGGCGCTGGCTTACTACGGCATGGATCGGCTCGAAGATGCCACGGCAACGATGGAGCGCTCGGTCGAAATTCGCCGTGCAACGCTTGGTAGCAGCCATCCGCAAACTGCTACCGCTTTGTTCAATCTCGCCCGATTGAAGACACTCGGTGGCGATTTGGATGCGGCTGAAACCTATGCACGCGAAGCGCTGGATGTTGCATCTAATGGTTATCAGGCGGGACACCCGCGGATTGGTAAGGCGCATGAGGCGCTGGCGATTGTCCTGCGCGCTCAGGGACGTCATGCCGATGGGCTCCAGCACGCCGAAACCGCGCTTGCCATTTACGAGCGCGCACCAGCAGTTGATCCAGCCTGGGTCGACGCAGTCAACGTCCTGATCGAATCGCTGCGCTGACGGGAGCCGCACAAAAGGTGCCGCCGCTTCGAACAGCCTATAATCCTTGGCTAACGCTTCCTAAGCCCGGATTCTGAATGACCCTGCTGTTTTTCTACCTATTCCTCGCCATTGGCGTCTCCTTTCTCTGTTCCATTCTTGAAGCGGCCCTGTTGTCGATCACTCCGGCTCACATCGGGGTTTTGAATGAAACCGGCTCCAAGACCGGCAGGCGTCTGCGAGAACTCAAGCGTGATGTTGACCGGCCGCTGGCCGCGATTCTGAGTCTGAACACGATTGCGCACACTTTCGGTGCAGCCGGCGTGGGTGCGCAGGCTCAGGTCATTTTCGGCTCAGCCTACGTGACCATTTCCTCGGCACTGATTACGCTGGCGATTCTGGTGTTCTCCGAGATCATCCCCAAGACGCTGGGGGCAACGTACTGGAAAGCCCTGACGCCCTTTACCACCTGGGGTTGTTTGGTGCTGATCTGGGCCATGTGGCCACTGGTCTGGCTGTCCAAGCAGATCACCCGCCTGTTGTCTCGCGGCAAGCCTTCTTCAAGCGTTAGCCGGGAAGAATTTCGCGCTTTGGCGCAGATTGGTGCGCGTGAGGGTGTTTTTGAAAAGGACGAATCCAATATTTTCCTGAACGTGATTCGCTTTGGTGCCATTCGCGTACAGGACATCATGACGCCCCGCGTCGTGGTCAAGAAATTTCGTGGTGACACCAGCCTGACGGAAATGCTTGAAGGCGCTGAAAGCCTGGTGTTCTCGCGCTACCCGATCTACGGCGATAACGATGAGGACATTCAGGGCTACGTGCTGAAATCGGACGTCATCATGGCCGCTCTCAAGGGCAAGAAAGATCAGACGCTCTTCGATCTGAAGCGCGAAGTGCTGTTTGTGCCCGAGTTCATCTCGTTGCGCGTGCTGTTCAGCCAGCTGCTGGCCGAGCAGGAGCACTTTGCCGTGGT
>JAZBPR010000079.1:0-12827 GCA_036351735.1 Wenzhouxiangella sp. | reverse complement strand
TCCAGGCTGCCCAGTGGTCCGGAGCGACGCGACCAGGTCGCCGCGTAAAGCCCGACGACCGGTGTGCCCATGGCTGCAGCGAAATGGGCCGGACCGGCATCGGGGCTGATGAGGCAGGCTGCCCTCTCCAGCATGGCCAGCGCCTGATCCAGGGTATCCTTTCCGATCAGATTGGTGACAGAATGCTTCATCTGGTCTGAAATCTCAGTCCCCAGCATCTTCTCTGCTTCGCTTGGTCCGCCGATCAGGATAACTGGACGTCCGGTGTGTTCAATGATCCAATCGGCAACCTTCGCATAACCGATCGTGTTCCAGTTCCGGCCTTTGTGACTGGACGCAGGGCTGATCAAGACTGAGTGATTGGGGATGGGCTGATGCGATGCTGCAAATGCGCGGGCCGCCTCGCTGACCGGCAGTGCTCGATCCACGCCTTGCGTGTCTGCACCGATGTGATCGGCGAACGATTGCAGGGCGAGGGCTTGATGTTGACCAGGACACGCCGGGATATGCTCATTCACGACCAGACCATGCCCTTCTCTGGCCCGGTCGGGGTCGAACCCGATTCGCCGCTCGGCGCTGATCAGCAGGGAAAGCAGGTTGGCCCGCGCCGAGACCTGGGCGTGAAGCAGAATGTCAAAGCGACGCCGGCCCAGTTGTCTGCGAAGGTGACGAAAACCACGCCAACCGGCTTTCTTATCGAATACGATGAATTCCACCTGGGGCAGTGATTTCAGGAGCCGATGCTCCATTCGGCCGATGACCCAGGTGAGCTTTACTGCCGGCCAGGTCTGCTGGATGGCCCGAACCGCTGGCACGATATTGCAAACATCCCCCAGCGCTGACAAACGCAGGAGGCAGATGGAATTGGGAGCATCGGAAGTCATGACAAGAGCGTTAGGGAGTGACTGAAGTCCTCATCAACCAAGGTCGCATTCGCATCTTAGCCGATGGCGAAGTTGCTGAATGGTTGACGCAGGACTGGTTCGCTCCGGAGTGGTGGAAGCACGAAGGGCTGGTTCTGAAGAGTCTGGGAGGCCGTGGCCAGGCGGTTCTGCTTGACTCATCGGTCGGACATCTGGTGTTGCGCAGGTTTCTGCGGGGCGGTTGGGTGTCTCGGCTATCGGAGGACGCTTATCTGAATCTCGGGATTCACCGGAGTCGCGCATTCCGAGAGTTTCGCCTACTGAAGACGCTGCGCCGCCTGCAACTGCCGGTCCCGGAGCCGGTTGCGGCCAGTTTTGAGCCGAACGGACTGACCTACAAAGCGGGCCTGCTCACTCGCTTCATTCCGGACGCATCGGAGCTGGCCGAATTGGCCCCCCAACTGTCGATTGCGCAATGGTCAGATCTGGCTTCGACGTTGGAAGACTTTTTTTCCGCCGGCTTAAGTCATCCTGATCTGAACGCGCGCAATCTCTTGTTGGATCGGTCGGGTCAATGGCATTTGCTGGATCTTGATCGGGCTGTCTTGAGGGGCAGAGAGGTCGATGGAAGAGCAATGTGCAGGCGTCTTGCGCGCTCGCTGGAAAAACTATGTTTGTCGGGATGGCGGCAGGGGTTTGACGCAAGCCTTGGCAGGTTCTGCTAAGCGTTGGCTGGCTTGGGTTTGACGCTTTCATCGGCACTTCTGGCGATCGCGTCGGCGAAGCTCAGCCAGGCCTCTGCGGAGGTTTTAGGTGCCTCGAGCATCGGCAGATGGCCGATTTTTTCCAAGACCAGAACGCGCGTTCTGGGCATGAGTTCTTCCAGCAGCCTGGCGCCTGACGGATGCAAGACCTGATCTGCCTGACCCCAGACGACCAGGGCTGGTACATCGAGTCCCTGAGCCATTTCCTCCAGGGGTGCGGATTCAAAACGCATGGCGTTGAATATTTGCTGGGCCAGGTCTGTACCTTCTTCAGCATGTCTTGCAAGCAACCGGATCAGAGGACCCGGAATCCAGGGAGGCCTGACGAAGCAGTAATCCATCAGGCGGCGAAAATCGGATGTGTTCCTGACGACGAGCGGATTATGGCGATCTTCGGCAACCTCTTCCAACACCGGCGATAACGGTGCGCTGTGCAGCCCGCCTGGGGCCAGGAGCCATAGTCCTCGGACACGATCGGGCGCCAGACGGGCCATGGCAACGGCGACATAGCCTCCCATGGAATTCCCGCCGAGATAAAAGCGATGAACGCCCACCGAATCCAGCCATGACAGCACGCGGGCAGCGGTATCTTCAATCCTGAAACCGTCGAGGCTGCCAAATCGTGTTTCGCCGAAACCGGGCAGGTCAGGCGCCAGAATTCGAAAATGGGCACCGAGAAGGGCGGACACGCGGCAAAAGTGATCGGCGTTGGCATTGAATCCGTGCAGCAGAACAAGCGGCTCGCCCCGCCCGCCTTCCAGGTAGTGCCATTGGATTGAATCCTGCTGGTGATGCCGGCTGGTCAGTCCTGATCGTTGGCGCTCCACCCACTGAAAGAATCGGCCCAAAGGAGTCGGCCATAAAAACCAGAAGGCCAGGACGACAGCGGCCAGGAGTGTCACGCAAACCAGCACTGTTGCGGATGATGTCATGACTGATCCAGAGTAGCTCGCGCCATGTTCAGAGCATACCTGAACTCAAGCTGAGTCAGTCAGCGTAGACTAGCGCGCTGTCCATTCCATGCCATTTGGATCGATGAAGCAATACCGCGGCTTGACGGTCATGGTGACGGCCATGGTCGTGATCGTGGCCAGTGCCAATTACCTGGTTCAGTTTCCGGTGAATGACTGGCTGACCTGGGGTGCGCTGACTTATCCGATCTCTTATTTCGTCACTGATCTGACTAATCGATGGTATGGGCCGGAGCGGGCAAGAAAGGTCGTGTACGTTGGTTTTGTTCTGGCGGTCATTCTCTCGGCATGGCTTGCCAGTCCGCGCATAGCAATCGCTTCGGGCGCGGCATTTCTGGTTTCACAGCTGCTTGACGTCTCAATCTTCAATCGGCTGCGCGGTGGGCGCTGGTGGCGGGCGCCACTGATGTCCAGCGTTCTTGGGTCGCTGGTCGATACAGCCTTGTTCTTTGCGCTTGCCTTTTACGCCACCGGGGTGCCCTGGATGACTCTGGCGATCGGTGACTACGGGGTCAAAGTGGTCATCGCCGCAGCCATGCTGGGCCCATACCGCTTGATTGCACGCCGTGGGTGAGTTCTTTTCGATTGCTTGCGCGGCATGCTGGGCGTTCGCGGTTGTCCTGTTTCGCCGCTCAGGAGAAACCCTGCCGGCTTTTGAATTGAATCTGTTCAAAAACCTGCTGGCGACGGCCCTCATGATCCCGACCATACTGGTATTTCATGGTTTGGGGTGGCCGGGCTACAGTGCGGCTGAATGGCTGATTCTGGTGATCTCCGGGCTGGTCGGCATCGCCATCGCCGATACCTGGTATCTGCGGGCTCTTAATCTCATGGGAGCCAGTCGCACGGGCGTGGTGGGCATGTTGTTTTCGCCCTTTGTTGTGCTGCTGTCGATGCTGTTTCTTGGCGAATCCCTAAAGCCGGTGCAGTTGCTGGGTTTTGTCGTCGTCCTGGGCGGTATTCTGCTGGTGACCTGGCAGCGCAACCGTCAGGATGTCAGCATGCGCGCTCTCAAACTGGGTGTTGCGTTTGGCGCGGGCAGCGTGCTTCTCATGGCCATCGGCATCGTGATGGTCAAGCCGATCTTGGAGACGCATGAATTTCTCTGGACCGTCGCCGTTCGACTGGCCGCAGGCTCCATCGGCATGCTGGTTTTTGTCTCACTAAGCCGGGGCTGGGAGCGCATGCTGCTGCATTACCGCGCCCCGCAACCCTGGCCCATGATTGTGATCGCCAGCCTGATGGGCAGCTACATTTCCATGATGCTGTGGCTGGCGGGCTATAAGCTGACCCAAGCCTCGATTGCCTCTGTGCTCAACGAGACCGCTTCGGCCTTCATCGTGCTGTTTGCCTGGCTTTTTCTGGCCGAGCCGTTGACCAAGCGAAAGCTGTCTGGTGTTGTCCTGGCCTTTGCCGGGGTGAGCATTATCGTGCTGATTTAACGAGGTCAGTTGGACGACTCTCCGTCTGTTGACGACTGTTCCGGTTCGGTGCCTGGGACAGGATCGTGTCCGCCTTGGCACAGTGGATGGCAACGGAGAATGCGTTTCAAGGCCAACCAGCTCCCCCGTCCCGGTCCGTAAAGCTCGATGGCCTCGCGAGCGTAAATCGAACACGTGGGAGTGAATCGGCACTGGCCGCCAATCCATGGCGACAGGAAATAGCGGTAGGCACGGATCAAGGCCAGAAGAATGCGCTGCATACAGTTGCGTTGTGGTGATGGTTGCGCTATATAATGGCCGGCTAGCTAATTTTTTCAGGCGCGAGGCAAACTGCTCCATGCCCACGAATAGTGTACAACTCCCCAAAGGATACAAGCCGTCCGAAGACGAGGCTTACATGTGTCCGGAACACCTTGAATATTTCCGCCAGATGCTGCTCAAGTGGCGCGGCGAATTGATCGAGGAGTCTCAGGAAACCATCAACAACCTCCGTGGCGAAGTCCGCGATGTCGGTGATGAAGCAGAGCGCGCCAGCCGGGAAACCGAAAACAGCCTGGAGTTACGCACGCGCGACCGTTACCGCAAGCTCCTCGGGAAAATCGATCAGGCGTTGGGTCGGGTTGAAGATGGATCCTATGGCTATTGCGAGGAAACAGGCGAAGAAATTGGCCTTGCTCGGCTTGAAGCCCGCCCGATTGCGACCTTGTGTCTGGATGCTCAAGAGCGTTGGGAACTCAAGCAAAAGCAAATGCGCGATAGCCGCTAGGCGTTGACTGTTTGCCAAGTGGCGTTTATCGCCATAAGATATCGTTAAGATTTCGCTCCGGTGTCGGAGCTTGAGAGCTGATCCGGAGCAGAAGCCGCATCCAGGGTGAGCGTGATTTTTCCCTGATTAAACAGGAGTTTGGGAATGAAAATGTCGATGTTGGCCGTGGCCTTCGGTGCTGCAGCCATGATGAGTCAAACGGTTCAGGCTGAAGCTGAGTTTGATGACCGCTGGTATCTGTCACCGTCCGCCGGCTTCGTTCGGCCCCATTCCGATCGGTTGACAAATGACGGTCCTTATTTCGGGTTGAGCTTCGGCCGCTTCTTCTCACCGCAAATCAGTGTCGATTTGCGACTGGATCGCTACCGGACCGGATTTGAACAGATCACGCCCAACAACAGCGAAACCATTCGTCTGAACTCCTACGGGATCGTTGGCCGGTATCATCTTGATGTCGGCACCGCAAAAACCCGGCCTTATCTGATGGCCGCGGCGGGCCTGCAGGAGCACGCCAGTTTTGCTGATGATGGGCGTGACGTCTATGGCTCTCTGGGTGCCGGTGTTGCTCACCGTTTCAACGACCGCCTGTCGTTCCGGGCCGAACTTGAAGGCCGCTACGACAATGACCGCGACACCTTCGACCGCTCCAGAGGTTTCATCGACGTGATTGGTTCAGTCGCGATGAACATTCGTTTGGGCGACCTGCCGCCACCGCCCGCTCCGCGTGCAGAGCCGGCACCGCCGCCACCACCGCCGCCAGCGCCGGCCCCCGAGCCAGCGCCGGAACCTGAAGTGATCTTCGAGTTCGACGCGATGGTGACGTTTGGTCTTGATTCAGCCGATCTGCGGCCGGAAGCGACGACTGAACTCAATGAGGCTGCCGCCTTGCTGAATTTGCACAATGAGCTGGTGCGCATTGAGGTGGCGGGCTATACCTGTGACCTTGGCGCCGCCGATTACAATCAGGGGCTCTCCGAGCGTCGCGCTACTGCGGTTCGGGATTATCTGGTCAATGAGGGTGGCGTCGACGCTGATCGCCTCGTCGTTCGCGGATACGGCGAAGACCGGCCGAAGATGCCCAACACCACGACAGAAAATCGTCAGCAGAACCGTCGCGTTGAATTGGTTGTGATTGAGCGCAGCGATCGCTGATTGCAGAGGTTTAAACTGATCTGAGAAAGAGCCGGCCGCAGTGCCGGCTCTTTTTTCTGAAGGGCAGCAAGCCGTAGCTTCAGCTTTGAAGGGAAGACTGGGCCACGTTTCTGACGGCCTGGAGCATGGCTGCCAGTCCGTTGGCGCGGGTTGCCGACAGATGCTGGCTGAGACCAATTGCCTCGATGAACTCTGGTTCGGTTGACAGGATTTCGTTCGCGCTGCGGCCGGAATAAACGCGCAGAATCAGGGCGATGAGTCCGGAGACAATGGCGGCGTCAGAACTCGCGCGGAATTCAAGTCGGGCTGCGTCTCCGTCGGCCAGAAACCAGACGCTGGACTGACATCCGGCCAGCAACCGATCGTCGGTTTTCTCTTCCTCCGGCAGTGCTGGAAGCTTCTTACCCAAATCAATCAGATACTGATAGCGCTCCAGCCAGTCGTCGAAAAAACTGAATTCCTCGATGATCTCTTGCTGAGCTTGCTTTGCCGTGCTCTCGGTCATTGGCTGGCGGCCTCCCAGATCGTGCCATCAGGTCCATCTTTCAGCACAATACCTTGCGCTGCGAGATCGTCACGTATGCGATCGGCTTCGGCGAAATCGCGGGTTGCTCTTGCCGCATTGCGCTCGTCAATGGCACGCTGAATATCTTCTGGACTGATTTCCACGGTCGCCTGTCTGGCGCTAAACCAGTTCGATGGTGATTGCTGTAACAGCCCCAACAGCTTCGCGCTGGCTTTCAGGCAAGCCGCGGTAATTCCTTCCTCGCCCCCGATCTCGCGCGCGACCGTGTTCAGGGCAGCGAGTGCGGTGGGCGTGTTCAGATCATCTTCCAAAGCCCCGATGACCCGCGGATCGGGCTCGGCCGGGCGACCGTCATCGTGGTCGCGCAGCAGGCCGTAAAGTCGATCCAGCGTGGATTGAGCCTGCTCCAGCGTTTTTGTCGACCAATCGAGCGGCTGACGATAGTGTGCCGACAGCAGTACGTAGCGGAGAACTTCTCCAGGCCATTCTTTCAGCAGTTCATGGACGACCAGCGTGTTGCCCAGCGACTTGGACATCTTGCGCTTCTCAACCGTCACGAAACCGTTATGCATCCAGTAGCGCGCGAACGTGTTGGTCCCGTGCGCGCACCGGCTTTGCGCAATCTCGTTTTCATGGTGGGGGAACACCAGATCCTGTCCACCTGCATGGATATCAATGGTCTGGCCCAGATGCGCGGCCGACATGGCTGAGCATTCGATATGCCAGCCTGGGCGTCCGCGTCCCCAAGGGCTATCCCAACCGGGCTGATCATCGCTCGAAGGCTTCCAGAGCACAAAGTCGCCCGGGTTGCGCTTGTAGGGAGCCACTTCCACCCTGGCACCCGCAATCATCTCGCGGCGGTCGCGTCGGGATAGTCGTCCGTAATCCTCGAAAGTGTCGACATCAAAAAGAACGTGGCCCTCCGCTGCATAGGCGTGTCCGGCCTCGACCAAGCGCTGGATCATGTGGATGATCTCAGGGATATGGTCCGTGGCGCGCGGTTCGATGGTCGGACGGTCAACACCCAGTTCCGCCATGTCTGCGTGGTAAGCATCGGCGTATCGACTTGCAATGACATCGATCGACACTCCCTGGTCGGCAGCGGCCTGGTTGATCTTGTCGTCGACATCGGTAATGTTGCGCGCGTAGACCACCTGCGGATACAGGCGCTGCAGCACACGGTAGAGCAAATCGAAAATGACTGCCGGCCGGGCGTTGCCGATATGGGCGTAGTTGTAGACCGTGGGCCCACAGGCGTAAAGCGTCACCCGCTCGGGATCCTGCGGTACGAAGGCTTCTTTTCGCCGGGTTAGCGTGTTGTAAATCTGGAGGGTCATGGCGTTTGGCTGAGCGACTGCGCGCTACAATCATCGGGCTTGTTGATCGCGTTGCAGTGTACCCAAATTCAAGAGGCTGGCCATGACGATTGCGCAGCATTCGCTCTATCGTAAACATATTCAACAGCGCCGCGCAGAGGTCGATCAGGTGCTCAATGAACTCGGCTATGACGCCTTGCTGATCCATTCAGGGCGGCCTCGGGATCGCCTGTTCGACGACCAGCATCCGCCGTTCCGGGCCCACGCGCCCTTTGTTGCCATGGTGCCCCTGCCGTTTGCCGCCGATGGCTTGATCGAGTTCCGCGTGGGTCAACAGCCGCGCTTGTGGTACTGCCAGCCTGAGGATTTCTGGCATCTGCCACCGTCCGACCCCGAGGCCTGGTGGGCCGATGAATTCGAACTTGAGACGGTCTCCGAGGCCGCTGCCTGGACGAATCGATTCAAAGGTGAGCGCGCGCTTGCGGTGATCGGAGCACCGGAATTGCTGTCCGGGCTTGGAGAGGGCGTGGCCATCAACCCACCGGCGCTGATGCATCGGCTGGCCGAACATCGGACTGTCAAAACGGCCTGGGAACAGGACTGTTTACAGCGGGCGAATCGGGTTGGCGCGCGCGCGCACCTGTCTGCTGCGGCTGCGTTCCGTCAGGGTGCCTCGGAACATGAAATTCACCTGGCCTATCTCAACGCCGCCGGTCAGGATCAGGATCACTTGCCTTACGCAAGCATTGTTGCGCTCAACGAACACGCTGCGGTTCTGCACTATCAGTATCGGGAAACAGCCAGACCGGAGATTGCGCGCAGTTTCCTGCTGGATGCCGGTGTGAATCAGGACGGCTATGGCAGCGATATCACGCGCACCTGGGCACGCGAAGACGGAGACGTCTTTTCAGCCCTGATCAGCGAGATGGACGCGCTGCAGCAGAGGCTCTGCGGGGCGGTCCGGGCAGGCGTCAGTTTCGTCGATCTCCACCTCCAGGCCCATCGCGGGATTGCCCATATCCTGCATCATGCAGGTATTGTCGCGATGTCCGCTGACGATATGGTGGAAACCGGAGTCAGCAGCTACTTCTTCCCGCATGGGCTGGGTCATTTCCTGGGCGCGCAGGTGCACGACGTTAATGGACAGGTGGACTCGAACGGTGAGGCCCTGCCGCCGCCTGAAACCTCTCCCGCGCTGCGTCTCACCCGTTGCCTGGCCGAGGGCAACGTGGTAACGGTCGAGCCGGGCGTGTATTTCATTCCCATGCTCCTGGAGAAGCTCAAGAGCAGTGGCTACGGCGAGCGAGTCGGCTGGTCTGTGGTCAGGCATCTGGTTCCGTATGGTGGAATCCGGATCGAGGACAACGTGCTTGTGACCGGGGGCGACCCGGTCAATTTGACCCGACACGCCTTTGCTGAAACCGCCTGAGTGACTGGTTGATCAATGACGGATTTCCTGTCCGAGCTTGGCGCAGTGCTGGACCCATCCGGGCTGCTGCTGCCCGGCGATGATCTCCACCGTTTCGAACGGGAATGGCGGGGACGCTTCACCTCGCGTCCGATAGCTGTTGCGCGCCCGCTGGATTCGGGCATGCTTGCCCGAGTGGTTCAGTGTTGCCGGAAACACAGCGTTGCCATGGTGCCGCAGGGCGGTAACACAGGTCTGGTTGGCGGGGCCGTGGCTTGCGGCGAGCGGCGTGAACTGATCGTCAGTCTTGAGCGAATGCGTCGGGTTCGGGAACTGAACGTGGAATCGGCCTGCATGACGGTCGAGGCCGGTTGCAGCCTCGGTGAGGCCAGTCGCCTGGCAGAGCAAGAAGGGTTTCGCCTGCCGCTCGCGCTTTCTTCCGGCGACAGTGCCACGATCGGAGGAGTTCTGGCGACGAACGCCGGGGGAAACGAAACCATCCGCTTCGGGAATGCCCGGCAAATGGTGCTGGGTCTGGAGGCGGTCATGGGCGACGGCTCGATCTGGCGCGGGCTGTCGTCCTTGCGCAAAGATAACAGAGGGTACAACCTGGCCCAGCTTCTAGTGGGCTCGGAAGGGACGCTGGGCATCATCACGGCAGCCAGTCTGAGTCTCAAGCCGCTCCCGAAGCAACGAGAGGCCGCCTGGCTCGCGGTGCCGTCGCCAGCTGCCGCGCTAGCCGTGCTGAAGCTGCTGCGTCGATCGATGGGTGAAACGGTCACTGCTTTCGAACTGATCTCTGCCCAAGCGATTGAGTTCGTGGCGACCTATCGCCCTGACCTGCGCTGCCCGATTGATCCCAAAGCACCTTGGCATCTTCTGGTCGAATGTGACGCCACGACGCCGGGGCAGTGGCTCCGGGATGCGATGCTGGATGCATTGGCGGAAGCGGATGAAAGCATCGGGAGTGTTGATGGGGTAGTTGCCGAATCGGGCGCTCAACGCGAGTTGTTCTGGGAGATCCGCGAAAGTATCTCCGATGCGCAGAAAACTGGCGGCGTCAGCCTCAAACACGATATTTCGCTACCGATCGATCAGATTCCAGCTTTCATCGACCATTGTCTAAATGCGTTGGGACAGCGCGTCCCGGGAATCCGGCCCTGCGTCTTCGGTCATCTCGGTGACGGGAACCTGCACTTCAATCTCAGTCAGCCTGTCCATCTTTTGGCCGAGCAGTTCAAGGAACTGGAGCCTGAGATCAATACACTGGTGTTCGAGCGGGTGATGGCTGTCGGCGGGTCGATCGCCGCCGAGCACGGGATTGGTTTGTTGCGTAAGGAGTGGCTGGAAAAGAGTCTTGACCAGACGGCTCTTCAAACAATGAAGCGGATCAAGCAAGCGCTCGATCCGCTACATCTCATGAACCCGGGCAAGGTGTTCTAAGGCCGGTTATTCCTGGTCGGCCGGGACGATCTGGGTCTGGAAGTAGTTCTGCTCGCCCAGGCGGTCGATCAGTGCCAGCTGGGTTTCCAGAAAGTCGACGTGACCTTCTTCGTCGCTGAGAATCTTCTGGAACAGATCGCGGCTGACATAGTCGCGGATCTGCTCGGCATACTCGACCGCATCCTTGTACATGGGAATAGCCTCATGCTCAAGCGCCAGATCGCATTCGATGGCTTCGCGCGGGGTCTCGCCGATTTTCAAACGACCCAGGTCCTGTAGATTGGGCAGACCTTCGAGAAACAGGATGCGCTTGATAATTTCATCAGCGTGCTGCATTTCCTCGATGGATTCCTCGTATTCCTTCTTGGCCAGATGCTCAAGTCCCCAGTCCTCGAACATTCTTGAATGCAGGAAATACTGATTGATTGCGGTCAGTTCAGCCTTCAACGCTTTGTTGAGGAGTTCAATAATCTTCGGATCGCCTTTCATGATGCTTCCTTCGTGGAGATCGGTGGGTCAAAGTACAAAGCGGGATGATACCGCAGCCATTGCAGTGCGGGGTCATGCGAAAGAGAGGCGAACCGGCTGGGTTAAACCGTGTTGCCGGCCAAAACCTTGATCGGCTTGAGTTGGTGAGCGCTTGTGTGCACGGATACGATGAGTTCTTCGGCGAATTCGCGGCAACTGCCGCAGGTGCTTGAACAGCCGGTCAAGGCCTGAATCTCATCAAATCCCAAGCCTTCCTCGGCCAACGACCGAATGGTGCCTTCCTTGATCTGATTGCAGATGCATACATACATGTTGCTGACAGTATAGCAAATGCGAATCATTGTCAATCTTGATCCAGATCAATTTTTCATCCGTCCAAATCATGCTTCTCTGTTTGTTGACGTTGCCCGGCTCAGGCTCAGGTTCACAGTTAATGATCAGGAACCCAACACCATGAATCCATTGCCGCTCAAAGAGTCCGTTTGGGATTACCCGCGTCCGCCCACGATCGAGCCGATTGACTGGGCGTTGAAAGTGGTGCATTCAGGCCACACGCTGGCGCAGACCAACCGGGGCCTGCGAATTCTTGAGACCTCTCACCCACCTTGCTTCTATTTCCCGGCTGCTGACGTGGATTTCCAATATCTTGAACCGAGTTCCACAAAGACGTTTTGCGAGTGGAAAGGGCAGGCGAGCTACTGGCATCTTCGTATTGGTGAGACGTTTATCGAAGACGTTTGCTGGGCGTATCCGAACCCGACCGATGAGCAGATCAAAGACTGTGTGTCGTTTTATGCTGGCCGCGTGGAGGCTTGCTTCGTTGCCGGTGAGCGCGTCCAGCCCCAGCAGGGTGATTTCTACGGGGGCTGGATTACCAGCTGGGTTGTCGGGCCGTTCAAGGGCGGGCCGGGTACTCGTGGTTGGTAGCTTCGAGGATGTCTTTTCGGTTTGCTGACTGGTTCAGTCCCATACTCGGCATCAATCCGAACACTAATTTTTTATGAATCCTGTACTCATTGTTGGCGCCTTGCTCGGGCTCTTGTCGGTAGCCATCGGTGCTTCGGCAGAACATCTGATCCGACAAAACGTTGAACCTGAAATCTGGCGCTGGGTGATGACCGCGGTCCGATACCACCAGATCGGCGCCGTTGTTGTCACGGCGGTCGGGCTTGCGCTGGCAGCCGGGGTCGGTTCTGCACACCGCTTCATCCTGTCGGCCGGCTTCCTCATCGCAGGGACCGTGTTGTTCAGTTTCAGCATCTATGCAGCTGCGCTGACGGGGATCGAGAAACTGACTTATCTCACTCCGCTGGGTGGTGTCAGCCTGATGTTTGGCTGGCTGCTGCTCATCTGGGCCGGTTTTGGTGCAAATAGGGAATAAAGGTCAATGCCTGAGGGCCCCGAAATGTACCGGGTGGCGCGCCAGATCGAGAAACGGGTTGCGCATGCGCCACTGACAGAACTCTGGTTCGCGTTTCCCGAATTGGACTCGCGAGCGACGGAGCTGCAGAGCCGGGTGATTGTGCGTGTTCGAACGCTGGGAAAAGCCCTTCTGATCGAATTCGACTCAGGACATACGATTTACACCCACAATCAGTTGTATGGGCGCTGGCTGTTTTCCGTCCCGGATCGCCGGCCGGATACCCGACGGCAGCTGCGACTGGCGATCAGCACCGAACAGCACTCC
>JAZBPR010000078.1:0-3325 GCA_036351735.1 Wenzhouxiangella sp. | reverse complement strand
TGAAGGCCCTGAGCCTGAGCCGGGGCAGTGCGATGTCGGCCATCGACTGGCCTACGAAATCGGTCTCTTGGCAGTCGAAGATCGTTGCAGCCGCCGAGTTGTAGCTTAGGACCTTGCCTTCCGACGACAGCAACACGACCCCGTCGAGCGAAGCTTCGACAATATTATTGAAGTTGTCGCCGACACGTTTCATGGCGGTCGCACGGTTGCGAAGCTTGATGGCCAACCGTATGGCCATAATCGCGATGGCAAAGAGGACCAAAGCCTGAATAGTAGACAGGGCGATGAACTGCTTGACCCCCACCTCTTCCATCTGGCGGGCTTGTGTGTAGCGCCGAGTCAGTTGCATTAACGCACCCGTGGTCACCTCGCGCAGTGTTGGTAGCACGTTCTTGGTCAGGGCGAGAATGTCCACCAGCTCGTTTCGGGTGGGGATCTCGATTTGATCTACCAACCCAGCCACAGCGTTGCGGTGGCGCACCGTACGCGCGATCACGATCTGAAGATCGCGTACACCCGGGTCGTCTTCGTTAAAGAGAGCGTTGCTCGCATTGATGGTCTCGACACGGCTGTAATAGATGTCGAAAGCGTGTCGCACCTGTCGAATGGCTGAAGGCGACAACTGCTCGGCGTTGATGGCGTCGTGAAGTGCCGTTTCGAAGCGAAAATAATCAACTTCCAACTGCGCGAAGACCCAGGTCCGGTTGTCTAGCGACTCCTGCCCTGTCTGGGCCATGTTCCTTACGACGTATGTGCCTACAAAAACGGTTGCCCCAACCCCGACGAACAGGAGCAGTAGAATCCCGAACCACAACTTGGAAGATATCCGTGCGTCCCGGTCCGGCCCGCCTTCAGTAAACGGGGCTGGTGGTATCACTTCGAAACACGCACGTCGGTGAGCTGCCAGATACTCAGGGCATAAACCGCTTCGGTCCGGTACCTTGGATCCTGATCATAAGGAAAGACTATCCAAAGCGGTCCTTTTTGGCGGACCGAATATGGTGCGCCATCAATTTGGGTGGTGACGATGGGAACTGTTTTTTCGATCTTTTCCCAAGCCATCCTCACCTCGTATCCGTTCGCCGCGACAATGGTCAGGAAAGTGATGGATCAAACCGGCAGCGCCAAGAGCGGTTCTGTGCTCTCATCCTCAATCGCACGAAAGTAGTCGCCACCAGAAATCTGTCGCTGCAGCAATAGGTCAGCCAATTCAGCTTGTGATGCTACCGATGCGACTGTCTCTCGGAGCCCTCCAACCAATATCTCAGCATGAGGTAAGGCCGCCTTGCGAGAACGAGCAAAAGCTTCGACGCCATCTTCGCGTTGGGCATAAAGCCTTGATAGGGCGTCAGGCGACAAGTTAAGGCTTAAGTTCAAAAAGCGACTGGCTCTTCTTGATGCAAGTTCCTTGGCCGCTTGGAGTTCATCTATCATCAACAAGGCGCGCAGACCGGCTTCATGGCAAAGGCGAATGGCAGCAGCCAATGACCAGAGCATATCCATGTCTTCCAAGCTTATGTGCTGTGTCTGCACAGTCTCTGAATGGTGTTGAAAATACACCTCGAGGCGTCCGGCCAATGTGGCGAGTGTGCGCTCCGCAGCCTCGGCTGTCGCGACCCGGTTAACCCTCGCTAACAGCGTGTCGATTGCCTCAAGCTGAGTTCCCACGTCTGCCAGCGTCAAACGGAGGTCGTCCGAGCGACGATCATCGGTGATTTGATCAATCTTCCGTTCAAGGGTTTTCAAATGGGCGTCGATAGTATTCAGTTTTTTTAGCATCAAGGCAAAGCCAGCAATTGACACTCCGATACCCAAACCAGCGACAGCAAGCGTCCCAACTTGCACATTCTGCAGCATTGCCAGAGAAGACTGCACCTCGACCAACCGGGACTTTATCTGTTGGTTCTGTATGGCGGTAAGAACACCCAAGGGATTGAATCCACTCTGCAGCGTCGCTCCTGCGCCTTTGATAGCACTGCCAAGCAGTTGATCGAGCACACCAGTTTCTTGAAGAAAAGCCACCCCCCGACCAGATGAAACCTCACGAACGACCGATCCGGTAACCTTGTAGATACCCGATGCGACGCCTTCGACGACCTCTGGTGGAACAGCGCGCAAGAAAATCATCCGGTTCCCCCTTCGATACGATGCTGGCCAGCCTGAATGACTGCTGCCTGAATATCGTTCAAAATACATCTCGCACCCGGCGACTGGCCGAGGCCAAACACCTGTCGCTCCGCCTCTTTGGACACTCTGTCGAAAAGTCTCTCACACGCATTGTCATAAGCATATTTCAACGTTTCTGACCCGGAATACGACGCCACACCGATAACTGCTGCTCCCAGCGCGAAAAGGGGCCAACTAATCGCTGCAGTGCTCCAGAACGCAAGAAACCCTGTGCCGACTGTTGCGAAGGAAATCACCGTCGGTATTGCCGCAACGGAAGCCGCAATCAATCCGACACCAGCAAAGGCCGGTAGCGCACTTGTCACCTGATCCCATGTGCTGCCGTCAATGCTAAAGCGATCAGGAAGTTGTAGGATTGTCTGCTCTAGCTCAGCCTCTGCACGTGAAAGTGCTTCTATAAGTTGGTCAGCCGCCCAGCTTTTGATCAACTCTTCTGCTTTCGAGCTCAGGGCCAGTGTCGCTCGTGCCAACTCCCATGAACTCGCCTGCTCAATCTCGTCTTTGAGCGCAGTCAGAAGTATTGGGAAATTCTCTTCCAACTGGTCAGAGATTTCTATCAACTGGTCATCGCGCCACGCCAGAAAGTCAAGCTGCACATCAACGGCGGTAAAGCTCAACGACGGACCCTCTCGTTATTCTCTGAAACGCTCGTATTTTGCACGGGATCACCCAGTCAATGCAACCGAGCCCGAACAAGGTATGCCTCAACCGAGGTCTCCCCCAACGCGCGCAAGGCTTCCAGCCGGTGCAGCCCTTCGACCAAAACAAACCCGGAACCGTCCGTTCGCACCTGAATTGGCCTGAGCTGACCGTTTTCCATGATGCTCTCAGCGATTTCCTCGACCTTCGCCGCGTCAAGCGTTTTCGCCCGCTTCAGGGGGACCCGGACATCTCCGATCGCGATGCTTTGCTTATCTAACATCGTTCAAACATGCGCCAGTTCTTGCCAATAAGCCAGCGGTTGCTGAGGGAAATTCGGGTGGAGCCACTTAAGCATACGGCCCCCCAAATCTGGTGCAGCGCTTGGGGCATCCTAGCGGGGGCGACATCAAACCAGCTTAATGAAGAACTAGGGCCTGTGGACAATCATCTTGAGGCTATGAGTGCTGCTACGAGGTTCCAACACGCCGCGTAGCTG
>JAZBPR010000077.1:0-8138 GCA_036351735.1 Wenzhouxiangella sp. | reverse complement strand
TAAAATCCTCCGGGGTTTCGCGAAATGAAAACCGTCGAAATCGACGGGAATGTTTGGGTCGTCAGCCCCCCTCAATCAACCCCACGTTCTCAGCCAGAGCGCAAGCTCGTGCGCTCGTCCAGCCAATGTAACGGTCGATTTTGATTAATGTCGCGGAGTGCTATCGGACGGCGCACTGGGCAGGTCGTCGATTCCCAACCGGGTTGCGATGGTGGGCTTGGCCCCAAAAACGGGATGGCACTGCCCTCTCGGCTGGTCTGATTAACAGCCAAGCATCATCAAGTCGCAAAGGCCGCTGGCCAGGATCTCGATCACCTCCTAACGCGGTGACCGTGGTTGGGGGATTGGTAAATGGGTCATGGTTCATCTCCTCGGCCCAGGGGAAGGGGCGGAACACGGTAACCACACCGGCGCTGTCGGGCGAGGAAGGCAAGACATATACCTCGATTGTCTCTTGATCCCCGGCAAGCAGAAACCGCCCCTATCTATTATATCAGCTATATCAGCACCTTCTCCATGTCCGTCCTGGTCCACCCCAAGGACATCAAGTACGCCAGCGCATGGCGCAGCGCCATCTTGTAGAATCGGCTTTCGGTCAATCCGTAATGGCGCATAAGCGCACAAAGCGCCTCGCCGGCAACGTGAATGTCGAGCCAATCACTCACAGCATGTGCTTCTTTGCCCCTTGTACTTCCAATCAGTGCGGGAAACCAGGTGTGGAACTGATCGTCTCGCAGACCTCTTTTTGGCGGAACTCCGAGCTTATGGATTAGGTCGTCCATCCTAAGCAATTTGCCAGCAGTGCCCTTCGGCGGTCTGGCAATCCGTTGAATTGCGCCTCCCATACAGAGAATCAGCGGCTTTTCGCCGACATCGGGTAGCCTCTCTGCCGAGAACCTCGTACCAGCGATCTCGCGTACACGGTTGGCCGCTTTAGTAGCCGTCTCCGGAACATCGTTGCTCAATTCGTTGGCAATTGCACGTTTGCCGTATGGAATCGACGACTGATGCATGACCACAATGTCGGTACCCTTCTTGAACGAAAGCGAGACTTCAGTTGACCCACCACCAAGATCTACCGTGATAACAGGTTGATTGTCAGCGAGGTCTTGCCCCTGAGATAACAATAGCCCCACAAGACCTATGGTGGCTTCAAAAAGACCAGATATCGGCCACAGATCTACACCCGTTTCCTTCTTCAGCCTCGCGATGATGTCGTTGCCGTTTTCGGCTGTTCTGAAAAGACTTGTTCCAACAGCTATGATATCTTCTGGTCGCAGGCCGAAACTCCCGTTTTTATCCCGCACTTTTTTTACGGTTTGAATAAAACGCTCCGACGCGCGGGCGGTAATCCGAGAGGTTCCTTCTCCCTCAAAGGTTGTCTTTGAATGCTCCTTCACGCCGGCACCCAGGTCGAGTCTTTCGTTCTCTTCAAACAAACGATGACCTGGATCGGCAGGGGCTTTCAAAAAGCCATCTACATAGACATTGGGCGCCACGCCCAAATATCGCAATCCGGTAGAACCAACATCGATTACGCCGACAGACTCCGCCTCCCAGCGCCTTCTTCTCGGATGAACCGAGAGTACTCTGACATCCTTGTTCTCTTCAAAGCCACTCAGCTTTTTGGCCGCTCTCTTGGGTCTCGCTGCCTCCGTGAAGATTCCAGCCAAACCAGCTCTGCCAAGGCGGCTAATGGGAACGCACACTCCCTCACGAGAGAAGAAGGCATACACTTCAGCCAAGATGTTCCTGCCGCTCCCTGGCACCATCTGGCACAACGAATTCGCGGAACCGATGACTACCAGTTCGCGTTTCACGCGACTCAACGCAACATTGAGCCTGAATCTGTCGTTGAGGAACTCAGACGGCCGAGCCGATCTAGTCGCAGCGTAAATAACGAGATCCGCTTCTTTCCCTTGGTAGGCATCAATGGTTTCCACATCGATAGCGACACCGTGGTGGCCTTCCTGCGCAATCAGCCCAGCCAAGTTGCGTCGCAGTAAAGATACTTGAGCCGCATAGGGGCTGAGGACTGCCACATGGAGAGGACGTTCGGTCTTGGCATCGAAGACCTCCCATGCGCTTTCGACTATGAAATGCATGAGGTCCAGCACCAATTTAGCCTCGCCGTAGTTGACGAGACTAGTACCCACACGGTGCTCGCTGTAGCCGTCCAGCTTGGATGTGTCCGCCCACGTCAGGGTGTCTGCAAATATGCGCGACCGCGTCGATGCCTTGGAGGCTTTGATCTTTCCGTCATAAAATGTCTTGCTGACGAGCTTTGCGACCTGCCCAGGTAGGCGATAGGTCGTGCTGAGCATAGAACGCCGGTCTTCTGGAGCAGCTCCGTGGAGGCGGGCAAACAGATTGTGCGAGATCAGTTCATCCAGTTCCGCCTTCGAAATGCCGAAATCGAGTTTCCCCTCACGGATGGATGGTTCAATGAAAGGTGGCAATTGGTAGTGGTCACCAATCACTACGGCCCGTCGTGCCCGAATCAGAGGAATCAGCAACTCAGGCGGAGTCGCGCGGCCTGCCTCGTCAACAACAACGAGATCGAAGTCCAGTCGATCGAGGCCTTTTCGATGGTTACCCAGGTAAACACATGTTGCGCCGACCACAGACGCTTGCCGAAGCATCACTTCGCCGAAGTGTGAATCGACGTGTTCAGACAGTTCAGACCGCCACCAGGCAACGAGTTCCTTGTTGGTTCCACGAACATGCGCCTGTTCAACCACTGCCCTGTAAGAAGTATGCCGTGCCTGCATTGTCAAATCCTGCAGGTTGGCCGAAATCTTGTTTGGGTTGCCGCAACGAATGAGGATTTCCGGCGGCAGGTAAGACCGCAATGCCTCTAACACGTTGTCCACCGCGATATTCGCTTGACTGGTTACCAAGATCCTTGCCGTCGGGTTTTTTACAAGCTCTTGGCGAACTAACTCAACAATAACGGTGGTCTTGCCAGCACCTGGAGGACCCTGCAGCGCATACAGGTCAGGGCAAGAAACCATGTTCTGAAGAATCTTGAGCTGGCTTTCATCTTCGGCGATACGCTGATCGAAAGGTCGAATCTCAATGCGGTCAAAAGGGGGTGCCTTGGAGAATGCTTTGGGATTCAATACGTAGGTCTTGATAGTTTGGTTGACGACGTTCCCAATTCTGAAGGACTGCAAGGAGTCAAGCTGCCTACGCTCGGCTACTGGTTTTTGCCGCACCCTGATATATAGGTCGCCGAGAAAGACGTCCTGCACGATTTCGACATCGCGCCGTGGATCAAGAAGCAGGTATGCTCCACCTTCGTGACTCTCGATTACCCCAATGCGGTCTCCATCGATGAATGCTTCGAGATATGCACTCCCTTGGCGTTCGAACCAAATGGCAACTTCTCGGGCTTTGCACGGGTACAGCGCCCAACGCTTATCTGGTTTTTCTAGGGCCTCTTCGATCTCGACTGGGAAAGGGTCGCTCCAGCTGGCCTCTTCGATGAGGCGTCGAGTGATCATTTCCCACTGCCGATAGAATAGACCACCTTCATTTGACTCAAGTATTTGTCGCTGACGCTCGAACTCATGCGCCACGAAGAAGGCAAAAAGCTCGCAGCTCTCGAGTGCTACCCGCTTCTCTTGCTCAGTGCCTTCGCCTCCGTAGAGTTGGGGCACAATCGTTGCTGGAAAGGCTGCGTAGATCCCTCCAGTTTCTATAGCAGCGTTGGCCTCAAGGGGTTTTTCATACTCTAGGCAAACGCCTCCATCCACTTTCTCAAAACGAGCCCAGAAGCCCAAATTGCGATTCTGAAACCTCACCCGGGGGGCATCTTCAGCATCAGGGTCAGGAGCGACCAGCCACCTCTCTTTTGACTCGACGAGGTCGGCGAGTTGTCCGACAACCGCTTCGAAATTCTCTTTGACCCATAGCGGTATCTGCTTGAACTGGTCCTCATGACCGGCTCGGTCCTCTCGTTCAGTTACCAGTACCCGGGTCCAGTCCTTCGCTTTTCCATGCACCTGAAAAGGTTCGAGGTCGTACGAATACTGTAGTCCATACACCGTGAGTTCAGACCCGAGGAGGAGCTTGCGGTGCCGTACGCGTTGGTCTTCACGGTGTATTCGCATCCGAACGCCGTATGCTTTAACGTCCGAAAACGAACGTCTCACCTTAGTGACCGTGGCACGGAAGGGGCTCCCGGGATCTAGATGTGCCGTCAGAAGAATCCCTCTGTTGATTGAACAACCGAGGCGGCCACCTCTGCCCCAGGATACCAATACAGGAAACCGTTCCCACGACTCGAGTGCCGGATGGTCCATTGTACTGCGGTCAAAAACAAACAGCCGTGGGCCGAGATCCGTCGATCGAGATGATAATGACTCAAGCTCCTGTCTCGAGAATGTGAGCACCGCTCCTGGGTAAGGGTAGCCAGCGGGAAGTGAATTGCCAGGTGGCTCTGGAGCCTCATCAAGCACATCTTCCAGGGAGCGAATGTACTCACGCAGATAGGCGCTGAAGCTCTCGAGGCGTCGCTTCTTTGCCTCGAACTTCTGACGGAGAGAAAATAGTGCGGCCCGACGCGAAGGAGTGAACTGTCCGTCGCTCAATTGGCGGGCAAGTTCGTCCAATACGGCTTGGAATTCCAGGACGACCTTCTCTCTAATCGCAAGCTTTTCCTCAGCATCTGCTCTGTATTCTGCTATTAGAAGCGCCAACTCGGTACGCCGGTCCGCGCTTTTTTTTCTCCTGAAGGCCGCGTGCTTAGAACGCAGATTTCGCTGGCGCTTTCGCTCTTCCTCAGTCTCGCCTTTCACGTAAATCGTGGCGGCTGTCGCTCCCAGGGAAATCGCACCAAGACCGATGAGGATGAGCGGTAGCACTTAGCGTTTCTCCATGAACCGATGTAGGCTCGTCATGAGCTCAATTATCTGCTTGTTCACACTCATCGCCCGGTCGAAAAGCGCAACGTCTTCGGTGAGGAGATCCCCTTTTTGTAGCATGAGCCCCATCAGTTCGCTCAACGGCTGAATCCGATCGAGCGTTGCGTCAATCATTCGCCGGATATCCACCGTGCGCTCATTGAACTTTTCGTGACTGATCTCTGCCTTGCGGAGATCTGCATCGATTTTCTCGAGCGCTGTTTGGCTCTGCATGAAAACCTGTTTGGTCTTTTCTTTGGAGTCGGCGAGTTTGATATACTCCTGCCAAACCTTAAGGCCTTCTTTGGCCACGTCGCCAATCGCGTTCCAGGCCGCAGTTTGAACCCTTTGGTCCGCTTGAACGTCTGGTCGGTCGCCGATTCGGCTCAGAAAATCGATGTTAGCGGAGATGCTTTCCTGAATGGCCTGGCTTATCTCCTGCGCTCCCTTGTTATCGGACATGATTTCCTCCATCACAACTATCCGTAGAGTTCGTCAGTCAGCGCGTCGTATCGCCGCGCCACGATTTCATATTGCTGAATGGTCTGCTGATATTTTTCGTGCTTCGCGACTTCGTCCGAGCCAGCAAGGTCGTCGATAGTCCGACGAACCGCCTCAAGAATGGCAAACGTTTGTTCGCGCACCTTGTTGCCGACCGCGGCAACCTTGCGACGATCTGCAAGGCGGGTTAACTCCTCGGAGACCGCCATTTTCAATATCTCTAGCTCTGCGGCCAGTCGCTCCTCCTCCGTGCGGATTGTTTCTTCGAGCTGTTTTGTCTCCTCTCGAACGCGTACCAACTCAAGACACGCACACGCCAATTCGGCCAGAGAAAGGGCAGCGTCCGCGACGGCAATAACGACATTTGCCTTGCCAATGATCTTGACCGCTGCTTGCGAGCCCGCCTTTCCGATGCCGCGCTTCGCCGCGATTTTTGCGCCAGTGTGAACTAATCGAACTGCTCTGTATCCGCGCTGAATCGTTTTAACTTCTTTCATCTCTGGGGCTCTCCAAGACGAATAGCCTCGACAAAAGTGCGGCGCGGTGTCCAGCAGATGGCTTTTGTTTTCTTGATGGTGAGATTCGACTTTACGCCCTTCTTGCCTGGAGCTTCTGTGTGAAATTGGGCAGTCAAGAGCTGCCGCATTTCAGGTTCGTCGCGTTGGTTAGGTAGCTCTAGGACGGCAGAAACCCGGTCGCTTGGCGGCACTGGCTCTTGAGACGATCGCCACACGCAACCCGTGCAGTGGCAAGCCACCATATACGCATTGTCTGAGTTGTCGGTCTTAGCAAACGAAATGGTAGTAAGAATCGGAATTAACCTGCGACCATCTGGTTCACTGGCAAGTGTCAACGCCTCCAAGTCAAGTACGCCGCAGATAGGCTGCTTCTGTTCATCTGCAACACGGATGGAGATACGAACGGAGCCGATAGCCGGGTCTCCTTCAGTGAGTTCTCCGTCGCGATTTTCATCCCAATTGGGGAGGCCGAATTGATGGGCAAGAGGAAGCAAGCAGCCGCTTGACTGAACGATATGTTGAAGATATCGGTCCGAAACGAGAGGGGATAAGTGCGCGTCTTCGGGCTGGGCCTGTTCGTAGTCGCCGACGAAATCACCGGTGACCCTGTCTGCGACAACTTGGTGAACCTCTCCGTTGAATGCTTTAACATCACGCCAGATCCGCAGCCGGTCGGCCCCGGCTTGGAGCAGTTCGTGTTTCCCATTCTCGAAAGAGATGAAGCGCATGTGAGCCAGGAAGGCCAGTTCCTCATCCAACAAGCGGCGAGGAAGCGATAGTGCGGACGCAACGTCATCAAGATCGTCCCCGGACTCTATCGCCCACAACGCGGCAATGGTCAAGTGGCTTGTTTCTTCAACCGCGTCCACGACCGCACGCATGATAAACGTGCGGCAGGGCACAGCCAAGCGGATACTCCGTCGAGACGGGTCACACATAGCGGATTCCTTGGCCACCAAAGTAATCGATGGCATTCGATAACGCTTGGAAATAGTCAGTCGATTGCTGGGCCAGGAGCATTCGAGCCTGTCTGCAATTCGAATTCATCTCGCTTCTCCCCGCCCACCGATCGACCGCTGCTTCAACATCCACTCGTCAATTTCCGGACGGTAAAAGCGCCAACAGCCGACGACCTTTAAACACAATACCGTTCATTTTACCGGAAAAATGGTAGGGGCCAATTGCATTGGCCCTTGGTCAATCTGGCACGATTGATCAATTGAAATCCCAAAGTGAACGGTATTGCCTTTAAACATGGGATCTCACCGTTTTGATCCATGCCGCAAAACTTCGACCTGCTGAACTTGAGGTAGTCGGCCACCTCTTCGATGGTCATCCATTCGGGCGGGCTTCCAGTCTGCGCCAAAGTCCATCTCATCTCCTGTGGAGATTGGTCTCGGCGTAGCTCGAGGAGCTACTCCACCGGGTGCCAACAGGTAATAATCGGAGATAATCTATCACAACAGAAAAAAATGATCTACAGGAGTTTGGGAGCACATCTTACGCCTGCAGTCACCAGTATCTGCAGGCGTCGCTTTCAACGTAGAAAAGCGACTGCGACCTGCCCCCATCCCTTGCCTCCGACGCTTTGCCCTCCTGGGTGACGGGCAACGCGAAAAAACTATAAACAGGGGGCGAGAAGGGAACCGAAAGATGCCATACCCGCAAACCTTTAAGCGCAAAATGGTGCAACGGATGAGGGGGCCGAACCCGGCCTCAGCAAGGGCGTTGGCCCGGGAGGTGAACGTGGCGCAAACGACACTTGCCCGGTGTGGCTGCGCAGGGCGTCCACCGTCATTGACGCCTTCGAAACGAACCCCAAACATGGAGATTATGTTATGAAAAAACACCCGAAGCGGCCGGAAGACTGGAGCACCGAAGACAAAATGGTCACCGTCCTGGAGGCGTCCGCGCTCTCCGACTTGGGTTTTCGCGCCCCGGCCTAAGTTCCCGTCGTAACTGGCGGAAGTGAAACGGGATGCTCCGCTGAATGAAATTCGGCGTGTGTCTACGGATTTTCGGGGGTTTTTTCGAAGTCGAGAATGGATTTTGGGCTGTGGATTTTCAAGGATTTTAATATTCTACGGGTTTTGGGTTGCAATTCGTTCCGGCGAAAGAAGCGGAAGTTGCCGCTCCGGAATTCGGAAACTTGTAGGGCTTCCAGGCCCCGGCGGATTTCGCTCCAGGGCGCGTCCAGGGAAATCTCGGCGGT
>JAZBPR010000076.1:0-3872 GCA_036351735.1 Wenzhouxiangella sp. | reverse complement strand
GGTGGCCCCGGCGGCCAGCACGTCAACCGCACCGAGACCGGCGTTCAGCTGAGCTTTGATGTTTTGAGCACCAGCTTCCTGAATCAAGGCACCAAAAACCGACTTATCGAGCTCGCCGGCGGCCGCATCGACAGCCAGGGCGTTCTCACCATCGAAGCACGCAACCACCGCAGCCAAAAGCGAAACCGCGACGAAGCTCGACTGCGCCTGGCTGACCTGATTGAACAGGCCAGCCGCAATCCCCGGAGGCGTATTCCGACCCGACCGACGAAAGCCTCCAAGGCCAAGCGCCTTCAGGCCAAACGCCAGCGCGGGCAGATCAAGAACGCCCGCGGGAAGCCTGACCCAGACTCCTGAGAAGCCCAGATCAACGATCTGGCAGCACCCCAGCTCTAGCTCTTAGAGAAAAAGTCGCAATCAGCAACATCCCCAGGATCAACCCAATCAATCCAACAGGGCCAAAGATGGGGATCGGAATAGCTTGAGCCGATGCGCGCAGTGTGATGATATCTGGACTGCTCGGCGAATCGCTGCGGATCTCGAAGCTGGCCTCGAAGCTGCCACCACGAGCCGATTCCGGCGAGAACTCTACGGTGACCGTGCAGCTTTGCCCGGGGCTCAATGTCGATGGCGCGACACAAGATTGGGCATCACCAGCAACAATGGCGAAGGGTGGGCCTTGCTCAGAGCAGCGCGCATGAATCGCGCAAGAGATTTGATACTCGCCCGCGCCGGCAACATCAGCGAAATTGCCTATGCGGTCGGCTTCAACAGCCTGGATGGTTTCTCGCACGCCTACCGGAAGGCATTTGGAGAATCACCCTCGGCAGACTCCCACGCCAGCAGCGCGCCCGCCGAGACATTGGTGAATATTCCGGACCAGCGGCCGGCAGCGGGTCATTAACTCCTGAACGGCCAACCGTCGGCAAGCGCATGCAGTTCTGCCCGGGCTCGGTAGGGACAGTTGACCACCGCCATGCCGCAGCCGGTCATGCGTCCCATTCTTTGTGCCTCGGTAAACATCACCCGAAGATCCAGCCAGCGCTCACCGTCCAGACCAAGACTGCCGGGGATCCGATCGAGCGTGGTCTCGCGCCCTTCTATCACCGGATACCAAATGGCGAAAACACCGTGCGCGCAGCGCTTCAAAGCGCCGGCCATGGCAACAGCCAGATCATCCAGCTCGCTCTTTCGCTCATACGGCGGGTCGATCAGCACCAGTGCCCGGCCCGTCGGCGGCGGCAGCCAGCGCTCTAAGGCGGCGTAGCCATCGCCGGCATGAATCCGGACCTTGCGCGCCTGCTCGAAATGTTCGCGAAGCACCTGCTGCTCGGTCGAATGCAACTCGCAGATCACCAGCTCATCCTGTGTGCGTTGGTGATCCATCAGCAACTGAGGCGAGCCGGGATAAAAGCGTAGCGCCCCGTCCGGATTATGTCGGCGGACGGCGGCAAGGTAGTCAACCAGCGGATCGGGCACCTCATTCGAATTCCACCAAGCACCAATGCCACGTTCAAACTCAAGGTTCTTCTGTGCAAATTCCTTGGACAAGTCGTACATCGCTGCACCGGCATGGGTGTCGATAAAGCGGATGCCTTTTTCCTTGCACTGCATTGCGCGCACAAGCGCAATGAGGACCGCATGCTTGAACACATCGGCCGGGTTGCCGGCGTGGAAGGCGTGACGGTAGCTCAGCATCGGAATTCCCGGTCGGGTTCTGGACTCTAAGGTCGGTGGATTCAGTTCGACGGTCGATAGTACGGCAAGTTTGGCCGCAGCCACCGAAGTCAGCCCACCGCAAAGCTCAGATTTTCCGCCATCCAGCGATGAGCACTGGGCTATGCTTTAGGCATGGCGATGCTCGAAGTTTTCAGTCTCACGCTGGCCTTCGTTCTGGGGTTGGCAGTCAAGCAGATCGGTCTTCCGCCGCTGGTCGGGTTTCTGGCTGCCGGCTTCGGCCTGAACTGGTTTGGTCAGCGCTACGGTCTTCTGCCGGCTTTTACCGGCGACGTGCTGGATCACGTGGCCCACCTTGGCGTCTTGCTGCTGCTGTTCACCGTTGGCCTGAAGCTGAAGTGGCGACAGCTGGTCCGTCCCGAGGTGCTGGGCGGCAGCGTCCTGCACTTCGCGATTACGGTTGGAGTCTTCGCACCAGGGCTGCATTTCTTCATGGACCTGAACTGGCAGTTGGCCATCACCATCGGCATTGCACTGGCATTTTCCAGCACGGTGCTGGCGGCCAAGATGCTGGAGGCCAAGCGCGAACTGACGGCGTTTCACGGCCGGGTCGCCATCGGCATTCTCATCATTCAGGACCTGATTGCGCTGGCCGTGCTCAGCCTGGGCGGGGGGCATGAGCCGTCTCCATGGGCGTTGCTGGTCTTTGCCGTTCCGCTGCTGCGCCCCATCCTTTACTGGCTCTTTAACGCCATTGGGCACGACGAGTTGCTGGTGCTGATGGGCATGATGCTGGCGCTGGTGCTGGGGGGCATCGGGTTTGAGGTCGTGGGCTTGAGTCCGGAACTGGGTGCACTGGTCATGGGCATGTTGCTGGCCAACCACCCGCGCGCCGGAGAGTTGTCCGAGTCACTCTGGGGTCTCAAAGAGTTGTTCCTGGTCGGCTTTTTTCTACAGATCGGGATGTCGGGCCTCCCGAGTCTGAACGACTGGATATTCGCACTGACGATGGTGCTGATCCTGCCGCTGAAGGGGATTCTTTTTTATCTCATCCTGACACGCTTCAAACTGCGCGCACGCAACGCTTTTCTGGGGGCGCTGACCTTGTCTGCATACAGCGAGTTCGGCCTGATTGTCGCCTCGGGCCTGCCCATGCTCTCAGAGTGGCTGGTGCCGCTGGCACTGACGGTTGCTCTGTCGTTTGCCTTGGCTGCTCCACTGAACCGCTTTGCCCACCCGCTCTTTGAGCGCCTTGAGCGCATCCTGTGCCGCTACCAGCGTGATGAAATTCATCCCGACGAGATCCCACCCGATCTGAGTCACACCCGCGTGATGATCTTCGGCATGGGCCGGACCGGAACGGCCGCCTTCACCGCTATCCAGCCGCACATTCCAGAGGTGACCGGGATAGACGCGGACCCCTACCGGGTCGATGAACATCAGAAAGCCGGTCGGTCGGTCGTACTGGCAGATGCCGAAGATAGTGATTTCTGGAGCAACGTTCGGCTAGACCTGCTGGAGGTCGCGGTGCTGGCCATCGATGATCTCGAGTCGAAAGTGATCGCCGCGCGCAAGCTTCGACAGAGAGGGTTTACAGGCGCCATTATTACCCATGCTCTATACGAAGAGAATGTCGAACTGATCCGTCAGGCTGGTGCCGATGAGACCTACCTGACCATGCAGGAAGCGGGCACCAGCATGGCCGGCCACGCACTCGACACCTTGCAACGCCGCGAGAACGAAGCTACAACACCCGGCTGATTTCCAGCCCCGTGTCGGTCGTCTTACAACGATTCACAGCCTTGAATTCGTTATCCTTGGCACTCTACCCATTTGCAAGCCACGCCATGCCTCGCTTTCTCACTTGCCTGTCCCTACTGTTCGCCAGCTCGCTCGCAGCGGCCAACAGCCCGTTCCTACCCGAAACGACCTACGTCGACGAAGCGCCGAACTTCGAAGAAGTCGTCGGCCACGCACTCGGCGAGCGCATCAGCACCCCGGACGACATCCGAACCTGGTTCGAGGCACTGGCCGACACCTGGCCAGAGCGGATTAAGCTCTTCCCCTATGCCGAAAGTGGGCAGGGTCGCGAGTTGTTCTATGCAGTGATTGGAACGCCGGAACGGATCGCCCGACTGGACGAAATTCAGGCCGATATCCAGACCATTGCTCACCCACACAAGCACAGTGACGCC
>JAZBPR010000075.1:0-4190 GCA_036351735.1 Wenzhouxiangella sp. | reverse complement strand
GTCCTGAAGGAGTTGGTGTAGCCAAGCCTCATCCACCCGCCCGGTTGCTGCCCAGTCGCCGTTTCTGTCAAACCGCTGATGGTGGTGTTGTCTGAACCACTCATCCATGAGGCAGTTCGCAGGACCGGTATCGAAGCCGCTGACCTCGCCGTCTGCTGGTAGCAAGGTCAGGTTGGCGATGCCGCCCAGGTTCAGGACGATCCGATTCTCGTTCGGGCTGGCCAGCATTGCCTGATGCAGCAGCGGAGCCAGGGGTGCGCCCTGTCCTCCCGCCGCGAGGTCGGCTCTGCGGAAATCGGCAACGGTCACGATGCCGGTCAGCGCCGCAATGCGGTGGGGATCGCCGATCTGAAGGGTGCTGGGTGGGGAGTGGTCCGGGTCGTGCAGTATCGTCTGGCCATGACTGCCGATGGCGGTGATGTCCGCCGGTTCAAGTCCGGCTCTCTCGATCACGCGCAGCGCCGCCTGTGCAAAGGCGTCTCCGAGTCTGGCATCAAGCCGGGTCAGTCGACCTGCCGGGAATGAGTAAGGGTCCCGGCGTGCCGCTTCGAGTTCGGCGCGGATCTCTTCGGTGAATGCCAGCGTCTCCGCCGCGACGACACGCGGCTTTCCGGTTTCAAAGTCGGCGACAACGGCATCAATGCCGTCCATGCTGGTGCCTGAAATCAGGCCAACGAAGTAGCTCGACACCTCAGCAGTCGGTGTCTGACTGTTCGCAGGTATTTGCTTCGCGCTGGGCCAGCAGCACCTCAGGGCCCTGCAGCTCCAGAAGCTTGGCCAGTAGTGGTTCGCCGGCTAGCCTGAAGCTGTCCATCAGGTCGGGCGGAAGAGGGTCGGCAGGCGGCAGGTCCACGGTGCGCGGATTTCGGTGGACGCCGTTGACCAAAAACTCGTAGTGCAGGTGGGCGCCGGTCACGCGGCCCGTGGCGCCCAGACGTCCGATTGTCTGACCCTGACGGACGCGATCGCCGCGCGCGACCTGACGGCGCGAGAGATGGAGATATTTGGTGACGATGTTGTTGCCGTGCTGGATGAAGACATGGTGGCCATTGAGGCTGTCGTAGGCGGATTTGGTGACCCGTCCGTCGCCGGCCGCCCAGATCGGCGTACCGACCGGAGCCGCGTAGTCCGTTCCTCGATGGGGTGCAATCCGCCGGGTGACCGGATGAAACCGTCGCGGGTTGAAGTTCGAGGTCACGTAGCTGAAGTTCAGAGGGGCGCGCAGGAAAGCTTTGCGCATCGGACGACCGTCGGGCGCAAAGTAGTCCGGTCCATTTCCGGCATCGAAGCGGATGGCCTCGAAGGCGTCTCCTTGGTTAACAAAGCGCGCGGCGAGAATCGGGCCATCGCGAAGGAACTCCCCATCGCGCCAGATCTCTTCATAGATCAGTGCGAATCGGTCGCCGGACCGGATGTCGAGGGCAAAGTCGATATCCCACCCGAAGATGCTGGCAAGGCGCATGGTCATGCTGTCTGACAGGCCAGCGTCCTTGGCTGCGTTGAACAGTGATGAAGAAATAATGCCGCTGGCCTCGACCACACGCGAATCCATCGCGCGGTCCTGAAACCGGGAGGCCAGACCTGATTCCTCGCGCTCGACGATCAGCCAGCGTTGCTCGTCAAAATCAGCCCGAAGCGCGAGCAGCCGGTTGTCTTCGTCGAATTCAAAGCCGAACTGGTCTCCGGGGCGAATATCGGCCAGTTGCCGGGTGTGCTCGTCAAGGTGAACCAGCTCATGGAGCTCACGCGCACTTAAACCCAAATCACGAAAAATCCGTTCCAGCGTCTGTCCGGACTGGACCTCGACAAATTGCCAGTCGCGCTCTGAGGAAACAGGCTGGGTGCTCGGATCAACTTGGGCTTCGGGCGTGCTGTCCGTGGCAGAAATCAGCCGATCTTCATCACCGCTGATATCAGGTGCGGGCTGAGAGCTGTCGCGATCCGGAATTTGAAGAACCGATTGACTGATCCGGTTGCTGTCTTGCCCGGTATCGGCATCAAATAGCGCCAGCACCGCCCCGAGCACGATGAGGCCGGCCGCGCTGGATGCCCAACGCGGATGTGCGCGGAGTGCCCCGGTTGCTGCGCCAAAAGCGCTCAGGCATCGCTGGATCCAGTCTTGGGCGAGCAGCCTCACCTTCATCTGGCCATGATCAGCGCGACGTCGCGCCATGGTTTTTCTCGACATGCCTGAGCTTTCGCGCATAAAAACCCGCTAACATTACCGATTTAGGCTCATTAAAGTCAATCGTCCGGCTTTCTTTCAACCCAGAAATCTCCGAGCAACGTGACAACGCTGAACGAAATTACCCGTGGTGCTGCCGAAATCATTCAGGTGGATGAATTGCAGCAAAGGCTGGATTCTGGCCGTCCCCTGCGCGTGAAGGTCGGTTTCGACCCAACCGCTCCCGACCTGCACCTTGGGCATACCGTCATCATCAATGCCATGCGGCGCTTTCAGGAAGCCGGTCACGTCGCCATCTTCCTGATCGGGGATTTCACCGGAATGATCGGTGATCCGACCGGCAAGAATGTCACCCGCAAGGCGTTAAGCGAGGATGAAATCCGCGCCAATGCGCAGACCTATGCCGAGCAGGTGTTCAAGATTCTGGACCGTTCGACGACCGAAGTGCGCTTCAACTCAGAGTGGTTTGGGAAGATGAGCTCGGCCGACATGATCCGTCTTGCCTCCAAACACACAGTGGCAAGGATGCTGGAGCGTGACGACTTCGCCAAGCGGTACAAGGGTGGCCAGCCGATTGCCGTGCACGAGTTTCTCTATCCGCTGGTCCAGGGTTATGACTCGGTGGCTTTGAAAGCCGACATCGAAATGGGGGGAACCGACCAGACCTTCAATTTGTTGGTCGGCCGTCAGCTTCAATCGCAGGATGGGCAGCCATCTCAGGTCATCATCACCTGGCCCTTGCTGGAGGGGACCGACGGGGTCCAGAAGATGTCCAAGTCTCTGGACAACTACATCGGGATCACCGAGGAGCCGGACGAGATGTTCGGCAAACTGATGAGCATCTCTGATGATCTGATGTGGCGATATTTCGAGCTTCTGAGCTTCCGGCCAACCGCCGAACTACAAGATCTGAAAACCGCGGTTGATGAGGGTCGCAATCCGCGGGACGTCAAGTTCGAGCTGGGTGTCGAGTTGGTTGATCGCTTCCACGGGGCCGGCGCAGGCGAAAAGGCGCGCGAGACTTTCATTGCGCGGTTCCGGCAGGGCGAGATGCCGGATGAAATGGTTGAGAAGACCTTGCCGGCCGGGGCTGACGGACTTGGTATCGCGGCTGCATTGACCGCCTGCGGCCTGACGGCCTCAAACTCTGAAGCGTTCCGCATGATCAACCAGGGCGCGGTCAAGATCGACGGCGCCAAGATCAGTGATCGTGGGCTTGCGCTGAGCAGCGGGTTTTCAGGCGTTTTGCAGGTTGGAAAGCGGAAATTTGCCCGGCTGAAGGTGGGCTGAGCGCCTGGGTCCGTCCTGCTCAGATGCCCGTAGCTAGCCCTTGGGCCCCAGGAACAGCCAGAAAATGAAGCCCAGCAGCGGGAAGAACAGCAGGATGAGGATCCAGAAGAATTTAGGTACGAGCCCAACCCGAGACTGCGCAGTCTTGATGATGGCCCAAATGACAACGATTAACCAGATCAGCCCCAAAAGCCCGACTTCGATACCCATCGCTTGTTCACCTGATTGAAACTTTCTCTATTATGACTCACTCACTTCATGCCCCGGCGGCCGAAAAATCACAGCCTGCTGCCGTCCCTCCATTCAGCTAACCGAGATAGCCAATATGCGTCATTTCTTGTCCACCGTGGACTGGTCACTTGACGAGCTTCAGGCTCTGCTCGACAAAGCGGCCGAACTCAGGACCAACCCGATCAATCAGCACCTGGCGGGGAAAACAGTTGCGCTGTTGTTTCTGAACCCTTCACTGCGCACCCGCTCATCGTTCGAGATCGGAGCGTTCCAGCTTGGCGCACATGCCGTGGTGCTGGAGCCGGGCAAGGCAGCCTGGGGCATTGAGTTTGAGCCGGGTGTGGTGATGGATGGAGACGCCGAGGAGCATATTGCCGAGGTTGCCGGCGTGCTCTCGCGATACTGTGACGCGATTGGTTTGCGCGCATTTCCGTTATTCAAGGACTGGTCGGTCGATCGCACCGATCGGGTCATCAAGGCCGTG
>JAZBPR010000074.1:0-2508 GCA_036351735.1 Wenzhouxiangella sp. | reverse complement strand
GTGAGTTGCTCAATCTCAGGCTCGCCGTACCAGGCGTTGAAACGATCGAAGGTCTGCTCGCGCGGATCAAACTCTCCGTCAACCAGCGGGTACTGCTGACGGTAGTCCCAGCCACTGCGCTCGGTGCGAGCCTGGTCCTTGTATTCGAAGCTAAGGGTCAGAAAGCCGTCGTCACCGAGCTGAAATCCCGACCACCCTCCAACGGTGAACACCTCACCATCGGTCAGGCTGCGGGAGATATTGGCTGGCGCACTCCAGGTGGCGCCTGCCGGAGGCGGCGTGGTCGGCGTGGTGTAATCGGTCACCCGTGCGCCGTAGGAGGCGCGCAACGACCCGCCGCTGTCTGCCTCGCGCAGCAAGACGTTGATGACGCCGGCAATCGCATCAGAACCATACTGGGCCGAAGCGCCATCCCGCAGGACTTCCAGCGTTCCAACCGCACCCATAGGAATGGTGTTCAGGTCAACCGCCGCCGAACCACGGCCAATGGTGCCGTTCACGTTGACGAGTGCGGACGTGTGCCGGCGCTTGGAGTTGACCAGCACCAGCGTCTGGTCCGGTCCCAGGCCGCGCAGCGTTGCCGGGCGGATCGTATCGGTCCCGTCGGCCAGTCCCGGCCGCGGAAAATTGAAGGATGGCAAGGCCGTGGACAAGGCTTCGTTGAGTTCGGATGTCCCGGCGTTCTCCAGTGCCCGCGCATCGATGATGTCGACCGGCACGGCCGTGTCGGTCGCTGTTCGTCCAGCGACTCGGGTGCCGGTGACGACGATGCGATCAATCGTATGGGCTTCAGTGTCTTCCGACTCCTCCTCTTGGCTGTAGACAGCCGGGCTGGCCAGCAGCGCCGAGACGATCATCAGGTACAGGGGGTTACGCTTCATCAAATCAGTATCCTCTTTTTAAAATTGTTGGCGAACTGAACGAAGCCACCACCAAAGTGCTTCGCGACCGCCTGACGGTGCGAAGAAAGGGCTTCAGAACTGCGAGCGCACGCACGACCCAAGGGTGCTGAGGGTCAGTAGTCGCGAGGCTCGACCAAGTTTATTGATTGACCGCTGTTAATGAAATGTGAAAAGCAGCGCTTTCCGAAGGCCAGGCCGGCCCGCTTTAGTCCTTGCACTTTGTCAAGACCTGGGAACGCCGATCGACCTGTAGCGACAGCACGTCAGGGCGCGCATAGTGACCCGCCGGATCAAAATTGCGCCGGGCGCGACGGACTTCCCTCAGGTCCAGATCAGCAATCAGCAGCCCCGATTCGTGCTCCGTAGGCCCAACCAGCCAGCGGCCGTCAGGACCTGCAATGCAGGATCCACCTGGCGCCCAGGGCATGTCTCCCATCGCCTGCCGCAACAATTGATGGTGAGGAAGTTGCTCCGGCCAATCTTCAACGCGCATCAAACCCGATACTGACAGCACATAACTCCGACCCTCAAGCGCCATAAAGCGCGTGATATCCCGCGTCAGGCGAGCACTGCCCGGCCAAAGCGCGACATGCAGGGTTTCACCCTGCCCCTGCAGGGCACTGCGGGCCAGCGGCATCCAGTTCTCCCAACAGTTGAGCGCGCCGACAACAAACGGACCGACAGGATGCGTGCGAAGACCGTGCCCATCACCCTGAGCCCAGATCAGGCGCTCCTCGTGGGTGGGCATCAGCTTGCGCTGACGGGCCACGATTTCGCCGCTTGATGAGATGCTGACCGCTGTGGCATAAACACTCTGACCACGATCCGACCGCCGCTCGACAATGCCGACAATCACAGTGATCGCGTTGCGCCGGGCCGCATCGGCAATTGGCTCCAGATCACCGTCTTCAATCGAGACCGCCTGATCAACGTAATGCGCGTGCAGGTCCTTCTGAATCGGATCGTCAAAGCGCGCGCCGTCGGTTCTCTCAACCCAGAACGGATAGCCCGGAATCAGCGTTTCACCGAACGCTACCAGTTCGACGCCTGCGACTGCAGCTTCATCGATGGTATCGACGACCTTCGCGATCGTCGCTTCCCGATCCAGCCAGACCGGCGAGATCTGGGCCGCCGCTACCCGCAGTTTGCCGCTCACACCATGGCTCCGTCCAGGTTGCGCAGCAGCACCAGTGCGTCCTCCCGACCCTGTTCGGCCGGGTAATAGCCCGGCCTGCGGCCGATCCGTTCAAAGCCCTCTCTGGCATACAAACGAAGTGCCGCCTTGTTTGACGGCCTGACTTCCAGAAAAACGCGATCGACGCCAGCCAGCATCAGCTCGCGCAGGACGTGGTCAAGCAACACAGAGGCAAATCCCGATCGCCGGCGCGCCGGGCTGACGCACAAATTCAGCAAGTGGGCTTCATCGACAGCAACGGAGTAGATCGCATAACCGCAGAGAGTGCCCTGATCCTCCACCACGTGACAGCGGTAGCCCACTCTCAGACAGTCAGCGAAGATACCGGGGCTCCAGGGAAAACTGTAAGCCGATTGCTCAATTGCAGTAACAGCAGGAAGATCCTCTCGGGCCATGGCCCGCACGACAACC
>JAZBPR010000073.1:0-6882 GCA_036351735.1 Wenzhouxiangella sp. | reverse complement strand
TCGCGTGTTGGAGACGATCTCATAGGGCTCGGTCTCAACCTGCTCAGTCCGGACACTGCGCAGCACCCAGATGAATCCGCCGATCAGGAAAAAGGCGCTGGGCGGCAACAGCATCAGGCCGTTGGGCTGATACCACCCACCCTCGCTGACCAGCGGCAGCACCTGAACGCCGAACAGACTGCCAGACCCGAACAACTCGCGCGAGAATCCGACAATCAGCAGCACAACCGAGTAACCCAGCGCATTTCCCAGACCGTCCATCGCCGAGATCAGTGGCGGGTTTTGCATAGCGAAGGCCTCAGCTCGCCCCATCACGATGCAGTTGGTGATGATCAGTCCGACAAAAACCGACAGCTCACGACTCAACTGAAAGGCAAAAGCCTGCAGAAACTGATCCACCACGATCACCAGCGTCGTGATGATGGTCATCTGCACAATGATCCGAATATTGGACGGAATCTGATTTCTGATCAGCGATACAAAGAAATTCGACAGCGTCAGCACAAACATGACCGCCAGGCACATCGTGACCGTCGTGCTGAGCTGCGTCGTGATCGCCAGTGCCGAGCAGATACCCAGAATTTGCAGCGCAATGGGATTGTTCGAAAATACCGGTCCCAACAGCACGTCTTTGGCTTTCAACTGTGCCATGACTACAACACCTCTCCAGCTTCAGTTCGGCGTTCCAGACTGGCCAGATAAGGGCCATAGCCCTGATCCCCCAGCCAGAAGTTCACCATGTTCTCCACACCTCTGGACGTGATCGTTGCGCCCGAGAGTCCGTCAATTCGGTAATCGGCGTCGGAAACGCCTTCTGGCGTCGGACCTCGATCCACCTTGAACCGAACCGCACCCTTGTCATCTCTCACCTGTTTGCCCACCCAGTCCTGCTGCCAGCCGGGGTTCTCAATCTCACCCCCTAGTCCGGGCGTCTCTCCGTGTTCAAAAAAGCGGATACCGGTGATGGTACGAAGATCAGACTCCAGTGCAATGAACGCATACATGGTCGACCACAGCCCGTAGCCGTGCACCGGCAGGATGACACGCTCCAGTGCGCCGGATTCGGACCTCGCAAGAAACACCTCTCCGTAATGCGGCCGGCGAACAATTCCGGCCGGGTCTTCCGGCAAAGCGGTGGATTGTGCCGGATCCCGCGCGGCACGAGCCGGATCAAAGTCTTCGGCGCCTTCCACATACTCACCCGTTTCGAAATCAACAATCCGGCGTTCAACACTTTCAAATGCGGTTTCTACGTCCATACCCGGCATATACAAACCGGCCGCCTGCAGCACATTCAGCTGCCGGAAAGCCGCTCGGTTTTCGGCCTGAAACGGTCGGAGCGTGACTGCCGCGGTTGAGACGATGACCGCACACACCAGACAGACCGCCGTAGCAACCCGCAAAACGTTACCAATACTGTTCTTATCCTTCATTCGGCACCTCCTGCAAACGCCGTTTGCGCCGAGCAACATTGGCCTTGATGACCACGTAATCAATGAACGGTGCACACAGGTTGCCGAACAGGATCGCCAGCATCACTCCCTCCGGAAAGGCCGGGTTAATGACGCGAATCAGGACCACCATGACTCCGATCAGAATGCCGAATGCCCACTTACCGGCGTTGGTCATCGATGCAGAAACAGGGTCTGTGGCCATGTAAACCAGACCGAATGCAAACCCGCCCAGCGTCAGATGCCAGTACCAGGGCATTGCAAACATCGGATTGGTCTCGCTCCCGGCCCAGTTGAGAACCGTCGCCATGCCAATCATTCCAAGCAGCATGCTCAGCATGATCCGCCAGGAGGCAATCTTGGTCGTCAGCAGGATCAGCGCACCAATGGCAATCACCAGCGTGGACGTTTCACCAATGGATCCCTGAATCCCGCCCAGCGCGGTTTGCATCCAGGTCAGGTCCACCTGCGGATTCAGCGAGGCATTGACTGACAAGCCGGCCGCGTAGTCCAACTGTCCCTGTGCAGCCATCGATAACGGCGTGGCCCCGGTAAACCCATCAACCGCCGTCCAGACAGAGTCGCCCGTAAGGCTGGCTGGGTAAGCAAAAAAAAGGAAAGCGCGGCCGGTCAGTGCCGGATTGAGGAAATTCTTGCCCGTGCCGCCGAAGACTTCCTTGCCCAGTACGACGCCGAAACTGATTCCCAAAAAGACCATCCAAAGCGGGATGGTAGGCGGCAGAATCAAGGTAAACAGAATGCCCGTGACAAAGAAGCCTTCGTTGACTTCATGCCCGCGCTTCCAGGCAAACAGGCCTTCCCAGATAAATCCGCCCAGATAGGTAACGATAAAGATCGGAACGTAGTAAACCGCACCATGCAGGAGGTTGGCCAGCCAACTCGTGGGGTCGAAGCCGGCCAGCATGGCGACCAAGTCGGTGCGCCAGCCCGGAATCGGGCTATAACCGAACTCAGAGATCTGCAGGTTAGCCTGATAGCCGACGTTGAACATTCCAAAGAACAGCGCCGGCAAGGCTGCGAACCAAACCGTCATCATCACCCGCTTCAGGTCCAGACCATCGCGCACGTGCGCGCCGGTGCGCGTCGTGCTCGGCGGGCTGTAGAGCATGGTGTCGAACATTTCATAGAACACATAGAACCGCTGGTACTTGCCGCCACGCTCGAAGTGCGGGGCAATTCGCCGGTCCACGAAAGCTCTCAAACCCACTTAACCCTCCTTCTGAATCCGATCCAGGACGTCGCGCAGAATCGGACCGTACTCGTACTTGCCCACACAGACGTAGGCACAAAGCGCAAGATCCTCCTCAACCAGTTCAAGAGCACCCAACGCCTCGGACATCTCCAGATCACCGACGACCAACGACCTCAGCAGCTGGGTTGGCAGGATATCCAGAGGCATGACCCGCTCATACTGACCGAGCGGCACCATGGCCCGCTCGCTGCCATTGGTCGAACTGGTGAGATCCAGTCGTTTGCCGGGAAAAAGCTTCGACAAGTAAATGTTCATCGTCGAATGCTTATCCAAACCTGGCGAGAGATAGCCAAACAAACGCCGGTCATTGTCTTCGCGGATCACCGTGATCTGGTTGGACCATCGGCTCAGCCAGGCCAGCGGGCCGCGGGCGTGATGGCCGCTGAAGACCGAGCCAGAAATGATGCGATTGCTGCCCTCTTCCAGTTCATTCCGGCATAGATCATTCACACTGGCGCCAAGGCGCGTTCTGATCAACCGCGGTCTCTTGACTCTGGGGCCTGAAAGGGCGATCACCCGCTCGGTATAGCGGACACCGTCAATGAAAAGATGGCCAAATGCGATGACATCCTGGTAGTCGATACTCCAGACCGTCCGCGCGCGGCCGACAGGACACAAATGGTGGATATGCGTACCGGGATTGCCCGCCGGATGGGGTCCTGCAAAGACTTCTTCGCGAACCTGGCCGGCCTGGAAAGACGGCAAGTTGGAAAGCGGCGGACGAGCGACCCACACGGGCCCCTTCGTGAGTCTCTGCAGAACCTCAAGACCGCGCTGGAACGCGTCAAGCTGCGGCGCAATAATGAGGCTGGGGTCTGGCGCAAGCGGCTGGGTATCCATCACGCGCACAAAGATGGCTGCCGGCTTGGAATCCAGAGCAGGAACCTGCCCGAATGGCCGCGTCCGCAGAGCTGTCCATTCACCGGACTCGACCAAAAGCGCCCTAACTTGGTCGTCGGTTCCCGCACTTAGCAGATCTTCTGAAAACCCATCAAAGCGCACAGCATCGGTATCGTCAGCGACTTCAATCACGACAGCCTGCATAAAACGCTTATCGCCGCGGTGGATCGCTCTGACTGTTCCGGTCGCTGGGGCGGTATAGCGAACCCCTGGATTCTTTTTGTCTTCGAACAGCAGCTGGCCACATCGAACAAGGTCGCCTTCGCCGACATGCAGCGTTGGACGCATCCCGGGGTAGTCCCCACCGAGAACGGCGACTGAATCGACCGACCGCGCCTGATCAACCCGTTGTTCAGGCTGCCCGGCAATCGGCAAATCCAGACCCTGCTGAATACGGATCATGACGCGGAATATTCCCTGTGGCTTCACAACTGAGTCGCCGGATCGAACTGCTCCGACGGAAGATGAATTTTACCCGGATTTATTCGGTCTGGTTGACCCACTTGGAGCTTGAGCGATAATGACTGGCTACTAGAGACCGTCGGAGAAACCTTCTGCGTTTATCAATGGATATTGCCCGCCTGGGCTTTGGGTTAGCTCTCGTTACTGTGTTGGCTGCCTGCGCCACAGTCAGCCCGCGCCAAGAAAGCGCTGAGATCGTTGCCAAAGCTGAAACCGTGCCCTATTTCCTGCGTGCGGAACTCGAGGACCCGTTCGATGCTGTTGATCGAGCCTTGAGAGAACTCGGTCAGCCCGACGTTTCAGCGATCCAAGCAGTTGAGGATTCTGAAACCCGGGCTCCCGAAGATCTCCTCGAACGCCTCATCGCCCGGTTCGAGTTCGCGGATTGCCCGGCAGATAGCCGAGCCCTGGAATGGGCGTCCTGGTTTGGTGACCGACCCGATTACATGGCCAGAGTGCTGGATCGTGCACATCCGTGGATGCACGACATCACGTCAGAGCTGGAGCGTCGCAGGATGCCAGGCGAGTTGGCGCTGTTGCCCATCGTCGAGAGCGCCTACGACCCTTTTGCTTACTCGCACGGGCGAGCCTCGGGTGCGTGGCAGTTCCTGAGCGCAACGGCTCAGGACCGCGGGCTGGTTATCAACGACTGGTATGACGGGCGGCGGGATGTCTATGCTTCAACCCGAGCCGCACTCGATTATCTGACTTACTTGAGCAATCTCTTCGAGGGTGACTGGAATCTCGCCCTCGCCGCTTACAACGGGGGCCAAGGTCGGGTGGGCCGGGCACTGCAACGGGCCCGTGCCAGGGGACGATCGACCGAATGGGATGCATTGCCGCTGCCGCGAGAAACGCTGGCTTATGTTCCGAAGCTCCATGGCCTGGCCTGCCTGTTTCAATCGCCCGAGCAATTCGGTTGGCAACTGCCCGAATGGCCGAACGAGCCGCGAATCGCGAAAATCGATCTGACCGGTCCGACCGATATCGTCGCGGTATCGGCGCTGGCGAATCTGGACATTCCGGAGTTGGTGGTCCTGAATGCTGGCCTGAACCGCCACATGACCCCACCGTCAGGCCCGCACCACCTGATCGTCCCTATCCAGAAACAGGCCGAAGTCGAGCAAGTTCTCCCGCTGGCTCAGACCCGTGCCCAGATCCGCTTTGATGAAATTACCGTTCGGCGTGGCGACACGCTGTCCAGATTGGCTCGACGGCATAACACCAGCATTGCCGCTCTGCGCGAAAGCAACGGCCTCCGAGGTGATTTCCTGCGGGTAGGCCAGCGCCTTCGCTTACCCTCTTCGCAGGCGGTGACGGAGGAGAATCTTCCATGGTCCGACAGTTACGCTGATCTTGCCCGGCTGCAGGAGACGCTGTTGCCGACCCGACGCTTTCAACATCGGGTAAGGCCCGGCGAGAGCCTTTGGGTTATTGCCCGCCGTTACTCTGTGGGTGTTGACGATATCCAGCGCTGGAACGGGCTGGGAGCCAGCAATTTGATTCGTCCAGGGCAGCGCTTGATGATTCACAGCGAAAGCCCGGCGGCAGGCAGCCCACGCACCTCTCCGATCCAATACACCGTTCGAAGCGGTGACTCGTTGTGGCATATTTCGCGCAGACACGAGGTTAGTCTGTCCGATCTCATGCGCTGGAACGGGCTCAGTGAACGCAGTGTCCTCAGACCTGGCCAAGTACTAACGATCCACAGAGGTAACAATGCCTGAATTCAAGACGATGATCGGATGGCTCTCGCTATGGCTCTTGACCGGCAGTGCGGTTGCAAACGTAGTGCTTGATGGCGACCTGGTCCAGGGCGGGCTGATGATCGGCAGCGCGCCTCCGGGAAGCAAGGTGGAACTGGATGGTCAGGCGCTGATGATTGACGAGCAAGGTCGTTTCCTCATCGGCTTCGGGCGTGATGTCACTGGGGCCCATGACTTGCAGGTCCGCCTGCCTGATGGTCGAATCCACAGTCGAGAACTTCGCCCTCAAGCACGAGACTTCAAGGTTCAACGGATAGACGGCCTGCCTACCGAGAAAGTCACACCGAAGCCGGAAGTCATGCAACGAATCCGCGAGGAAGCTGAGATGGCACGAGCGGCCCGGACCCGCCGTGACGCCCGCAGCGACTGGGCCGAAGGCTTCATCCAGCCGGTTTCCGGAAGGATAACCAGCGTCTATGGCTCGCAGCGCGTTCTCAATGGCGAACCGCGTGCGCCGCACTGGGGGGTGGATATCGCAGCGCCGACCGGTACTCCTGTCATAGCCCCGGCCGCAGGTATCGTAACGCTGGTCCACACGGACATGTACTTCTCAGGGGGAACGCTGTTTCTGGACCACGGACACGGCCTGATTTCCGCTTTCCTTCACTTCGACGAGATACTGGTCGAAAATGGGGATTACGTCGCCCAGGGCCAGGTGATCGGGCGGGTGGGTGCCAGTGGCCGAGCAACCGGGCCCCATCTGGACTGGCGGATCAGCCTCGGTGATATTCGCATTGATCCCATGCTGCTCCTCGACCAACCCATTCAACCCATCCAATGAGTCTGCGCCTCCTCGGGACAATGGCAACCCTGCTCTGGGTTGCCGGGTGTTCCACGAGTACTTATCGGGACGCCTCTCCTACCGACCTGTCCGGCAACGCAATGGCGCTCCAATCACGGCTTTCCGCCCTGCCGGGTCAATTCGGCAGCGCCATTCGACTCGACCAGGCTGAACCCGGAGTGACGATGCGCGTCGCGCCCGTTCGTGTCAACGCTGAAACCTGGGTCCTCGAGTTTTTGCAGGCGACCC
>JAZBPR010000072.1:0-2432 GCA_036351735.1 Wenzhouxiangella sp. | reverse complement strand
CAGCGCCGCCCTGACCCTAGCCGAAACCATTTCCGCGCACTCACCCGATGCTGTGGCCGCCGCCAAGCGCCTCTTCCAGCAAACCCGGGTTATTTCCGAACGCCGCGCCCTGCGGCGCGAACGCTGGCTGCAGCTGAAAGTGCTGCTCGGCAGCAACCAACGCGAGGCGATGAAGGCGCGGATGGAGAAGCGAGCACCTCAGTTCAAGGCACGCTAAGAAGCGATCGTCTACCAGCCGCCAGAACGTTGGCGCAAAAAGCTTGCTATCTTGGGCAGACCTTACTTATAAGGACGAAGATTCAGAGTGCGCTGGATTTTCTCGCAGACCTCGTCTGGCACCCCGGCCTCCTGTGCGTAGCTGCGCCATTTCGCAACGGTTTCCTGCACCTCGGCCACAATTCTGGCCGCGAGGCCCCGCTTCATCGACGCCGCTCTGGCACAAGCCTTAAAGTCTTCCAGTGTGAAATCTCCGCGCTTGCCGTTCATCATCATCTGGTGGCTTGAAGTCCAAGCACCTTGAGGATTGAAGCTGTAGGTCATATCAAACGCAGGCGACAGATACCACTGGCCCGACTTGTCCATCAGGAAGGCAATGTTCTTCGTATGGTCGTCCTGATTACGGGCCACGATATTGAACACCATGCGCCGAAACAGTTGTTCAACCGCCTCCATCGGTAGCTGGAGTTGGCGCATCACCATCAGAGCCTGTTCATAACTATGGGCACCGGCCAGATTGAAATCATGATGCGCCATGGCACACAACGATTGCATGTGCAACTTTTCGCCGTTTGCGCGACGATCAAAGCGGCGGGTCATGAAATGCGAACGGCCATTTTCTCTGAACAGCCTGCATTCGCTCATTTCGATTCCGGAGTCGATCGCCATCAGGTAATAGGCGTACTCGATCAAGCCATAGCCTGTCGGGTCTTCCAGTTCTTTGTCCCGGTTGCCACGAATGCCGTCGAACTTCAAGAGCCAGTATTCGAAGCCCGGCCCGGCCTTGACCTGCCCGGAACGCACTTCATTGGTATTCGGGTTCCAGGCGACCACCGCCTTGGCGCGAGCCCCGCCGGCCGACGTGCCCACGCGCAGAATGTTCTTGAGCCCTTCGCCCAGATCCTTGTCGGCAAAAGATGACTGCAGCTGCCTGCGCCGGGTCAACACTTCGGATGCGAGCTCGACCAATTGGCCAACTTCGATCCGCGCGTTCGGAGTCGCCTTAGGCCCGATGGCGGGCTCGAACTCCAACGCCCCCATTCCGCGCCTGCCCGTGTAGCAGAGACGCTCGACCGCGTTAAGGGAATCGGAGGGACGCCCCTGCGTCGCCAGCCAAGCGTCGATCAATGCGTTACCAAAGCGGTCCGGAAGAGAGTCGGCCAACAGGCCGGGCAGTCCATGAAAGGTCTGGCGGGACAACTGCGGAAATCGGTACACCCGCCGGGAAAGCGGCATCGTGATCGGCGCCACTTCAATACCGCTTTGGGCAAAGGCGGCATCGTATTCAAAGCTGGCGACATCCTGACCTTTCTCCAGCGAGACCGCGCCGATCGTCCTGCCCCATAGCCTGACCTCGGCCAAGGTGGTCACAGATCGTCATCCCAGCGCCAGGGCTTGCCGGTCGGCCTTGTCGATCGTTTTCCCGAAGCTCGCTGGCGAAGTTTGCCCTTGCGCTCGAGAAGATCCATGGGCCTGACTCCGGCCTCCGGCACCAGGCTATCGAGGCCGGCTGCGCAGCCCAGCACCCGAAGAACGCGAATCAGCGTCAGCAACTGCGAGGTCTGACCGGCCTCCATGCGCTCCAGTGTGCGCTTTGCAATGCCCGCCTGTTCCGCCACCTGTGCCTGGGTCAATTGCAACTCGAGCCGCCGAGAGGCGACACGGTTCCCCAACTCGGCCAACACGGCATCATCGGCGAGCAAACCGGTAATCTTCATAATCGTTATTAATTGCGACTTGTGTGCTTACACGGCATTATATCGCAAAATTTGACGATTTAAACATGAAGACAACCACGGCAAGGCTGACACGGCAGGGCATTCAATTGCCAGAACCTCCGCGCTTTGGCCAGCAATCTAGAATCACCCGCCAGAACTGCGACGCGGCTCTGCCGAGTTGCGAGAGGTTGCTTAAATCCCCGCTGGCTCACCCGAATCGGCAAAAATGACTTTCAAATGCTGCGGGCTGGTATCGAAATGATTGGCAAACGATGCCCTGACCTGGGTAATGATGTCGTCCTTGGTAAACCCGGCCGGCACTCGGCTGAACTCAACGACAAATTCCCTGAATTTGTCATTCTCCCAATTCGCGCTGGTCGAAGGCCCAATACCCGTGATTTCTTCCAGCTCAGCCGCCACGGCCTCGCTCTGCTCCCAATGCATCATGGTCTTGTCGATCTGTCCGCAGCCGATCAAAAGGGTGCAGCAAAATATGGT
>JAZBPR010000071.1:0-37041 GCA_036351735.1 Wenzhouxiangella sp. | reverse complement strand
GCGTGGCCAACGGAATACAACAGATCTTGCAAAGTACTGGGCTTATGCACGCCAGGTCCGACCAGACCAACTGAAGTCTGAAGACGTCACCGATTACAGTGAACTCATGGCAGAGTCCCAGACTATGATCTCTGCCCAAGTGCTAGAAGCCTACCGGTTCGATCGGCACAAACGCCTGCTTGATGTTGGTGGGGGCGCCGGTGTCTTTGCGGCAGCGGCGCTGTCTTCTCACCCCAGCCTCAGCGCTTGCGTGTTTGATTTGCCCGCTGTTTGTGAGTTGGCGCGTAACCGCTTCGTTGAACTAGGGCTTGAGGATCGCGCGGAAACCTCGGGCGGGAGTTTTCTGACCGACGAATTGCCATCGGGACACGATTTAATATCACTGATCAGAATTTTGCATGATCACAACGACGACGTAGTTATTCATTTGCTGCAGTCGATTCGCCGTTCCATCAAACCTGAAGGTGTTTTGTTGATCGCAGAGCCCATGCTCCAAACGCGCGGTGCAGAACCGGTTACCGCGGCTTACTTTAATTTTTATTTGATGGCCATGGGGCAGGGCAGGCCACGTAGCCGCCAGATGATTGAATCGATGTTGAAGCGAACTGGATTTGATTCGCTCAAAGAGCATCAATCTTCAGCGTCATTATTGGTTCGTGTGCTGACAGCCAGACCGATATAAATGTCACGAAATTGCATTAATTGATTCCTTGACAAAAAAGTTAGTCGGCGTATGGTAGGGGCATAGTCAGGGTTGCTGTTTTAGCAGCCAGAGGAGCCAACAATGAGTCTATCTTCTATCTGCAGCATTCAGCGGCGGCTTATGCGTGTCTGATTTGCGCGCTGTTGCAGTAGTTTTTGATGGGCCTGCGAATCTTGATCTTAGAGAACTGCGATTGGTTCCGCCCGCCGACGATGAAGTTGTGGTCGATATAGCCGTGAGCGGGATCTCCACGGGCACCGAACGTTTGTTATGGACGGGTGAAATGCCGCCCTTTCCAGGAATGGGCTATCCCTTGGTGCCTGGCTATGAGTCGGTTGGTCGCATTCGCCATGCTGGCCCGGAATCAGGGCGACAAGCAGGGCAGCTGGTCTTCGTTCCGGGAGCGCGCTGTTACGAATCAGCCCATGGTCTTTTTGGTGGCGCTTCGTCAAGAGTTGTTCTGAAGGGCGCTCGCACGCTAATCATTGATGAGAATCTATCCGAGCAAGGAGTGCTTCTGGCGCTTGCGGCGACCGCGCACAACGCGCTGAGGTTGCCGGAGGGCGGCTACCGCTTGCCCGACTTGATCGTTGGTCACGGCGTGCTCGGTCGCTTGCTTGCGAGAATGGTTGTGGCGTTAGGTAATAAGCCTCCTGTCGTTTGGGAGAATAATAAAAAGCGTCTTGATGTCTCTGAAAATTATCAGGTTATATGCCCGGACGATGATGGTAAAGGGAATTATCAGACCATCTGTGATGTGAGCGGAGACGCATCTCTGCTCGATACGCTGATCAGTCGCTTGAAGCCGCATGGTGAAGTGGTACTGGCCGGCTTCTATCAACAACCGCTCCAGTTTGCATTTCCTCCTGCCTTCATGAGGCAGGCTCGAATTCGCATTGCGGCAGAGTGGCAACAGAAAGATCTGGAAAGTGCGTATCGCCTGGTATCCGACGGTGCGCTTTCGCTGGACGGATTGATTACGCATTGTCAATCGCCAAATCAGGCGCTTGCCGCTTATGAAACCGCTTTTTCTGATCCAACTTGCCTGAAGATGGTCCTCGACTGGGGGCGTCTTGAAGCAGGTTTTGGATTGGATTTGGAAAACCTAGACGTGCCGACAATAAATGCATTTGGTTGGCACCATTGATCTATATCAAGTCCTTTCGGTGAGGAAGGTGATATAGATGTCATGTTTCTCGGCGTAATGCCGGAAAGCCTGCCGTGGGGCAAACACGCGGCATCGTCCGAAAGGGCCTTTGTTAGGAGTAAGTGTTATGGACAAACAAGATCAGAACCAATCGGTATCGGGTCTGAGCGAATCGGAAGCTAAAGAGTTTCACAAGATTTTTGTGATCAGCTTTATCGTTTTCGTGGCTATCGCAATCATCGCTCACATATTGGCATGGCAATGGCGGCCGTGGCTGCCGGGGCCGGAAGGCTACGTTGCAGCTGAATCTGCTGCATCTGCTGTCACTTCATTCATTGCATCAATAGCCTAGGAGATTCACTATGTGGCGTATTTGGCTTCTGTTCGATCCGCGTAGAGTCCTGATTGCGTTGTTTACGTTCTTGTTCGCATTAGCGATTCTTATCCACTTTGTACTGTTGAGTACCGATCGTTTCAACTGGCTGGAAGGCCCTGCTGCCAGCGGTGCAGCCACGACGCAAGTGATTAGCGTCGTTGATAACCGCGAAGAAGTAGCGTAGTGCCTTGCTAAGCGGGGAGCACTGCTCCCCGCAAAGCCGGCAAGTAATGTTGTTCTCACAGGCTGGGAGGTGTAGCCATGTCTATGCTGAGTTATGAAAAGAAATATCGAGTGCGTGGCGGCACCCTGATTGGTGGAGACCTGTTCGACTTTTGGGTCGGCCCATTTTTTGTCGGGTTCTTCGGCATCACCACGCTGTTTTTCTCGATTCTGGGAGTAACGTTGATCCTGTATGGGGCTTCTCTGGGCCCAACGTGGATTCCCTGGCAGATCAGCATTGCTCCTCCCGACCTAAGTTACGGTCTTGCTCTGGCCCCGTTGAAAGAGGGTGGGATCTGGCAAATCGTGACAATCTGCGCAATCGGAGCCTTTGTCTCCTGGGCTTTGCGCGAGGTTGAAATTTGTCGCAAGCTGGGTATGGGATACCATGTCCCGATCGCCTTTGGTGCTGCCATCGTTGCTTATGTGACGCTGGTTGTCGTACGTCCCGTTTTGATGGGTGCATGGGGACACGGGTTCCCCTACGGCATTTTGAGTCATTTGGACTGGGTGTCGAACGTCGGGTATCAGTATCTGCATTTTCACTACAACCCAGCTCATATGCTGGCCGTCACATTCTTCTTTACAACGACCCTAGCCATGGCGATGCACGGTGGTGCGGTCCTATCGGTGTTGAATCCCGGAAAGGGTAAGCCTGTCGGTACGGCAGAGCACATCAATTCCTTCTTCCGCGATTCGATTGGTTATTCCATCGGCGAGCTCGGCGTGCACAGACTTGGCCTGTATCTGGCCATTGCATCTGGTCTGTTCAGTGCCCTTTGTATCGTGATCAGCGGTCCTTTCTGGACCCGCGGATGGCCGGAATGGTGGAACTGGTGGCTTGAGCTTCCGGTGTGGTCATAGAGTAGACGGGAACTTTTGTCATGGCTGAGAACTTTAATATTTACACTCGCGCACAGGCGCACGGCCCGTTTGACTATGGCGTGCCGTTGCCCAGTGGGAACGACCAACGAATTGGTCAGCCTTTTCATTCCAAATGGCTGGGATGGATCGGTGATGCTCAGGTAGGCCCGATTTATCTTGGCTCTTTTGGATTTGCCTCGATCGTCACCGGGTTTATTGCCATCCAGATCATGGGGCTCAACATGTGGGCTTCGGTGGACTGGAGCCCAATTGAGTTTGTTCGCCAGCTGCCTTGGCTGGCGCTGGAACCGCCTGGCCCCGAATGGGGTTTGAGTCTGCCGCCACTCAATGAAGGTGGATGGTGGTTGCTGGCCGGTTTCTTCCTGACCGCATCTATCCTTCTCTGGTGGGTCCGGATGTATCGACGGGCAAGAGAGCTTGGTCTGGGCACGCATGTCGCCTGGGCTTTTGCTGCGGCGATCTGGTTGTATCTGGTTCTGGGCTTTATTCGCCCGGTTCTGATGGGCAGCTGGAGCGAGGCGGTGCCTTTTGGTATTTTCCCTCACCTTGACTGGACGACGGCCTTTTCTATTCGGTACGGGAATCTGTTCTACAACCCGTTCCACATGCTTTCGATTGTGTTTCTGTTTGGCTCGGTTCTATTTTTCGCCATGCATGGTGGCACTGTCATGGCGACGAGTCGCTTCGGTTCAGAACGTGAGATTGAGCAGGCCTTTGACCTCGGGACGGGATACGAACGCAGTGGCTTGTTCTGGCGCTGGACCATGGGATTCTGTGCCAACGCCGAATCAATCCATCGGTGGGCCTGGTGGTTCGCCGTTCTTTGTCCGATCACCGGCGGAATCGGCATTCTGTTGAGTGGTACGGTAGTTGATAACTGGTATTTATGGGGCATCCAGCATGGTCTGGTTCCGCCTTATCCGGATACCGGGGTCGTTGATCCGGCATCTATGATGCCCGCGGGAGGACAGCCATGAAAATCTTCGCATGGTTTCTTGGCGTCATTCTGGCAGCGCTGACAGTCTTCATGCTGCTGACGGCAGGTTGGGAAAGACCGCCCATTGATTCGACGCAAACCGGCTTCCGGGGTACGGGTATGGTTGAAGTCACCAACCCGCGTATCGAAAACCCCTTACTGGAAGCGCAACTGGCGAATGTTCCAGTGCCGACGCCCATGCCGCCGGATGTTCCAGGCCCGACCGCGGGTGATGTCTATCAGAATGTCCAACTTTTAGGCGATCTTTCGATAGCGCAATTTACGCGCCTCATGCAGGCATGGACCGAATGGGTTGCACCGGAGCAGGGTTGCGCGCATTGTCATAACCTCGAGAATCTTGCAGATGACTCGGTTTACACCAAGGTGGTTTCGCGGCGCATGCTGCAAATGACCCAGACGGTCAACGTCGATTGGAATGATCACGTCGCCCAGACCGGTGTGACCTGTTATACCTGTCACCGAGGGAAGAATATTCCCGAGCGGGCCTGGTTCAACACGGATCCATCTGACCATTCCGGCGGTGGATTGCTGGGATGGACTGCGGGCCAAAATCAGCCGGCGGCATCGGTTGGCCTGACTTCTCTTCCGGTCGATCCGTTTTCAGATTTGATCGAAGGAAATGAGTCGATTCGGGTTGCAGGGCGAACGGCGTTGCCCGAAGGTCAGCCGATTGGCAGCATGCAGACCACCGAGCGCACTTACGCCTTAATGGTGCATATGTCTGAAGCGCTGAACGTCAACTGCACTTACTGTCACAACAGCCGCAATTTCGCGACCTGGGAATCAAGCCCGGTGCAGCGTGTTCTGGCCTGGTATGGTCTGGAAATGACCCGGACGCTAAATACGGAATACGTCTCTCCGTTGAGCAGCGTTTTGCCCGCGCATCGTCTGGGTCCCACCGGAGAAGGCCGCAAGATCAATTGCGAGACTTGTCACCAGGGCGTCAACAAGCCATTGGGCGGCTTGGCGATGGCCAAGGACTATCCGGCTCATTTGGTTCGCACCGGTGAGTCGATGAGTTCACTGGAAGCCGAGGATCTGGAGGCCTTTGTCAAGGTCGCCGAAGATAGCGACCCGGTGATAGACCAATAGGCGTTGTCGGAACTTTAAGGCCCTTTCTTCGACGCTGGCCCGGCATGCCATGAACGTGGTATGCCGGGTTTTTTGTATCTCAGGCCTGAGTTAATTCCAGAAAAGTGTCGTAGGCTTTGATGAACTCTTCGGGGACTTCAAAGTAAGGCAGCGCACCGGTATCAAACACGGTGGTGTGCCAGTTGCTCTGCTCGGTGATTCCCTCGGTTTGAGTGTAATCCACGAAGTCGCCCCTGACGCCGTGCGATAGCCACACTGGCTGAGTGATCTGCCGGAAAACCGATCGGATGTCAGCGCTGAACAAATAGCCTGCGACAAAGCAAAGCGGCGCGCGGTGGGCGTTTGGTGTCCGGCTAAGCCGGGCCGCGTTTTCGAACATTTCTTCGTCGATTTCGGCTTTGCCCCAGGTTTTCTTCAGGAAAAAGCGGATGCTGGGCCGGATCGTCAGCAGTCCAAACAAGGCCTTCCCGACCAACGGGAGACTGATGATCCGGTGAACCATTGGCTTGCCAAGATCTGCGTCCGGAGGGCCATGCGTTGCGGTAATCTTCGCAAAACCGGTGGGGCTGACCAAACCCAGCGTGCGCACGATATCAGGTTCAGATACCGCCGCCTTGGCAGCAAATTCGCAGGCGAGTGACACGGCAAGAAGATCAACGCCCCGGTCTGGATGCCGTTCACGAATCTCTCGGAGCATGGCAATGACGGCGTCGACCATCAGCGTTTGGCAATACTGGCGTTGACTTCTGTCTGAATGGCCGAAGCCCGGCAGGTCAATGGCGTAAGTGCGACGCCTTTGTTTGTAGACGTCGAATATCGGCTTGATTTCGTGGGCTGAGGCCGCGGCATTGATGCTGTGCACCAGCAGCATGGGTTCGGCCTGTTCGGGTCCATCGACGTAAAAGCTGATCCGGCCAGCTTTGGAGTCAATCAACTCAACTCTCTGACCGCTGAGAACATGGGGCAACGTGGAAACCGGTTTGCTCATTGACAGACTGCTTCTGTGAATTTGATCGAGTTTGTGCGAGAAGACGCTAATCGTCAGGCTTCTGCAGAGCCGTTCGGCGGGCTGTTTTTCCCGGGGACGGCTGTGGCAGAGCGGCCAGAGAAATACCGATGCGGATGACTGCTGTCTGCGTCCGCGGTTTTTGAAGACGTTGTTCGAAGGCTCCACTGCCACAGGGCTTCGGCGCGAATCGGGAGGACCATGAACCAGTGCTCGATCACGGCCAGGGCGCAGAGTGTGGCCAGTAGGGTGTAGCCAATGGCTTCCGCGCTTCCAGGCTCTGCGCGAATCCCCTCCAGAGCCATGAACACTGTGAGCATCGTGCCGGCGGTGACAGATAGAGGAAAAAGGAGGTTCATTGGGGCGTGGCGAAAGTAGCTGCTGAGGTATCTCAGGCGCTGCGGCAAAAACTCGACATTAAGGTTTCTGACGCCCAGAAACACGTTCAATTTGGCGCTGATGTGCATGCCCCACAGCAGGAGAAAGGTCCAAAGCCCGAACTGGTTTGGCTGGCCCCAGACAATTCCGAGGAAAAGGCCGACGGTTGCCAGGATAGCGAATTCATGGTGCAGGCTGGTCGCTGCAGCATGGCGGAATCGATCCAGTCCCTTCGATCCTGGGGGACAGGGTTGGCGGCACGGTCCGGTAATGATCCCCATGTAGTAGCTCATGGCGTGCCAGCCCCAGATCACCAGGCCGCAAGAAAAAGCGACAAAGGCAGCCATTGCGCTGGCTTCCCTTGCGCTGAACCAGACACCAAGCAAGGCCGCGAGTGCCAGGATTGAGCCGCACAGCATGCTCCACCGGAACGTGTGTTCCGGTCGTGAATTCAAATAGAAAATGACTCCCGTGCTGAACCACCACAGGAAAGTGGCAAAGACAATTGCGGTGATAGTCAGCAACATGGTTAGTGGTGAACGTCGGGCCGGCGCCTATCCGCAACGACTCGTTCGACGTATCGGGTGCCGCGGCAACTGATCATGGCTGGACAGGAGTTTCAGGCAGCAAGGTCTCGAATGCCTCTGCACTGGCCGGCCCAAAAGCCTGCAGATAAATGCGCTGGTCGGTAGCAGGGTCTTCCAGAAACATTGCGCCATCGGCTTGACGAATCAGGACGAAAGGCTGCTCGGCTCCAATCTCGCTCGCTCTTCGCGCTCGGGCCAGACTGCGCAGAACACCTCGAATGAACCCCCCTTCACCGGTCGGGATGACTTGTATCAGTTCGTCTGACGCGTTCTCCGATACCGAGTAGACCGACACTGTGCCGTCGGGCCCGTCCTGGAAACGGAGTTTGCGGACTTCTGTCACCTGTTCCGGTATGGGAACTTGAGAAATTGGCTCGTTACCGCTTGCGCGAAACCAGAAGACCGCGGCCAGCACAGCAAGAAGGACGGCACTGATCCCGATCAATGCACTGACTGGAACGCGGATGTCGTCGCTGTGATTCTTGTCTGTCAAGCCGCACTCTAGGCGCTGGCCGCGCCGTCAAAACCGGATTTGCCATCGTCAGGTTCTTTATCCGAAGTCTCAGTGGATCGATCTTCGGCCGCAAGGGCCTGTCCGAGAATCTCGGCAACCTCTTTTGGATCGGATAGACCCCACAATACGGGCAGGGGCCGCTTGATCGCAAAAAGGCGGTTGTTGGGCCAAACCATGCTGTACAGGATGCGCGGTCCTGACATCGTCAATATGATGTCTCCGGTGCCGTCGGCATGGGTGCGTAGATCCGCGCTGTCCAGTTTACTGAATGGCAAGTTGACAGCGGTCGTGAAGGCCAGTCCGCATTGAATGATGACCCGGTTGTTTGTAATGGTGTAGAAGGTCGTACGGGAGTAGAGCCAGGCAAGGAAAGTCAGAAGCAGAACGACAATGACCGACGGGGGAACGGTCCATAGTAGGGAACGCCCCGCATCCTCAATGCCATTTGTCAGAGCGGCCGAGATCGCTACCCAGGCGATGATGACCAGGAAATATAGGGCCACCTTGTAGCTGTGAAAAACCCGACGGGCGAACGGTTGCCAGAGCGGTGAGCGCTGCCAGAGCACGCGCTCACCGTCCGGTAACTTCGCTGGTAGGGGGTGGAGTCGTTCTTCGTTCGTCTCACTCAAATCAATGGGTCCTGACGCGAGGGCTCAGCGTAGAGATGGCCACCGGCGAAATAGGCGGTGATCTTGTCTTCTTCGAGTCGGGTAATCTGCTCGTTGCTGGCGGTGCGGGGCACATGCTGGAAATGCTTTGCCATGATTGAGCAGACATCAATCTGCTGTTTGGAGAATCGCACTCTGGCGAAACCGTAGGGCAGCAGTGGGTTATTGGTGTCAGTGGATTCGGCATTATCCAGTGCAACTTCAAAGTACAGAATTCTTGGTTCTGCGCGATCGACCCAAAGGTCAGCAACCTTGCCGACTGTTTCGCCGTCAGCAGCAACCACGGACATGCCGCGTGGATCCGGATCGGTTGCTTCAACCTTGAAATCCGTCGCGACTCGCATCGGAACGATTTTGGGCTTTCCGGTGATGGCCAGGTCGGGCAGATCGTCACGGTTTGCGTAGCTGGCGGGGCCAACGCCATCTCTCATCGGGTCGCCGGTTGGCACCAACGGCGCTCCGGGCCATGCAGCCTGTGGTTTGGCGCCAGCGACCGGCGCCGGAGCTGCGGCGGGTTCGGGCTTTTGCCGGGTCCCCTGATCATGTGGCAACAGGAATGTCTTCGGCGAAGGCGGTCGCGGAAAGCCGACCACCTTGACCCTTGGCGCACGATCGCTTCGATCCGACTCCAGCGGATAACCTTCGCGCTTGTCCTCGCGGCGCAGGTAGATGATCAGGAAAGCAAAGAAGATCCAAAAGGCATAAAGCACAAGTTGGGCAACGTTGATATGGCTGGTGATAAATCCTGAGGGCATAGCATTAACTCCTACTCAACCCGGCTCAGCCGGGCATTTGGTCCAGACCAAAGCGCTTGGAGGGCGCGTTGTCTGATTTAACACGCCGCAAGGGTCCAGCCAGAGGCCCAACGATTGCAAGCGTTACAAATAACAAAATCACTTCAAGATGGTACACGACCGCATAAGCCACCGCCGGGCCGCTCAGAGCAACGCCCAGCAGGCCTTGGTTCACCAGACCATCCGTAAAGTCGCGCAGACCACCGCCACAGGCCATGCCTAAGCCGATGGCCGTGGCCTGAACAGCCCCCCAGACACCGAGGGCGAGTCCGTTCTCGCTGTCTCCGGACAGACTCATTGCAGAGGTCAAGGTGCTGACGCCGAAGAGGCCTCCGCCAACGCCGATCAACGCGGTGCCGATCCAGAACAAGGTGGTCGAGCCCATTGGGGCAGACAGAATGACCAGCGTGAAAGCCACGATGCCGATCAAAAGCCCATTAGCTGCGAGTCGATGCGGATCAGCGCCGCGGGTCAGCGTGCGAGCCGCATAGGCGAAGGCCGTTAGAGCCCCGCAGGCTAGCAGCGCTGTCAATAGCGTCGTGGCGCTGACGCTCAAGCCCAGCACCTTGGCGCCATAGGGTTCAAGAAGAATGTCCTGCATGCTGAAGGCAAACGTCCCGACACCGACGGCAATCAGGAAGCGGTGAACGCCCGGCTGGCGGCTAAGCCCTTTCCAGGCATCGCGAAATTTGGGTCGCGGCAAAGTCGGTGAGGTCTTGGCCGGATTCCGGGCTTCCTGCTTCCACAGTGCGATTGCATTGAGGACAATGGTTGCCAGTGCGGCGGCCTGGAGCACCTTGATCAGCTGGATTTGGCTGAAATTGGCCAGCGCAACTGAAAAAATCAGGGCACTGCCGACCATGCCCAGCATCAAAACAACGTAGAGCAGGGCAATGACCCGAGGGCGTGAGGATTCGGGAGCAACGTCGCCGGCCAGTGCTAGACCTGCAGTCTGGGTGGTGTGCATACCGGCGCCGGTGAGCAGGAAGGCCAGTGCGGCTCCAGCGATACCGATCCATACCGGTCCATGCCCGTCACCAGACAGAACCAGCAGGGCAAAAGGCATGATGGTCAGGCCGCCAAACTGGAGCAATGTGCCAAACCAGATGTAGGGAACTCGACGCCAGCCCAGCATCGATCGGTGGGTGTCGGAGCGGAAGCCTACCAGTGCCCGAAATGGCGCGAACAGCAACGGCAAGGAAATCATCAGGGCGATCAACCATGCGGGAACGCCCAGTTCTACGATCATGACCCGGTTGAGAGTGCCCGTAAGCAGAACCACGGCCATGCCTACCGTGACCTGGAATAAGGACAGACGCAGCAGACGTCCCATCGGTAGATCAGGGCTTGCGGCGTCGGCGAAGGGAAGCATGCCCGAGCTGATCCGGGTCCAGGCCGAAGAAAGCGTTGCCGCTTCGCGCTTCATTGATAAATCTTGCCGCGGTTGGCAGGCCATAGACGCCCGAAGCGATTCAAACCTCGCAGGATAATCGCCTTGACCAGACTGACCGGGCGCGAATGTTTCATAGCCTTCTTTCGACCCGCTGCGGCTTGCCGCACAAACGGTCGACTCCCATGGCAGAAGCTTAACGCGCGGACCCCTTTTTGTCAATGAACACGCGGCTTTCCGGCGTTTTAGATCAACCTTTTCCGGAGTGAGCGATCGGTCTGAATAAATGCTGTGATGCGGCAGTCGAATGACCGGGCTGCTGCGGTAAACTGCCGGAGAGATGTCAAGCGCGCCTTCAGCCAAAGCAGTTCTGGAATTATTCAAGCCGGTGACCTGGTTTCCGCCCATGTGGGCGTTCGGGTGTGGGATCGTGTCATCGGGTATCGCTCTGCAGGAGCGCTGGCTGTTCGCGCTGGGCGGCGTCGTGTTGGCTGGCCCCCTTGTGTGCGGGACAAGCCAGGCGATCAACGACTGGTTTGATCGCCATGTAGACGCCATCAACGAGCCGAACCGACCGATCCCATCCGGCCGCATACCGGGGCGCTGGGGGCTTTATCTTGCCTTGCTGGGGAGTGCTGTTTCCCTGCTGCTCGCTGCGTTACTAGGCTTGTGGGTTCTGCTGGCCACCGTGGTCGCGCTGATTCTTGCTTGGGCCTACAGCATGCCGCCGATCCGCTTGAAGCAGAACGGCTGGTGGGGCAATACCGCGGTCGGGTTCAGCTATGAGGGCATCGCATGGATCACCGGCGCTGCCGCTATGCTGTCGGCGCTGCCGGACTGGCCGATACTTGCGCTTGCTGTTCTCTATAGTCTCGGCGCGCACGGCATCATGACGGTCAATGATTTCAAGTCGATTGACGGTGACCGACGCATGGGGATTGCATCCTTGCCGGCCCAGTTGGGTGCGGATCTGGCGGCGCGCGTTGCATGTGTGTCGATGGCGGTTCCGCAGTTCGTGGTCATCGGTTTGCTGCTGTCGTGGGATCGTCCCTATCACGCGATTGTGGTTGTTTCTTTGCTGGCCGCGCAGATGCTTTTCATGATTCGCATGCTCGACAGTCCACGGGAGCGCGCGCCCTGGTACAACCTCACCGGAATTCTGGCCTACGTGTTCGGTATGCTGATTTCGGCCTTTGCGGTACGCGAATTGTTTTAAGAGCTGATCTTGCAGTGCCTTGCGGTCTGTGAGCCGCGCGGTTATGGTTTTTGGTCCTACAAGGAGGCCGCCCATGGAATCTGAACCTCAACATGCACTGTTCGACGTTGTCGTCGTCGGAGGTGGGCCGGCAGGGGCGACCGCAGCGCACGATCTGGCGCAGCGCGGTCGCTCGGTTCTCTTGCTTGACCGCGGCGGGCGGATCAAGCCCTGTGGAGGAGCTGTCCCACCAATCCTGCTGACCGAGTTTGATATTCCTGAGTCCGTCCTGGCTTCTCGGGTCAACTGTGCCCGAATGATCTCCCCGGAATCGCGCAAGGTCGATATGCCCATCAATGGTTTCGTCGGCATGGTCGACCGCGAGCATTTTGACGAGTGGTTGCGTGAGCGCGCCGCCGCTGCCGGAGCTGTCCGGGTGACCGGGATTTTCAAGATGATTGAACGCAGCGATACGGGCGATACGACGGTTGTCTATGAGGTTGACACCGGTGGCGGCAAAAGCGGCCGCGAAGTCCATCGGATTGCCACGCGGCTGATTATTGGCGCGGATGGCGCGCGCTCGGAGGTTGCCCGCCAGTCTGTTCCCGAAGCCCACGATATTCCGTTCGTCGCCGCCTACCATGAAATTGTTGCCTCGCCGGACCGTGACGATGATGATTTTGACCGGAAGCGCTGTGAGGTTTACTACCAGGGCGAATTGTCGAATGATTTCTATGCTTGGGTCTTTCCGCACGGTGACCAGACGAGCATCGGCGTCGGCACGGCCAACAAGGGTTTTTCAATGCGGGCTGCGGTCACGACGCTCAGGGAGCGGATTGGGATGGCCGACAACGCCACTATCCGCACTGAGGGTGCGCCCATTCCTCTGCGAACTCTCAAGCGCTGGGATAATGGCAAAGACGTGCTGCTGGCGGGAGATGCGGCCGGATGCGTGGCACCGGCGTCGGGCGAAGGAATTTATTACGCCATGTTCAGCGGCCGCCTGGCTGCTGAAGCAGCGGACGAGTTTTGCAGCAGTGGCAGTCCGGGTGCGCTGCGGTTAGCTCGCAAGCGCTTCATGAAGGCACATGGGCGTGTGTTCTGGATTCTTGGGCTGCTGCAGCGTTTCTGGTACAGCAATGACAAGCGTCGTGAACGGTTCGTCAGCATGTGTCGTGATCCCGATGTGCAGATGCTGACCTGGGAGGCGTACATGTACAAGCGCCTGGTCAAGGCAAAACCTTTGGCCCACGTCCGTATCTTTTTCAAGGATCTGGCCCATTTGCTGGGATTGGCGCCTGTAAAATGACGCGCGATTCGGTACAACCGGGCTGGAAGCCGGTTGCGCTCGCTGCACTGACGGCCATCATGGTGGCCTTGCTGGGGTTTCTGGCCACTGATCTTGAGGGCTGGTACCAGACATTGGTACTGCCCTCCTGGACGCCTCCGGACTGGCTGTTCGGCCCTGCCTGGACATTGATCTATGCGCTGGCGGCTCTGGCTGGCGTTCTGGCCTGGCACGAGGCACCTGATGCAAATTCGCGCAGCTGGATTCTGGCGTTATTCGCCGTTAATGGATTTCTCAACGTATTCTGGAGCTTGTTGTTCTTCCGGCTCCAACGACCGGACTGGGCTCTTGCTGAAGTCATTCTTCTCTGGCTGTCGATCGTCGCCCTCATCATCGGTTTACGTTCTATTGCCAGAAAGACGACCTGGTTGTTGCTGCCTTACCTGGCGTGGGTCAGCTTTGCAGGCGCTCTGAATGCCGCCGTGGTTCGCCTGAATTCTGCGCTTTGATGGTGAACTCGCTTCAGTTCTTGCTACTTTCAGTCACTAGGCCCATTACGGGATGAAGGGTCGGGACGTGCTGGACTGGGTGCAGGACTCGCCTTCCTGGCCACACAGCGAAAAAAGCAGTTTTCATGAGGTCAAGGGGATTCGCTGGCATGTCCAGACCTTCGGTGCCGGTCCACCGATTCTGCTGATCCACGGCACAGGTGCTTCGACGCATTCATGGCGCGATCTCGCACCCATGCTGGCCGAACAGTTCAGCGTGATAGCTGTCGATTTGCCTGGACATGCGTTCACCAGTCGTCCTCGTGGAGAACCCTTATCGCTGCCGGTCATGGCCGAAGCGCTGGCGGCTTTGCTTGACGATCTACAGCTAGAGCCGGTGGTGGTGATTGGCCACTCCGCAGGGGCTGCGATCGGTATCCGCTGCTGTCTGGACGGCCGAATGAGTCCGGAGCAGATGATCGGGATCAACAGCGCTCTTCTCCCGTTTCGTGGGCCAGCAGGTTACCTGTTTCCTCCGTTGGCCAAGTTGCTGTTCGTCAACCCGCTGACTCCGCGAATATTTGCCCGCAGCGCGCGCAGTTCCGAGCGAGTCAGACGACTGATTAAGGGCACCGGCTCAAAACTGGATGCTGAAGGGATTGACTACTATGTGCGCCTGTTCCGGAGCCCGGATCACGTGGCAGCGACGCTGGGGATGATGGCGAACTGGGATCTGTATCGGTTTGCCCGTGAGTTGCCTGATCTAAAGACACCGCTGATTCTTTTGGTGGGAGAACAGGATCTGGCAGTCTCGCCTTCTGACGCCGAACAAATCAGTCGTCAGGTGCCCGACGTCCATGTTGTTCGCATGCCCGGCTTAGGTCACCTGGCGCATGAAGAGGATCCGGCGGCTGTGGCACAAAGCATCTTGTCTCGAATTCAGGCGCAGCCAGACAAACAACCCTATAGAGAGGGCCAGCGATGATGGATCTGATCGAAAGCGGCCGGATTGTCGATTTCATCCTTGTGCTGATGGGGCTGGAGGCTGCCGTGATCTGTGGCGTGGCATGGATGTCCCGTCATCGGTTGCCCACGGCAGGTCTGCTTCTGAACCTTGGGGCCGGAGCAGGGCTGCTGCTGGCGCTGAAGGCGCTAGTGAGTGGCTCAGGGTGGCTGGTGATTGGCCTGTGTCTATCGCTCGCCCTTTTTGCGCATCTTGGTGATTTAGTGCTCCGGCTTCGATCCTGAATCGCTGGTTTCTGTGGCCTGTTTGGCGGGACCTGAATCCGGATCGGGGGAGGGGGATGAGTTCTCTTTATCAGCTTTGATGGACTTGTTGACGTCATAAAGCTGCCAGAAGCCGATGCCTAGCGCAACGCCGGCGACCAGGATGAGTTCCAGCCATTTGATGTGCATATCGTTCAGGTGCTCCAGTCATCAATATTTGGAAACATACCTTTGGTCTGTGAAGCATGAGCGTCGCGCCGCTCGTGCTTGACGGTCCAGCCTCGCAAGCCATTGCCGGCAATGATCTGGTTGCCGAGAATGAAAACTGTTGCGTTTGACATGCATCAATTGCCGAAACGGATTTCAAGGATAGGATGCCCGGGCAATTCACTAAAAACGCGGGTAGGTATCTTTCATGTTTCATTCTGGATTTGTCGAGACCAAGCGTCCCTTCGCTTCACTTGTTGCGACGCTGGTGTTTTCTTTTGGACTGGCGGTTGGCGGCCCCACAGTTGTGATGGCCCAGACCGAAGATATGACTGATCAGATTGGGGGCAATACTGAACTTGATGCCGATTCGATCAAGGATCGGGTCATCGTTACCGTCCGCCGGATCGAGGAAATATCGGCCACCGTTCCTTTGAGTATTCGCCTTCTTGAAGACGAAGAAATCGAGCGGGCCGGTATTACTGACCTGGATGATGTGGCCCGCCTGACCCCGGGGCTCACTTTTGATATCGGTGGCTTCCCAAACGATACCCGTCCTGCGGTCCGCGGCATGCAGGCAGAGCGTGGTCGTCCCAGTGTCGCCGTGATGCTCGACGGGCTTGACCTTTCGGGCGAGAACCTGGCCATTTCTGGGGGTGGTGCCGGTGTGGTTCCTGATTTGATCGACCTGGAACGCATCGAGGTCGTCAAGGGTCCTCAGACTACGCTGTATGGCCGAAGTGCTTTTGCCGGTGCGATCAACTACATCTCCAAAAAGCCCTCAGATGTACTGGAAGGAGAAATCATTCTGGAGGGAGCCGAGTATGGCCACCGCCGGTTTACGGGTATGGTTTCGGGCCCGATTGTCGATGACCTGCTGTCATATCGCTTGAACGCGGCGGTCCGCGAGAGTGACGGATACTGGACCAACCCGGTCAACGGGGGCCCCTTGGGCGCGCAAGATTTTGACGGGATTGCCGCGGCTTTGCGCTTCACGCCCGGCGATAACTGGGATATCACCGCCCGCTACCAGACAAGCGACACGGACAATTCCGACTACCCGACTGCCTTTATTCAAGCCAATGAGCGTCGTCCGGTTCCCGACGGCACTTTTACCGCCGGGCCTCCCGGTTCACCAGCCCTGCCTTGCCCGGCAGATCTCGCCGGTCTGCCGGCAGCGGTCGTGACAGCCTGCACCCGTGGAACCGTCGTGGGCCCCATCCGGGCAGATATCAGTGACGTCCAGATGGGTTTTAACGAAGAAACCGGGCAGCCGCCCAGCGGACTGCAACTTGATCAGGATCTGCTGACGCTGGATGCTCGCTGGCGGACTGATTTCGGGGTTTTTCGTTACAACTTCGCCTGGATTGAAAACAACAGCTTTATTGAAGCCGACGGCGACTTCTCCAGTTATCCGGCAGCGCCAGGCTTCGTATTTTCTTTATCGGCCCTGCAACAGCTTGATTACAACGATGAGCGATTCGACCACAATCTGTTCTGGAACCACAACGTCGGAGATTTCTCGTTCCTGCTCGGTGCGCAGTATCTGGACGAGGACTCCACCCTGGTCAACAGTTCAAAGTTCTGGCTGCGTAACCCTGACTCACCGCTGGCTGGGCCGCCATTTTTCCTGCAGCCGACGCAAACCACCAATGACTTCCCCGTTCGGCTGACGCGCCAGACCGAGTACAGCGCTCTGTATGGCAGTCTGCAGTGGCGGATGACCGACACGTTGACACTCGGTCTAGAGGCCCGCTACAACTCCGACAAGATTGACTATGGGGTACCGGGATGGAGGCTGCAGGATATCTCCCTGCGTGGACTTTCGCCGGTATGCTTGCCCGACATTCCTCAGGGCGCGATTTTCATGGGCGTGCCCGGACCGGACGTCCCGCCGCCAGGAACAGTACAGGCGTGTCCGCAACAAGAAAGCCTGTCGTTCAAGGAGTGGACTCCTCGTGTCACCCTGAATTGGCAGTTGCGCGACAGCCTCATGCTTTACGGGAACATCGCTCGCGGCTTCAAGCCGGGCGGCTTCAACGTCAATGAACTCATCGAATTTGGAGAACAGGGTTATCGACCGGAGTTTGTCGATGCCTATGAAATCGGTTTCAAGACGCGCTGGCAACCTCTTCAGCTCAGCCTTGATGGTGCCCTGTTCTACAACGACTATACCGATCAGCAGATTGGGGTTCAGGTCAATCAGACCGGGGCAGCCGGCACCATTGTCGCGGTTCCCGGAATCGTCAACGCGGGTGCGGTCGAGACCCAGGGCTTTGAACTTTCCGCAGACTGGTTTGCCCACGAGCGGCTCAATTTGAACTTCGGTTATACCTACACGGACGCGACCTTCAAAACGTACGTCCAGGGCCCCAGCCCAACAGCCGGCCCGGGCGCTTTTGCGGCCTGCGGAGTGCCCGATGGTCAAACGTCTTCGCCGCAGATCAGGGCGGAGGCCGGCAACGTCTGTGCTGACTTCTCAGGTAATCGGGTCCCGAAAAACCCGAAGCATGCGGTCAATTTCGGTGCCCTGTATCGCGCTCCGCTGGGTCTTGACGGCAACAGCTGGTTTATCGAAATGGACGCCCTGTACCGGTCTAAGCGCTACCTTAGCGAATCCAACATTGCCTGGATGCCGAGCTATACCAATTTCGAGCTCAGAGGTGGCGTGGACTTGGGGCGCTTCTCCGTGATTGCGTTTGTTGACAATCTCACCGACGCAGATTCGATCCGAAGCGCCCAGCGCAATGTCGACCCCGGCAACCCTGAGGGCTTCGCACCCGGTCGGGCCGCGATTGCCTACTTGCCCGAACCGCGTACCTTCGGTCTGCGCGTGATCTACCGCTTCAGTTATCGGTAGACTAGGGCAGCGAAATTCAAACGGGCGGCTCGTTGTCGGGCCGCCCATGCATAAGCACCCGCGATTGATTTGTCATACACGTTCTTGCCCACCAAGGTTGAATTGCAGGCACGAATGTAATACAAGAAGAATGGTTCTTGGAGGAACTGAGTAGCCTATGTGGTCGACCTTGAGGGCAATGATCTGGACCGTGCGCATTGCCCTGCCCAAAGTGGCGGTCGGCTGGATGTTTGCGCTGCTGACGATTGACTTCAATCGGGTGGCCATATTCGAGTTGGGGATTGCCGCGATTGTGGTGACCTCTCTATTGTCCATCCATTACTTCATGGCGCCTTTCCAGGTGGTCATCGGCCGGATTGCCGATACCCGCCCGATGTTTGGCTATCGGCGCACGCCCTACCTGATTCTGGGCAGCGTGACGGCCAGCCTGCTGTTTCTTGCCCTGCCGAGCATCGTGATGGGGATGGGTGAGGGTTCGGCAATGGCCATGCTGGCCGCCATTGTGGTGTTTACCCTGTTCGGGCTGTCGATGGCTGTCATTGCCGATACCTACCATGCTTTGCTGGCAGAGGTCACAACACCGGAGACCCGGGGGCCGGTGATTTCAGTGGTCTGGATCGTGATGATCATGAGCACCATCATGGCGACCGTGGTGATGAATATCGTGCGTCCTGAGTTCACTCCGGAGGCGATGCAGAATCTCTACAACCTCACTCCCTTGATCGTCATAGCAAGCACGCTGCTTGGAGTCGTTGGGGTCGAAAGGCGCATGAATCCCGATCAACTGGAACAGGCGAGAATCAAGGCCCGTTCGCTGGCTCCACCAGGTAACCCTTTGGCTTCGGCCTTCAAGCTGCTTCGCATCAACGCGTCGACGCGGGCCTTTTTTGCCTTCATTTTTCTGGCGATATTCTCGATCTTTCTGCAGGAAAACATCATTGAGGTCTTTGGTGCGGAGGTCTTCGGAATGTCGATTGCCGAGACTTCCAAAATGCAGCGTTTCTGGGCTGGAGGGGTGCTGATTGGGATGATTCTGGCGGGCGTCATCAGCCAGTTGCTCAAGGTGCCGCACAAGAAAATGGTGCTGACCGGGTTGGCCGGGGCGGCCGCTGCATTTGTTTTGCTGGGCGGATCGTCGGTGCTGGAGATGCAGACCATCGTCAAGCCAACATTGTTTGGCATGGGTCTGTTTATCGGACTTTTCAATGTTGGCGCCTTGGCGTTGATGATGGAGATGACCGTTGCCCACGCCACAGGTTTGTATATGGGACTTTGGGGAACGGCCCAGGCGATGGGTATGGGCATGTCTTCGGTGGCTAGTGGCGCCTTGCATACGATCCTGATCGACGCCGGAGTCCTTTCGCCCAGGGTTGCCTATTTCGGCATCTTCGTGCTGGAAGCGGTGGGATTATTGCTGGCCGGCTATATCCTCTATCGGGTCAGTGCCAGCCGTTTCGTCGCGGCTGCGACGCATGCGGTCAAGGCTCCTCCGGAGTCTGAACAGCCGGTCACTTCAAGATCGACTGCAGGCGTCTGATTTTTCGGGGTGTCGATGCAGCGGGGGTCGAGTCGCTGGTATGACTGAAACGTCCGCGCTCGATTACCGATTCGATAGCCGTGTCGTTGATCGCTACGACGCGCTCAGAGGACACCCTACCGAAGTCTCAGCCCTGATAGGTCAGACGATCGCTGATCTGACCGGTGAGCGAGCCCGGGTGCTTGAACTCGGTGTGGGCACGGGCCGCATTGCCTTGCCCGCAGCCGCAGCGGGCTGCTTGATAACTGGCATTGATGCTTCTTCGCAGATGCTCTCGCGACTGGTTGCTCAGGCAGGCTCACAGCCGCTGGCGAGACTTCATCTGGTGCGGGGCGATATTTCTGCCCTGCCGTTTCTTGCATCGGCGTTTGATGCCGTGCTCGCGGTGCATGTGCTGCATCTGGTGGCCGACTGGGCGAGTGTGCTGGATCAGGTTTCCCGGCTCATTCGACCGGGCGGCCGTCTCCTGCTGGGCCGTGATTGGATCGACCCGGACTCGTTTTCAGGCCAGATCAGAAACGAATTTCGCCGGACGGTTGTTGAGGTGGGAACCGACATGCTGCCGCCCGGTGCCACTGCAGCGGCACCGCCCGCTGGGGGTGCTGCGATCGTGCAGAAGCTCTCCGGTCTGGGTGCCCGAGCCATGAGCCCTGAAGAAACCGTTGCAGCCGAATGGACGACCCGACTTGCTCCGCGACAGGTCCTGGACGGTATCCGCTCACGCGATGATGCCGAAAGCTGGGTCTTGCCAGACAAGGTGCTGGCGGAAACCATGCGGCGGCTCGATCGCTTTGCGGCAAAGCAATGGCCGGATCTGGACGAGCCACTGCCCGTCACCCGGCGTTTCATGATCGGCGTGTTCGAGTTTTAACCGCAGGCCTTCCAACCGTCGGACTTGCGCGTCTGACCTTCAGCATGCTATTCAAGCCCGATGCAAGTTGGAGCGATCAACGTACTGCCGCCCCAGCCGGTTTCATCACCGAACCGGCAGTCGTCTGGATCAACGGATGCTCAACCGGAGCAGTCCAGCGACTCGGGCAGCGCCGAAGAGACTTCGCGGAGCGATGAACAGTCCGCACCAGACCGCGGACCGCTGGAACTGACGGAGGCCGAGCAGGCTCAGGTCCGCGAACTACAGCAAAGAGACCGCGAAGTCCGAGCCCACGAACTGGCTCACGTTGCCGCCGGAGGACCATATGTGACCCGTCCGGCCACCTATCAGTATCAGACTGGCCCAGACGGCCGGCGTTACGCGGTCGGGGGTGAGGTCACGATCGACACCAGCGTGCCGTCCGATCCCCGCGAGGCGCTCGCCAAGGCGCAGATCATTGAGAGGGCAGCCCTGGCCCCCGTCGAACCATCACAGCAGGACTACCGGGTGGCGGCCAAGGCTCGACAGATGGCTGCTGACGCGCGGCGAGAAATCGCGGCGGAGCGTCTTGGACAAACCGATGCGGATCCTGCGCCCGAAGCCACGCAAGCCAGCGAAGACACTGAAAGCACCGATTCGTCAATGACCACGAACCGCTTACCCATGGCGACGGCGCAGTCTCTGGAGCCGACCTCCCGCATCAGTCTGTTTGCCTGATCAATTAGAAAGTTCTTACCTAAATTGACTTGGGTCAAGCGCAGCTGCAAATCGGGGCGCTATGCTCGTTTTATCCTCCGGAACAAGGTGCTGTTAGAAGGCTTTCCCGGCAGAGCCGTCGATTGATGGGGAGTGTCAGCGGTGTCCGACAAGAGCGATTCGGGTTCATTGGGTCATCGGCCAACGGCTGATGATGTTCGGAGCGTGCTCGACGCCGAGACGGCGATTAAGCGCAAGGTCGACGGGTTTCGCGCAGACTTGGCCGAATCGGTCGCCGAAGAACAGGCGCGGGCGCACCGCATCGAGCACCGGACCAGCGATCGCCTGAGCAGGCTGCATGCGCGGTGCGACCAGTCAATGGAAGAGCAGATCGCTCGGATGCAGGCCAGTGCCGAGCTACCTCAGATTCAACCCGACGAATCCGATCGCAAATCTTTGAGAGACGCAGTTGCCGAACTGGCAGCGCGACTGACGGGCGCAGCTGATGGCTGAATCCGCCCATGTTGGCTACGTTCAGGCGCGATTGCAGGCGCTTTACGGTAGCCGACCGGCAGGTGATGACTGGCGGTTGCTTGAGTCCAGCATCGATCTTCAACACTATCTCGACGCGTTGCGTTCAACCGCCTTGAAGCGATGGGTGCGTGGTATCTCACCAGACTCGTCTGCCATTGAAATCGAGCGCACGTTGCGGGCCAATTGGCGTGATGCTGTCAGGCGCTTGGCCGGGTGGGCGCCGTCTGAATGGCAAGAGGCTGTTCTCTGGTGCCAGTGGCTGCCGGAACTGCCGACCTTGGGGCACTTGCTAGATGGGGCTTCAGTTCAGACCTGGATGCGCGCTGACCCTGTTGCTTCAAGCTATGCGATGGACAGCGTTGCCGACGTTTGGATCGCGCTGGAGAACACTGAGCTTGCGCCCATGGTGGCGTCTTTGCGTGATGCAGTCGGCGTGCAGGACGCCTGGCGCAGCGTTTTGGCAAGTCGGGTGCCGGACGGGATTTCGGTGATCGCACAGAAGCAGTTTTCTGCACTGCTTGCCTTGCTGGGCGAGCATATCCACGCCATGCAGTTTGCTGATCCGGATAGCGATGGTCAGGTTTTGCGGGCCGGGCTTCGCGACCAGCTTGGTTCGACTTTCCGCCGCGCTTCGGGAACCGTGGTTGCATTGTTTGCTTATCTGGGACTGCAAGCGCTCGAGTGCGAGAGGGTGCGTGCCGGTCTTGTTACCCGACGCTTGCTCAAGCGGGTGCCGGAGGGAATGACATGGGTCTGAGACCTGCAACAGCCTGCTGGTTCGAGTTGCTGGTGCCCCGCATCGATCTGGCGCGCACGCTTGCCAGACTGGCAGAAACCCGGACGGTCGAACTGGAAACCGAACAGCAGCCGGAGCATCCCTTTGAACTGCCAGGGTTGAGCGATGCTGTCACTGAGTTCGAAGACCTCAACCGCCGACTTTCCAGATGGTGGCCGGATGCCCATCTGCCTCCACTTGATCAGGCGATTGACCCCATTGCGTCGACGGGGCAGGCCATCACCCGTTTGCGTGCGTGGTCGGAAGAGGCACAGCCGCTGATTGATGAGGCGGAACGATGCGAGGTGGAGTTGACGCGCCTGGCCGAACTGGACCGTTTGGTTGCCGGTGACCATCCGCAACTGCCAGATTTCAAACGCTTGGCCGAGGCGGGTCCGTTGCTGGAAGCCAGGCTTTATCGCTTGCCTCCGGATAAGGTGATTGACGACTGGCCCTCGTCGATCCTGGAGCAGTTCCTGAAAGACGCCGACGGCGTCGAGTATGCGCTGGCTTTAGGCCCGGTTAGGTCGATTGCAAAGCTCGATGACCAGATGAACAGCATCAAGGCTCGGAGAGTGATGTTGCCGGCCTGGTTGCCTCAGGAGCAAAGCGCCGCTGTCGCCGCGATCGCGCAGAGAACGGCGCAGGCTGAGCAGAGTCTGGAGTCGATTTCTCTGCGCATTGCGTCGCTGAATGAGCGGCATGAGATCGCGCCTGCGCTGGGCGTGATGGCGCTCATGCAATGGTTTGTCGGTCATGCGCCGGCCTTGCCGGTCACCGAGCACTTCGTGATGGTGACGGGATGGTGCAGTGATCCGGATGGTGCTGAGCTTGATCGGGTGCTGCGGGAGAGCCGGGTTGAGCATGTGATCCGCAGGCGACCGCCGCCGTCCGGGCTGCGCGTTCCCGTGATCATGCGTAATCCGCGCTGGGCGAAAATGTTCGAAATCTTCCCGAATCTGCTGGGCACGCCGGGCGCGGCCGAGGTTGATCCGTCCAGGCTGTTGGCCCTGCTTACGCCACTGATGTTCGGGTTTATGTTCGGAGATGTCGGGCAGGGCGCGGTCTTGTTGGGGCTGGGCCTGTGGTTGCGCAAGCGCTTCCCCATTTTTGGTCTGCTGGTGCCATTCGGCCTGTCTGCCATCGTCTTCGGGTTTCTGTTTGGCAGCATTTTTGCCCATGAACATCTGATTCCCGCCCTGTGGCTGCACCCGATTGATCATCCGATCATGATGATGAGTATCGCGGTCGGGTTCGGCGTCTGCGTGATCGCCACCGGCCTGCTGTTCGATGCCTTTAGATCTTTCTGGCAGGGCTCGGGTTTGCATTGGCTGTCGACCCGGGCCGGGCTTGTTCTGGCCTATTTCGGAATACTGGGAGCCACGCTTGTACCCGGGATGATCAACCTGGCGTGGATCGGATTTGCCTGGTTTGTGCTGGGCACGATTGTGATTGCCGACGGCAGTCGATGGATGGCCGTGCCAAAGGCGGTGGGCGAGCTGGTTGAAACCATGCTGCAGCTCTTGGTCAACACCATTTCCTTTGTTCGGGTTGGGGCATTTGCGTTGGCTCATTCAGGGCTCTCTGCCGCCGTTTTCGGGATGGCTGATGCTGCCGGGGGTGGAATAGCAGGGATTGTGGTGATCATTTTCGGCAATCTCCTGATCATCGCCTTGGAAGGGCTGATCGTCGGGATTCAGACCACCCGCCTGATGCTGTTTGAATTCTTTATCCGCTTTTTGAATGCCGAGGGACGACGGTTCAAGCCGCTGAGCGGCCCCGGTTCAATTTTCAGACCCACTGGGAGAAGTTCAACATGAAACTCGGAATGATCGTTGTGCTGGTGTTGGGCGCCATCATTGCCTGCCTGGCGCTGACCGCCACCTATCTGATCTTTACGTCCGGCATTGCCAGTGCGCAGGACGCTGACCTGCTGGTTGAGGTCGTCGATCCATCAGTGATTCGCTGGGGCTTTATCTCTGCAGCCTTGGCGGCCGGATTGGCGGCGGCCGGTGCCGGTTATGCCGTTGCCCACGTCGGCAGCGCGGCCGTTGGCGCGCTGGCTGAGAAACCCGATCTGATGGGACGCGTGCTGGTCATGGTGGGGTTGGCTGAGGGCGTTGCCATCTATGGCTTGATCATTGCCATTCTGATTCTCAACAAGATCTAGCCTGATGTATCCACCGAATGGCAATGGCCCGATCGTGATCAGTGACCGACTGACAGCGGCCGGCTTTCGGCTGGCAGGTTTGGAGACCGCGATCGCAAGCGCTGAAGACGTTGCCAATCAGGTTCGTGCAGCCGTTCGGCGACAACAGCCTGTCTTGCTGACCGCGGATCTGGCGGCCCATATGTCCGATGAAGAGTTGGCCGCGATCATCCGCCACGCCCGCCCGCCACTGGCGATTATTCCTGACGTCAGCGGCCACGGCGAAAGCCCGGAGTTGGCCAGTCGCGTGAAGCGCGCGCTGGGAGTGGAAACATGAGTCAAGACGTGCAATCTGAGGAGTTGTCAGCTGCCGCCAAAGGTTTGTTGCGAATGCTTGAAGAAGCAGGCGAGCGGCAATGTGACGAACTGGCTAGCAAGGCCGATCAGAAAATCGCGGGCATTCGGCGCAAGGCATTTTCCGAGGCGCGTCAACGCGTTCAGCGTGCAGTCGCTCAGGAACGTAAGCGTCTCGCTCAGGCACTGGCGCGGGTTGAGGCAGAAATCGAAACAGCGCAGCGACAGCATATTCTCAAGCACGATGCGAAGTTGGTCGCCGAAGGCCGCCAGTTGCTCAAGCAAGAATTGATAGCTCGTTGGCAGCACCCAGACGCTCGCCGGTCTTGGGCGAAGGCTTTGCTTGAGCTGTCCGACGCTGTGGTGCTCGCGCGCGACTGGCAAATTGATGGCCCGTCTGGCTGGCCGGACGCTGAGCGGCACGATGTGGTTGAGATCGCCTCCCAGAAGTTTGGGGCCAAGGTTGAGGTCAAGACCTGCGATGTCATGCCTGCGGGTCTGAAATTGACCAGTGGCGGATTGGTCGTCGATATGAGCGTCGATGGGTTGCTTGCTGATAAGGAGCGAAGCGACAGCGCCTTGCTGGCTCTTTACGGAGAATTGCGTAAAGGAGAGCAGCCATGACGCAGGCTCGAATTCAGTGGATTGGGGGACCGGTTCTCAAGGCCAGGGTGAGCGAACCTTTCCAGATTCACGAAGCGCTCGCCGTCGGTGAGCAGCGATTGCTGGGCGAAGTCATCCAACTGTCTGGTGATCTGCTGACAGCGCAAGTCTATGAAGACACCACGGGTTTGAGACCCGGCGATCCAGTCACCGGCCATGGTCTCCCGCTGTCTGTTGCCCTGGGTCCAGGCATTCTCGGGAATATTTTCGATGGTTTGCTGCGTCCGCTGGATGAGAGCAGCGGTCACTGGTTCAAGCCGGGACTGGCGGCAGCGCGAAGCGGGGCCTTCGATTTCGAGCCTGCGCTTGCGGTCGGGGATCAGGTTCTGGGGGGCGAGGTTTTCGGTCAGGTGGCTGGCGAGGGGCCGGGGCGTGCATGTCTGATTCCTCCGACGATACAGGGCATCGTCCGCTCCATCAGGGCGGCTGGCCGTTATGCCGAAGATGAAATCATCTTGGAAGTTGAAGGCGCCAACGGCGGTGTCCAAGCGGTGGCGATGCAGCACGATTGGCCGGTACGCAGACCGCGTCCGACCGCCCGGCGTCTGAGTGCGGATGCGCCAATGGTCACCGGCCAGCGAATTCTCGATACCTTGTTCCCGGTCGCGCGCGGTGGACGGGCGGCTCTTCCTGGAGGCTTTGGAACGGGCAAGACGGTGCTCCAGGAAAGCCTGGCCAAGTGGTGCGATGCCGACATCATCATCTACGTCGGCTGCGGTGAGCGCGGCAACGAGATGGCTGACGTGCTGGACGAGTTCCCGCACCTCGAAGATCCCCGGACCGGCCGACCGCTCATGGAGCGCACGGTCATCATTGCCAATACGTCAAACATGCCGGTGGCGGCGCGCGAAGCCTCGATCTACACCGCCATCACCGTGGCCGAGTATTTCCGTGACCAGGGTCTGCATGTTGCCCTGATGGCTGACTCCACCAGTCGCTGGGCCGAAGCGCTGCGCGAGGTGTCCGGACGGCTGGGCGAGTTGCCCGGGGAATCCGGTTATCCGGCTTATCTGGCCTCGCGGCTGGCTGACTTTTACGAACGGGCATCTAGGGTAACCACGCTCAGCGGGGAAGAAGGGTCCGTCACCGTGATCGGGGCGGTCAGTCCCCCGGCCGGCGATTTTTCCGAGCCGGTGACGAGCCACACCAAGCGCTATGTGCGAAGTTTCTGGGCGCTGGACCGGGCTCGTGCCCAGGCCAGGTCCTATCCAGCCGTCCACCCGCTGAAAAGCTATGCCGAAGACGTCGATACCCTGGCGCGCTGGTGGCAGCTGCAGGGCAACAATGAATGGCGCGATTACCGACGCCGCCTTCTGGGGCTGCTGGAGGCTCAGTCGCGCCTCGAGCGCATGGCCAGAATTGTCGGCAAGGACTCGCTGCCAGCCGAGCAGCAGTTGACGCTGCTGGCTGCAGATCTGATGAACGAAGGCTTCTTGCGCCAAAGCGCTTATTCAGAAGTCGACCGGTTCTGCTCGCCGAAGCGACAAACGGCGATGCTGCAGTTGCTGATGCAGTTCATAGACGCGGCCAGTGACGCGGTTTCGAACGGGGTCGCCCCCGCTGAGATTGCGGCCATGCCGGTTCTTCGCACGCTGCAGCGGTTGGGGGAGGAGTTCGGTGAGTCTGACCTGGAGGCCCGTGCCGATCTGGCTGCGCAGATCAGCGAAGCATTCAACGCGCTGGATGGTCGGGATCAACAGGATCAGAAGGAGACCGTCGATGTCGGCTGATGTGATGTTGAGTGGCGCGGTGACGGGTCTGGAAGGACCATTGCTGTTCGCGCGCCGCGAGGCCAATGTGTCCTTGAACGAAGCGGTTGAAGTGGTTGGCGGCGACGGAAAGGGCCGAGTCGGGCGCGTGTCGGCGCTGGATGAAGACATCATGGTGATCGAGGTTCTGGAGTCGACGACCGGACTCGATCTGGATAGCACCTGTATCCGAATACGTCAGCGGCCCCTGGAGATGGCGCTTGGACCCGGTTTATTGGGGCGGGTATTCAACAGTGTCGGTGCCCCCATCGACGGCGGTCCGCCGGTCCCTGCCAAGCAACGGCGGCGGGTCGATGGCATGGCTATCAACCCGGCAGCCCGCGACAGGCCTAGGGACTTTATCGAAACCACGGTTTCGACCATCGACTTGATGAATAGTCTGGTGCGGGGACAGAAGTTGCCGCTGTTTTCGTGTGGCGGTTTGCCGCATGACCGCCTGGCGACTCAGATCGCCCAGCGCGCCAGGCTTCGTGATGTCGAGGCTGGTGAATTCTGCGTGGTTTTTGTCGGCATCGGCGTGCCTTATGACACGGCCGAGAATTTTCGTTATGCCATGGAGAAGTCCGGTGCGCTCGCGCATACCGCGATGTTTCTCAATCATGCCGATGAGCCATCGACCCAGCGCCTTCTGACGCCGCGCTTCGCGCTGACGGCCGCGGAATATCTGGCCTTTGTTGAGGGTCGTCACGTGCTGGTGGTGATGACCGACATGACCAACTACTGTGAAGCGTTGCGCGAGGTTTCTGCCAGCCACGGAGAGATTCCCAGTCGGAAGGGTTATCCGGGTTACATGTACTCCGACCTTGCAACGATTTTCGAGCGGGCCGGGTGCATCAAGGGCTTGCCCGGAACCCTGACCCAGTTGTCCATCCTTACTATGCCTGGTGACGATATCGGCCATCCCATTCCTGATCTGACCGGTTACATCACCGAGGGCCAGATCGTGCTCAGTCGGGAACTGGACCGCAAAGGCATCTATCCGCCGGTTGAGGTGCTGCCCAGTCTGTCGCGGCTGATGGACGCGGGCACGGGCAAGGGCTATACCCACGCTGACCATCCGGCGCTGTCCAATCAGCTGTTTGCCTGTTACGCCCGCGCATCTCGAGCCCGGGTGCTCGCATCCGTGATGGGCGTGGAAGGACTGCCGGAGATTGATCGACAGTTTCTGGCTTTTGGCGACGCCTTCGAGGAACGGATGGTCAACCAGACCTACCCCCGAACCCTGGAAGAAAGCATGGCCTTGGGCTGGGAGTTGCTGCGTGGATTGCCGGGAACAGAACTGACCCGCCTGTCAGGTGAGCAGTTGGCCCGTTACATCGAGCAGCCGGCCGAAGTCGGGTGAATCGGCGATGGGCGCCACAGAGAATAGTCCCACCCGCAGCGCGTTTCTGGAACTGCAGGATGAGCGCCAGGTTGTCCGCGAGGGCTTCGAGTTTCTGGACGAAAAGCGAGTCATCTTGGCTCAGGAAATGCTGCGCCGGCTCAAGGACTATCAGGTAAGCCGCGAGAACTATCGGACATGCCACAGCGAGGCCGTGGTGGCCATGTCGCGTGCCCTGGGCCGTCACGGTCTGGACGGGTTGAGCATCTATCCGCCCGCCCGACTATCAGACTTCTCTCTGGCGTTGAACGAACAGCCTTTTCTCGGCGTAAGCCTCGTCGACGGTTCGGTCACCTTGACCCTCGGGGACGGTCATGCGGCCGTTAATCCGTCACCAGAGGCAAGGGCCTGCACCCAGCGTTTCATTGATTTGTCCCGTCTGGCGCTAGAGATGGCGGTTCAGCGTTCCTGTCTGGAACGTCTGATTGAGGAATACGTTCGCACCGAGCGTCGCGCCCGGGCGCTGGAAAATGTCGTGTTGCCCGAAATCTCGGAAGCCTTGGAGTTCATCAACGAGCAGCTTGAGGCGGTGGATCAGGAAGAAGCGATCAGGGTGCGCACGGCGCGCCAGAATGATTGACCTGTGCTTCTTCAGTCTCTACAATTGACCGGCTATACCGTCGGGGTGTAGCGCAGCCTGGTAGCGCAACTGCTTTGGGAGCAGTAGGTCGCAGGTTCAAATCCTGCCACCCCGACCAAGATGATTCTGATTTTGCGCCCGTAGCTCAACTGGATAGAGCATCGGCCTTTGAGCAGCACAGCTTTCGGGTTGTGTGATAAAGGAGCCCCAGTCGGGAAACGGAACCGGCTGGGTGGACTGCACTGTAACGGGGAAACCTTAGCGGCGGCCGCGGCCGGCCGATGGCAATCCCGTGGAAACCGTCGGTTGCTTTATTCGACGGTGTAAGATGCCTAGCGACTGGTTTTGGGTTGCTGTCGTGCATCACACCAAGGAAAAGGTGACCTGGGAGTCTTGAAGGCTCAGGTGGATTTGTTCGAGCAGGGATATACGATCCTGCAGCCGCTGACCGAGCACGCCCCATTCGATCTGGTGGCGTATAAAGGAGGCCGCTTCGTTCGGATACAGGTTAAATATCGCAGGTTGGATCGCACGGGAAAATTGGAAGTCAAATTCTGGACTTCCTGGGCCGACAGAAATGGAACCCACAGCGTGCCAGTCGACAAGAATGAGGTCGACGTCTTCTGTGTTTATTGGCTGGATACGGATGAATGCTACTACCTTGAGCCCGGTCAGTTTGGCTACTCAGTCTGCCTGCGGGTAAAGGCGACCAAGAACGGTCAGTCGTGCGGAGTTCGCTTTGCGAGTGACTTTCGACGGGTTCCGTAGAGACTATACGTGCGGCACCTGAGAAGGTGAAGAGATAGTCCAGACCACAAACCTGGCATAAAGCCAGGGCCGTGAAAGCGGTAGTTGGTAAGCTAAGCCGGCGGTTGCAGGTTCGAATCCTGCCGGGCGCGCCATGATTGTCAGGCCGAGTTACAATTCGCGGCTTGATATGAACAATAAGTTTTGCCTGTGGTGGGCGTAGCTCAGTTGGTAGAGCACTGGATTGTGGCTCCAGAGGTCGCGGGTTCAAACCCCGTCGCTCACCCCACTCAATCGGGCCATTAGCTCAATTGGTAGAGCAGCTGACTCTTAATCAGTTGGTTCAAGGTTCGAGTCCTTGATGGCCCACCAAACATTGAGGCCGGCGCAAACCGGATACTCCGGGTCGTCGGCCTCTGACATATTTGACCTTAAAGAACTCGGGACAGACTAGCAATGCAGGTAAGCGTAGAAAAAACCGGTGATCTGGAGCGCCGGATGACCGTTCAGGTGCCGGGTGACGACATCACCTCGCAGGTCAACAATCGCCTCAACGAGTTGCGTCGGCAGGTTCGCCTGAAAGGTTTCCGTCCCGGCAAGGTGCCCCTGAACGTGGTTCGTCAGCGATATGGCAAGCAGGTTCGCGAAGAGGTGCTGGGCCAGGTCATGGAGTCCAGTCTGCAGGAAGCCATTGGCAAGGAAGAGCTTCGCGTGGCCGGGGTATCGAAACTCGAGCCTGCCTCAGGCATCGATTTCGAGGGCGATTTTGAGTTCGTTGCAGAACTTGAGGTGTTTCCGGAGATGCCGGACATCGAGATCGCCGACCTTGCCTTCGAGCGGCCCGTGGCCGAAGTGGCTGACAGTGACGTCGACGATATGATCAATACCCTCCGCCAGCAACGGCGTGAGTGGGAGACGGTCGAACGCGCTGCCGAGATGGGGGACCGGGTTCGCCTGAACTATGTCGCTGAGGTGGACGGGGAGCGCGTTCCTGAAGTGGGTCACCATGAACTGTCTCCGACGCTTGGCAATATGACCACCTTCCCCCAGTTGGAGGAAGTGCTGACCGGTATGGCGTCGGGGGAAACCAAGGAAGTAGAGCTGACGTTCCCCGAAGATTACCGCTACCAGGCGTTGGCCGGCAAAACGGCGAAGGTGGAACTGAAGATCGAGGAGATTCAGGCCTCGGACATGCCTGAGGTCAACGACGAATTTGCCGAGACTTTCGGAGTGGAAGGCGGCGTCGAGCAGCTGAAAGCCGACGTGCGGAAAAACCTTGAGCGCGAGCTGCGCCAGGCGGTAAGTAATCGGTTGAAGACTTCAGTCACCGAGAAACTCAGCGAGAAGTATGCCGATCTTCAGTTGCCTCGTTCGAGCGTCACTCAGGAAGCCCGGCAGATGGTCCAGCAGATGCAGCAGCAAAGTGGGCAGGAAACCCAGTTGCCGCTGGAGCAGTTCATGCCCATGGCTGAACGGCGCCTGCGTCTGGGTATGCTGATGGGCGAACTCGCCAGGCAGCATGAAATCCAGATCGATCAGGATCGGGTTCAGAAGAAGCTGGAAGAAGTCGCCGACACCTACGAGGATCCATCGCAGATCATCGAAATTTACCGCGCTGACGCGCGCTTGATGGATCAGCTGGAAAATCTGGTGCTCGAGGAGCAGGTCATTGACCTTGTGCTTGAAAAGGCGACGGTGACCGACAAAACCATGAGTTTCAAAGACGTTCTGGAGTCCTGATGAACGAAAAAGCCCTGAATCTGGTGCCGATGGTCGTCGAGCAGTCGGCTCGTGGCGAACGTGCCTATGACATTTATTCCCGTCTGCTCAAAGAACGGGTTATTTTCATCGTCGGTCCGATCGAGGACTATTCAGCCAACCTGATCGTCGCCCAGTTGCTGTTTCTGGAATCCGAGAACCCGGAAAAAGACATCAATATCTACATCAACTCGCCGGGTGGCTCCGTAACCGCTGGCATGGCGATCTACGACACCATGCAGTTCGTCAAGCCCGATGTCGCAACCATGTGTATCGGTCAGGCAGCCAGCATGGGGGCGCTGTTGCTGGCCGCCGGTGCAGCCGGCAAGCGCTATTGTCTGCCCAATTCCCGGGTCATGATCCATCAGCCTTTGGGTGGATTTCAGGGTCAGGCCTCGGATATCGACATCCACGCGCGCGAGATCCTGAAACTCAAGGACAAGCTCAACCGGATTCTGCAGCACCACACTGGGCAGGATTTGGAGACCATTGAGGCCGATACCGACCGCGACAAGTTCATGTCGGCAGAGGACGCCCAGGAGTACGGCTTGATTGACGAAGTCTTGAGTGCGCGTCAAGCCAACAAGGCTGAATCAGAGGATTAGAGTCGCGTCAACGTGCGGTCCGAGATTGTTGGACCGCGCATTTCGTGACGATTTGCGGTTTTTCAGGCCCCCTCGAACGATTTGGTTGTGTTTTCCTCGTCTTTCCAGCTTTCGGGTACACTGTTGATCCTAACGAATCAGCAGACTATTCATACAGCCCCATGAGCGATTCGAGCAGCGACGGCAAGATTCTCTACTGTTCATTCTGCGGTAAGAGCCAGCACGAGGTGCGCAAGCTCATCGCCGGTCCCAGCGTCTACATTTGCGACGAATGCGTTGAGCTCTGCAACGACATTATTCGCGAAGAGCTGGAAGAATCCAGTCTCGCCGAGCGCGAGCAACTGCCTAGCCCGCGTGAAATTCATTCTTTTCTCGATAACTACGTCATCGGGCAACAGCCGGCCAAGAAGGTGCTGTCGGTCGCTGTTTACAACCACTACAAGCGCCTTGAGTCCCATAAGCATCGAGATGACGTCGAGCTTAACAAGTCGAACATCCTGCTAATCGGTCCAACAGGGTCTGGCAAGACCCTGCTGGCTGAAACGCTGGCGCGGATGCTCAACGTACCGTTCACCATCGCTGATGCTACGACGCTGACCGAAGCCGGATACGTTGGGGAAGATGTTGAGAACATCATCCAAAAGCTCTTGCAAAAGTGCGACTACGATGTTGAGAAGGCGCAAAGCGGGATTGTTTACATCGATGAGATCGACAAGATTTCCCGCAAAGCCGAAAACCCCTCAATTACGCGGGATGTGTCAGGCGAAGGGGTTCAGCAGGCACTCCTCAAGCTGATCGAAGGCACGATGGCCTCCGTGCCCCCACAAGGTGGCCGCAAGCACCCGCAGCAGGAGTTTCTTCAGGTCGACACCCGAAATATCCTGTTTATCTGCGGCGGTGCCTTCGCGGGCCTGGACAAGGTCATTCAGGCGCGCTCCGAGTCAGCCGGAATTGGCTTCCGCGCGAATGTGCGCTCGGCCGAGATCAACGATACGACTGAGCTGTTGACCCGGGTCGAGCCGGAGGATTTGATCCGGTTTGGATTGATTCCTGAGTTTGTTGGCCGCATGCCCGTGATCGCAACGCTCGGGGAACTGGACGAAGAGTCCCTGGTCCGGATTCTGATTGAGCCCAAGAATGCGGTCGTCAAGCAGTTCCAAAAGCTGTTTGAAATGGACAACTGTGAGCTTGAGGTTCGCGAAGATGCTCTGCACGCCATCGCCAAGAAAGCCATGGCGAGGAAAACCGGTGCGCGCGGACTTCGAACCATTCTGGAAAACGTGCTGCTCGACAGCATGTACGATTTGCCGTCGAGCGAAGATGTCTCAAAGGTGATCGTCGATGAGGCGGTGATCAACGGTGAGTCTGAGCCCTATCTGATGTACGAAAGCAGCCGCAAGCAGCGCGCCGGCGCTGAGAACTAGCACTGTATCTCTGCGGATCGTGGGCGCCCGTGGAGTCTGCGCGGGATGCCCGGGTCGACGCCTCGTGATGCGAAGCTTTGCGTCGCTGCCTTGAATCCCGTCTCTTGAAGGCCAATATCTCTGGCCAGTAACCCTCTATTTGGTTTTTAAGGAATTATGGCTAAGCAATCAACCAGCAGCGCCTCTGACATCACGCCACGGCAGCCCACACCCGTTCTCAGTCTACGCGATGTGGTGGTCTTTCCGCACATGGTGATCCCTCTGTTCGTGGGCCGCGAGCGCTCGGTCCGCGCGCTGGAAGAAACCATGAATGTGGATAAGCAGATCCTGCTGGTGACCCAGAAGAATCCGGAGACCGAATCGCCGGAAGCCGAAGATCTGTTCGATTGCGGCACGCTGGCCACAATTCTTCAAATGCTTCGCCTGCCGGACGGCACGACCAAGGTGCTGGTGGAGGGCGTTGAGCGTGTGCGGATCGATGACATGGCAGAGACGGACGGTTATCTCGCCGGTCGCTGGCATCCGCTGGAAACGGCCGATCCGGAGGATGAGCGCGTCCTTGAAGTGACGATGCGTAGTCTGATGGGTATGTTTGAGCAGTACGTCAAGCTAAGTCGGAAGATTCCGCCTGAATTGCTGACCACGCTGGCAGGCATTGAAGATCCGAGTCGCATGGCTGACACCATTGCGGCCCATTTGGGCATTCGCATCGAGGATAAGCAGCAAATCCTCGAAACCGCTTCGGTGCTGGAACGCATGGAGCGTCTGATGGCGCTGGTCGAGGGCGAAATCGACGTTCTCAAGCTCGAAAAGCGCATTCGGGGTCGGGTCAAGACCCAGATGGAAAAGAGCCAGCGCGAGTATTACCTCAACGAGCAGATGAAAGCCATCCAGAAAGAACTGGGTGATCTGGACGAGTCCGGGAACGATCTTGGGGATCTCGAAGCCAAGATTGAGAAATCCGGCATGCCGGCTGAGGCCATGGAAAAAGCCAAAGCCGAGTTCAACAAGCTCAAGATGATGTCGCCCATGTCAGCCGAGGCTACGGTGGTGCGCAATTATCTGGACTGGATGCTGATGATGCCGTGGAAAAAGCGCAGCCGCGTTCGCCACGACATCCGCGCAGCTGAAGACATTCTTGAGACCGATCACTATGGTCTCGAGCGCGTCAAGGAGCGAATCCTTGAGTATCTCGCGGTGCAGAAGCGGGTGAAAAAGCTCAAGGGCCCGATTCTTTGCCTTGTTGGACCGCCTGGTGTGGGCAAAACCTCGCTGGGCCGCTCGATCGCGCGCGCGACCGGGCGCCAGTTTGTTCGAATGAGCCTGGGTGGGGTCAGGGACGAGGCCGAGATTCGGGGTCACCGTCGGACATACATCGGGTCTATGCCAGGCCGCGTTCTGCAGAACCTTGGCAAGGTTGGAACCCGTAACCCGCTGTTCATGCTCGATGAGCTCGATAAAATGTCGATGGATTTCCGCGGTGATCCATCTTCTGCGCTGCTGGAGGTTCTTGATCCAGAGCAGAACAATTCGTTCGGTGACCACTATCTGGAAGTGGATTTCGATCTTTCCGAGATCATGTTCGTTGCAACCGCAAACTCCCTGAATATTCCTCCAGCCCTCCTGGACCGCATGGAAATCATCCGGATTCCGGGCTATACGGAGGATGAAAAGCTGAGTATTGCGATCCGTTATCTGTTGCCCAAGCAGATCGAACAGCATGGTCTCAAGCAGTCGGAAATCAGCGTCAGTGAAGGCGCGATAACCGACATCATTCGTTACTACACGCGTGAAGCGGGTGTTCGAAGCCTAGAGCGCGAAATTGCCAAAATTTGCCGCAAGGTCGTCAAGGAACTGAGCATTGACGAAAAGCTCAAAAGCCGTCAGGTCACCGTTCGAAACCTGGACAAGTATCTCGGCGTTCGGCGATTCCGGTACGGCCGCGCTGAGGAAGAAAACGAGATTGGTCAGGTGACGGGTCTTGCCTGGACTGAGGTGGGTGGTGAATTGCTGACTATCGAGGCAGCTGCAGTGCCGGGCAAAGGCAAGTTGACCCATACCGGACAGCTTGGCAGCGTGATGCAGGAATCTGTTCAGGCCGGTCTGTCCGTCGTTCGCTCACGGGCCCAGTCGCTTGGGATTGCGGAGGATTTTCACCAGAACCGGGATATTCATATCCACGTGCCTGAGGGTGCGACTCCCAAGGATGGCCCGAGTGCCGGGGTGGCGATGGTGACTGCGCTGGTGTCTGTCCTGACCGGGGTGCCGGTTCGCTCTGATGTGGCCATGACCGGTGAAATTACGCTTCGTGGCAAGGTTTTACCGATCGGCGGCCTGAAGGAGAAACTCTTGGCTGCACTGCGGGGCGGTATTCAGCTGGTGTTGATTCCGAAAGAAAACGAAAAGGATCTGGCTGAAATCCCGCAGCGAATTAAGAAGGGCCTGGATATTCGCCCTGTCCAGTGGATCGACGAAGTTCTTGAACTGGCTTTGGAGAGGGTGCCGGAGGCGAGTCCGGAAAGCACCGGCGCTGCGGCCAAGTCTGAAGGCTCAGAAGCCGGAATTCGGGCGCATTAGGCCCGCACAAAGGCCCGAATGCGGTTAGAATGCTGGTATTCCGCAGCCAAATGGCACCGAACTGGTTTTTCGGCCCATCAGTTGCCGCGATTCAGTGGCTGGGATATGATCGCGACGTTTTTGTCGTCCGCCATGTCAATCGGCTTGAGGGGCCACGCAGCCGACCGAGCGGTTTTTTTAAAGTGAAATCTTTGGAGACTTGTATCAATGAATAAAAGTGAATTAATCGAATCGATCGCCAAGAGCGCTGACCTCACCAAGGCAGATGCACAGCGCGCGTTGGACGCGACCACTGGCGCAATCGCCAAGGCCTTGAAGAAGGGCGACACTGTTTCTCTCGTGGGCTTCGGCACTTTCTCGGTCAAGAAGCGCGCCGCTCGCACCGGTCGTAACCCGGCTACGGGTGAGACGATCAAGATCAAGGCTTCGAAAACTCCGTCATTCAAGGCTGGTAAAGGCTTCAAAGACGCGATAAAATAACGGGCTTATGCCCGGGGTGCTTAGCTCAGCTGGGAGAGCATCGCCCTTACAAGGCGAGGGTCGGCGGTTCGAGCCCGTCAGCACCCACCAGGTTTAAGGAGTGGTAGTTCAGTTGGT
>JAZBPR010000070.1:0-17159 GCA_036351735.1 Wenzhouxiangella sp. | reverse complement strand
GCCTTGCGGGGCATGAAAGACACGCGAATTCCGATGTTGTACAGCGTGGTGGCTTACTGGATGATCGGCATGACGATCGGCTGGTGGCTGACATTTCGTGCCGACTGGGGTCCGGCCGGCATGTGGGTCGGCATATTGAGCGGGCTAAGTGTTGCTGCGGTCATGCTGACAGCCAGGTTCTGGCGGTTGTCGAATCGCAGCGCTCAAGCGCCCATGGCAACGACATGACCATAGACACATTGTTTCGCTCACACGGGCAGCCTAGAATTTCGCTCTGACCCGCCAGATTCTGATCGTCATGCACTCATCTCGACGGCCCAACATTCTCGTTCGCCTTTGGCTTGGTTTCTGGCGCGCCGTAACGGCGTTGCGCATGGGCGTTTTTAATATCCTGTTTCTGCTCCTTCTGGCCTTCATCGTTGGTGCTGTGCTGCGGGGTTCCGAGACTCTGATCATTGAGCCCGAAACCACGCTGATCCTGAATCCCCGAGGCGTTGTGGTTGAAGAGTTTTCGGGCACGCCGATTGAAAGAGCGCTGAATGAGGCGCTGGGGGAAGAAGTGGTCGAGACCCGTTTGCGCGACCTGGTTGCCGCACTGGAGCGGGCAGCCGAGGATGATCGGATCACGCAGGTCCTGTTGTCGACCGAAGAGTTGTTCGGCTTGGCTCCTGGCATGATGTTCGAGCTGCAGGAAGCCTTCGAAAACTTCCGCGCCAGCGGCAAACCGGTGATCGCCTACGGCGGCTTTATGCAGCAAGGTCAGTATTTCATGGCCTCGCTGGCCGATGAAATCTGGCTGGATCCCGACGGCTTTGTTCTGCTGGGTGGCTATGGGTTCTACCGCCCCTACTTTGCAGAGGCACTCGATCGTCTGGCCGTGGATGTCAACCTGTTCCGGGTGGGTGAGTACAAGTCAGCCATGGAGCCCTTCATCCGCAACGATATGTCGGAGGAAGACCGTGAGGCCGAGACCTACCTGCTGACCGATTTGTGGCAGCAGTATGTCGAAATGACGGCGCGTAACCGCGGCTTGCCCGTTGCCGTATTGGCCGATTTCACTGAAGACATGCCCAGCTATATTGAACGCGCCGATGGTGATGTGGCCCAAGCGGTGCTGGATGCCGGGCTAGTTGATCGTCTGGTGAGCCGTCCGGAACTGAGGGCAGAAATGGCGCAGCGCGGCGCGCCGGCTGATGGCGGCAGCTATCGCAACGTGGGCTTTATGGCCTATTTGAACGCGGCCCCACCGGACTTTGGTCAATCAGGGGGACGGGTTGGCGTCATCGTGGCTCAAGGCGCGATCACCGAGGGCTCTCAATCGGCCGGGACCATCGGGGCAGATTCAACTTCGCAGTTGATTCGCGAGGCACTGCACGACAGCGAGATTGAAGCTGTAGTCCTGCGGGTTGACTCGGGTGGCGGCAGCGCCTTTGCTTCGGAAGTCATTCGCCGAGAGCTGGTAGCGCTTCGAGACGCGGGCAAGCCTGTAGTGGTCAGCTTCGGCAATGTGGCGGCATCCGGGGGGTATTGGATCGCCATGGGCGCCGACGAAATCTGGGCTTATCCTTCGACCATTACCGGTTCAATCGGCATTTTCGGATTCTTCCCGACCTTCCAGAACACGCTGGCAAAAATAGGCGTTTACAGTGACGGTGTCGGGACCACACCACTGTCCGGTGCGTTTCGCGCGGACCGCGAGATGAACGAAGAAGCCCAGCGTCTTTTTCAGAGTGTTATCGAACGGGGTTACCGGGAGTTCATTGGCCTCGTCGCTGAGCATCGCCGGATGAGCACGGAGGAAGTAGATGCCGTGGCGCAAGGTCGGGTCTGGACCGGCGCTCAGGCGCAGACCCGTGGTCTGGTCGACCAGCTGGGGACGTTGGATGATGCGATCGGCTCGGCGGCGCGGATGGCTGGTCTGGGCGAGGATTACGGGGTCCGCTACATCGAAGCCGAGCTTGAGCCCTGGCAGCAATTCCTGACCGGTATGGGCGCGAGGGCGATTCTTGCAGCGGGATTCGAGCCCGATCTGCCCTTGATGAGGATGCTGCCCGCCGACCTGCGTCGCGGTGTTCTTGCCGAAATCCAGCTTGCGCTTGAAGCGACCAGCGCCGGTCAACCCGGTGTCATGGCCCATTGCTTTTGCGAAGCGCCGATGTAGGCCCGGTGCTTGTCGACCTTGAGCGTGAGGCCCTGCGCGTTCAGGGCCGTCGCGGCAACAGGCCTCTGATGGCGGCCATTCCTTCCAGCTGATGGAGTTCTCGCTCAAGCGTTTGCAGGCGTCTTGTGATTTGGTGTCGTTCAGGCTCTTCAGTTTGCACCGTCAATTTCTGCTCCAGTTCGGTTTGCTCTCTTCGCAGTCGTCTGATGCTTCGGCCGAGCTCAAAATCAATCCGGTAAGCACGTTGGATACAGCCTTCAGGCCTCTCGGCGCCTGCCAGACCCAACTGGAATCCCTGTTCCGGGAGGCAGTTGCCGCCGATGGCAGAACTGCCAGCCAAAAGAGAAGCAAGGACGAATGTTTTGAAGATCATGACAGCTTCGTCGGCGGATTCACGACCGTCTGGTCTTTTGTGACGTGGACTTGAAGTAAAACATGGATCCCGTTACTCAGGGCGTGGTTGGCGCGCTTGTCGCGGCACCGGCAGCCAAACAGAAAGAGTTGCGTCAGGCTGCACTGGCGGGTGCCGTCGGAGGCATGGCTGCCGATTTGGACGTTTTGATCCGGTCGTCATCAGATACCTTGCTTTACATTGAGTATCACCGACAGTTTACCCACTCGTTCGCTTTCGCTCCCTTGGGCGCTTTGCTTCCTGCCCTCGTTCTATGGCCGTTTCTACGGCGTCGTCAGTGGTTCTCCAAAGTTTACCTCTGGTGTCTATTGGGCTACCTGGTTCATCCCGTTCTTGATGCGGCCACCTCCTACGGTACCCAGCTGTGGTGGCCATTTACGGATCAGCGCGTGGCCTGGAACTGGATCAGCGTGATTGATCCTCTGTACACCCTGCCTGCGCTGGTCTTGTTGATCGCCGCTGTCTGGTTGCGGCGCCGGGGGATAGCCGCGATGGGGCTTGTCTGGATGGTCGCCTATCTTGGTTTTGGCGCCTACCAGAATCATCGAGCGGAGGATCTGTTGAGTGAATGGGCCATGCAACAAGGGATTGAGCGCGAACGGATGGTTGCCAAACCTGCCTTTGCCAATCTGGTGCTCTGGCGTGGTCTGGTTGATGACGGCGACCGGTTCCACTTGGTGGCGATTCGGACCTTGCCTGGGACGAAACCGGTTTTCTATCTCGGCGGTTCTGTCGCGCGCTTTGTGCCGGAAGAATTGCCGTTGAGCGGCCGGCGGGCCTACGATCTTAGACGGTTTGATCATTTTTCCTCGAACTGGCTGTTTCACTATCCGGCTCTGGATACGCCGTCGCGCCAGTTCATCGGTGATTTTCGTTACGCTCTGGATCCGGCCGACCAGCGTCCCTTGTGGGGTGTTCTGATCAATCCGAATGACCCGTCTGAACGGGCTGAGTACACTACTTCGCGCAGTATGGAAGCTGCAGACCGCCGGCGATTTTTCCAGCGGTTGCGCGGCGAGCCTGCTGCAGTCATCGAATAAAAACCCAAACCGGAGCCTGTTCAACATGCTCGCTACTGTCACCGATTTCCTCTGGTCCTATGTACTGATCACCGTGCTCGTCGCCATCGGGCTTACCTTTACGATCGGCTCTCGATTCGTCCAGCTGCGTTACTTCTTCGAGATGTTCCGGGTGCTTGGTCAGGCGTTTCGTCATTCGCCGGGCCAGGTTTCTTCATTCCAGGCGCTGACGCTGAGCGTTGCCGGCCGCGTTGGTGCGGGCAATATCGGTGGCGTGGCGGTTGCGATCAGCGTGGGCGGACCGGGCGCTGTGTTCTGGATGTGGGTGGTGGGCCTGATCGGCATGGCGACCAGTTTCTTCGAGTGTTCACTTGCCCAGGCATTCAAGACCCGCGACGAAAAAACCGGGACGTTTCGGGGCGGACCCATGTACTACATCGAGCGCGGCTTGGGCAGCCGAGCGCTGGGACTCGTCTTCACCGTCTTGCTGTTGGTCACGTTTGGGCTGGCGTTTGTGGCATTTCAGTCGTTCACGGCCTCCTCATCAATGGAAGAAGCGTTCGGTATTCCAACGCATGTTACCGGCGCAGTCTTGACCGTGATCGCCGGTCTGACCATCTTCGGTGGGGTGCAGCGCATCTCCCGGGTCACAGAGGTCGTTGTGCCGCTGATGGCTTTGATCTATATCGCCGTGGCGCTGTTCGTGATCGCGTTGAATATCGGGCAGGTGCCCTCGGTTCTCTCCTTGATCGTCAAAAGTGCTTTTGGTCTGGAGGCTGCAGTAGGTGGCGGTATCGGTGCGGCGATCATGCAAGGTGTTCGGCGCGGACTGTTTTCCAACGAAGCGGGCCTGGGCAGTGCACCGAATGTCGCCGCGGTTGCCCACGTTCGCCACCCGGTCAATCAGGGCGTTGTCCAGTCGTTCAGCGTGTTCATCGACACGGCCATCATTTGCACGGCGACGGCGTTCATCATTCTGATGGCCGGCATGCATACCGGCGTGGACATCGAAAACGGGGTAGTGCTGACCCAGCTGGCGCTGGCTGAGCATGTCGGTCCATGGGGTCAGCCTTTCGTCAGCTTTGTCCTGATGCTTTTCGCATTCAGTTCGATTCTCTACAACTTCTACCTTGGAGAAAACGCCACGCATTGGATTGATCCGGGCAATCGCCTGTTGTTTGTGGTCTTCCGTGTGTTGATGCTGGCCCTGATTCTGTGGGGCTCCATGCAGGATCTTGCGACCATCTTCAGCTTTGCCGATCTGACCATGGGGCTGCTGGCGGTCGTCAACCTGGTCGCCCTGGGATTGATGATCAGGATCTGCTTCCGTCTGATGCGTGACTACGATGAGCAGTCACGCTCTGGACTCGAACCCCTGTTTGACCCGGCCAAGTTCTCTGACCTTGCCATTGATGCCGACGCCTGGTCAGACGCCGGTCAGTCAGGGATCAAGAAGCGCTGAGCGCCGAATCAGGCGGCAGATCGGTGCCGCTTGAGGTAGACCAGCAGCTGAGAGATGGCAGCGGGCGTCATTCCGGGAATCCGGCTGGCCTGATCAATCGACGCCGGCCGCACTCGTTCCAGTTTCTCGGTGAGCTCGGCCGACAAACCCTTGACCGTCTGGAACTGAAAGTCACCGGGTATGGTCTGGCCTGCAGAGCGTTTCTGCCGATCGATATCTGCCTGCTGTCGTGCCAGATAACCCGCGTAACGAATCTGGATTGCGACTTGTTCAGCCGCATCGGACTCTGACAGTCCGGGACCGACATGCTCAACCGCCATCAAGTCCTGGTAGGTCACCTCGGGCCTGCGCAACAGCTCTTCTGCAGTGAGGTCCTTGCTGATCGAGACCTTGAGCTGGGCAGAAACGGTTTTGGCCAACGGACTGTCGACACCGATGCGAAGGCCGCGCAGACGCTCCAACTCCCGGTCGATGGCATCGCGGCGTCGGCGGAACTGGTCCCAGCGAGCGGTGTCGATCAGGCCGAGCTCACGACCCTTTTCCGTCAGGCGAAGGTCGGCGTTATCCTCGCGAAGATGCAGGCGAAACTCGGCCCGACTGGTAAACATCCGGTATGGCTCTGGGGCGCCTTGTGTGATCAAGTCGTCGACCAGGACGCCGATGTAGGCCATATCGCGGCCGGGTGTCCATGGGGCCTCTCCGGCGGCTGAGAGTGCGGCGTTTAGTCCGGCCATCAGCCCCTGCGCTGCGGCTTCTTCGTAGCCCGTTGTGCCATTGATCTGACCGGCGAAATAAAGGCCCTCGATAAACCGGGTTTCCAGGCTGGGCTTCAGGTCGCGCGGGTCAAAGAAGTCGTATTCGATGGCATACCCCGGTCGCGTGATGTGGGCATGCTCCAGACCGGGGATGGATCGAACCATATCGATCTGAACGTCGAACGGCAGGGAGGTTGAAATGCCGTTCGGATACCACTCGTTGAGATCCAGGCCCTCTGGTTCCAGAAAGATCTGATGTGAATCCTTGTCCGCGAAACGTACCACCTTGTCTTCAATCGACGGACAGTAGCGGGGGCCGGTGCCTTCGATCGCGCCAGAAAACATGGGTGAGCGCTCGATGTTGTCGCGGATCAGTTTGTGGGTTGCGTCACCGGTCCGGGTAATCCAGCACGAGACTTGCCGCGGATGCTGATCGCGCGAACCGAGAAATGAAAAGACGGGCCTTGGATCGTCGCCCGGTTGCTCTGACAGGAGACTGAAGTCGATCGTGCGGCCGTCAATGCGTGGCGGAGTGCCGGTCTTGAGACGTCCGACCGCAAAGGGCATCTCGCGGAGTCGGGCTGCCAGTGCGTTGGAGGGCGCGTCACCGGCGCGCCCTCCGGCGAGATTGGTGTCGCCGATATGAATGCGACCACCCAGAAATGTGCCGGTAGTCAGAACCACGCAAGAGGCCTTGAACTCAAGGCCCATGGCGGTTCGAACGCCCTTGACGCGATTGCCTTCGACGAGCAGATCATCGACGGGCTGCTGGAAAATGCTCAAGTTCGGTTGGTGCTCGACGGCCTTGCGGACAGCGGCGCGGTAAAGGCTCCGGTCGCATTGGGCACGGGTCGCCCTGACAGCGGGTCCTTTTCGGGCATTCAGGGTGCGCCACTGGATGCCGGCCTGATCGGCTGCCAGCGCCATAACGCCACCCAGTGCATCCACTTCTCTGGCAAGGTGACCCTTGCCAATCCCGCCGATCGCTGGGTTGCAGCTCATCTGGCCGACCGTTTCGATGCTGTGGGTCACCAGCAGCGTGCGGGCGCCTCGGCGCGCAGAAGCCAGAGCGGCCTCGGTGCCGGCATGGCCACCACCGATCACAATAACGTCGAATAAATTGGGATAGCGCATGGTTCTAAACCAGCAATGACGGCAGGTCCGCTAGTTTAGCAGCGGACCTGATTCCCGAGAATGGATGGCGCGGGCTGTCGCGGCGAGCCTAGTCGCTCACTAGCGCGGATCGACTTGCCGGGTCGACCGTTCCCGGTTGCCGGCCGACGGACGGCTTGCCCTTGAAGGCATCCGGGTGACTGATGGCTGGACTTGGGGCGCCTGCCTGACCGCGGGCGGTCGGCGTACCGAGCCCGAGCGTGCGCTCTGTTGGGGCGCCCGCAGCACTGTCTCGCCGGCAGCTCGTTGAGTCCGGGTCGGACGCATCAAGTCGGTGCTGCCCTGCCGCTGGATTCTGAGTGAAGTCGACCCCAAGCGAGGCGCCACAGACGGTCGCACAGAAATGCCGCTGTCGCTGGTCAGAGTGAGGCGGCTTCGTTCGTCGATTGCCCTCAAGCGGGGGTCAAGATAGGGGTCGTTGACGAGCGGCGATTGGACTCCACGATGATAATAGTAACCGTAGGGATACCCGAATCCCGGATGGAACCATCCATGGCCATAACGCCCGCCCCAACCGGTGGCGTAGCCGAATCGACTGGCGTAGAAGTAGTCCAGCGACCAGTAGGGGTAGAAAAAGGGATCTGCGAAAACAACCGCGCGCGGCTGCGGATGAAACTGATCGAAGTACACACCGTCGGCGCCATAGCGTGGCTGGTGATAAGTCACGCAAGCACTCAACAGCAGGAGCAGGGTGAGACTCACGGTCAATCGGAAAATTGATTTCGACACTTGTTTCATAACCCAGAGGGTACCGCACTCGGTGCGAAGAGGCATTAACAGGTCCCGGTGGAGTGGCTCAGGCAGGCGCATGCTCAGCAATCAGTGCTTCGAGTTCACTTCGGTTGATGCGCTTGACGGGATGTCCGTCGATCGGGCTTGGCGGAGGATGAACGGCATCTCGACCGATCATCAGGGTCATTTCGACCGTCTCCTCCCCAGCTTCGACCACCAGAACGTCGACTTCGCGGTGCTGTCCGCCGTGCCACCGAATTCGACGGCGCTCTTGAGAGAATTCGATTCCGCTTTCCATCAGAAACATGACAACGGCATCAGGGTCATCAGCGAAAAGATGCAGGCAGATTCTTGAGTATTCATCTGCAGTGCCTTCCAGCACGGGACCGACCAGGCGCGGTTTGAACCGGTCGAGGAAGCGCATGGCTTCGAGTGCCGCCAGCCTCAGCTCATGGAGGCGCATTTGAAGTTCTTCGCCCCCATACAGATGCTGCCACTCTTTCAGGGCCTGTTCGATTTCAGCATTGGTTGGCAGTCCGCCTTTTGAAACCCGCAGTCGTTCCGCGGCCTTGTGTTTAGCGGTCAGGTAGGACCGCTGGCCCTCGGTCGCAATGATGCGGGCAGCTTCGGCAGCCACTTCCTGACGCACCTTGGCGTTTGCGCGCCGTATGTTTCGCTCAGGCATGGCAGGCATTGATCAGAAGATGTCGTAGGGGTTTTCGCTTTCGTCGCTGCGGCCCGGTTCTTCCAGCGCCGGCAGATTGTCAGCGTGGAACCATTCGGGAATCGCGCCGGACGTGTCCGGCCGGGCTCTCAAGCCTGTGTCGGGGTTGATCATGGCTCTGGCGAGCCCGACCGGAAGTTCAGGCACAACTTCTGGCCTACCCTCCAGAGCGGTGGCCATGAAATCAACCCACAGCGGCAGCGCAGTCCGGCCCCCTTGTTCCTGACGTCCCAGTGACTCGTTGTCATCCATACCCAGCCAGACGGTTGCCACAATCCCTCCGCCGAAGCCGACGAACCAGGTATCCCTCAGATCATTCGTCGTGCCGGTCTTGCCCGCCAGATCCTGGCGTCCAAGGGCCAGTGCGCGACGTCCTGTTCCCTGACTGACGACATCGGAAAGCATGGAGTGAATCAGCCAGCTGGTCTGAGCGCTGATGACGCGGGGTGCGACGGGTGGAATTCTGGGTCCAACGAATTCCTGCAGATCGTCAGTTGCCGGATCTTCGCCCAGCTCGATTCGGCGAGGGCCATCGGGCGTGTCCTCCGGCGACTCAACGGCTTCCTGCATCGGCAGCGGCTCCGGGCATTCCGGACAAATCCGGGTCCACTCCGGCTCGTAGACAGTTTCTCCAAAGCCGTCGGTGACTTTGTAGATGAATTCAGGTGCAACGGCAAAACCTCCGTTGGTGAACGCAGTGTAGGCTGTTGTCACACTCAGCGGGGTCAGCGACGCTGATCCGAGTGCCATGGACGGACCGTTAGGCAGATCGGCCCGATCAAATCCAAAGTCGCTGATGTAGTCGCGTGCGTAATTCAAGCCAATGTCCATCAGGAGTCTCACGCTCACCAGATTGCGCGAGTGAATCATGGCTTCCCGAAGTCGGGTCGGTCCGTAAAAGCGCTCGCCGAAATTGGTCGGCCGCCAGGCGCGCTCTAGCGAAGGGTCATCAATCACCACCGGCGCATCGTTGACCAGGGAGGCGGGTGTGTATCCATGATCGAGAGCGGCTGCGTAGATGAACGGCTTGAACGAGGAGCCTGGCTGGCGTCGGCTTTGGGTGACGCGATTGAACTGGTTGCGGGAAAAGTCCAGGCCGCCCACCATCGCAAGGATGGCGCCAGTGTCGGCCTCCATGGCCACCAGTGCTGCTTCTGCTTTGGGGATCTGGGCCAGTTGCCAGCCGTTGTCTTCTTTAGGACGCACGCGCACGATGTCGCCAGCCTGCAGGACATCGGTGACCGTTGTTGGCGCTGGGCCTAAAGCATTGAGACTCAGGAAGGGACGTGCCCAGCTGACATCTTCGAGCGCAATCGAAGTCTCGCTGCCGTCGCGCAGGAGCAAGCCTGCCTCTGAGTCGGTCACGTTGACGACAACTGCCGGTTCCAAATCGGCGATTTGTCTGAAATCGCTCAATTTCTGGATCACTTGCTCGCGATCGCCCAGAAATTGCTGTTCGATCTGTGCTTCCGCGCCGCGCCAGCCGTGGCGACGATCATAGGCCTGCAGGCCATCGCGGACGGACTGATCGGCGGCGCGCTGCATGTCGGCCCGCAGCGTGGTGTGGACCTGATATCCGCCCGAGTAGGCTTCTTCGCTGCCGAATCTGTCAATCAGTTCCTGCCGCGCCATCTCGGCGATCCACGGGGCGTTCAACTCGACTGTTGGGCCGTGCAGGGTGGCCGTGTTGGGTTCAGCACGTGCCTCTCGATGCTGTTCCTCGGAGATATACCCGAGCTTGAGCATACGGTCGATCACCCAGTTGCGGCGGATCATGGCTTGTCGCGGTCCAGAGACCGGGTTGTCTCGCGAGGGAGCCTTGGGCAAGGCGGCCAGCTGAGCCATTTGCGCAATGCTGAGTTCGTCGAGCTCGCGACCGTAGTAAACCTGCGCGGCCGCCGCAATACCGTAGGAGCGATGCCCCAGAAATTCCTTATTCAAATAGAGCTCGAAAATTTCATCCTTGCTCATTTCGCGCTCGATCTTGATGGCCAGCAGCATTTCGCGCAGCTTGCGAATCACTGAATATTCGGTTGAGAGGAAAAACCGCCTTGCGACCTGCTGGGTAATCGTGCTGCCTCCGGGCACCCGCCCGCGACCCAGACTCTGGGCGTAAAGCAGTGCCCCGCGCAGCGTGCCACGCCAGTCGATGCCGGGATGGCTGTAAAAACGGTCGTCCTCGGCAGCAAGAAAGGCGAGGCGGAGCGTTTCGGGGACGTCTTCGAGCACAACCGGTGATCGCCTCTGTTCCCCGATCTCTGCAATCAGCTCTCCCTCTTGAGAAAACACCCGCAATGGCACCTGCAGGCGCACGTCGCGTAAGGCCTCGACATCGGGCAAAGTGGGGACGATCAGGACCCAAAGCGCGCCGATGCCGATTGCTCCCGCGAGCAAAGCTAGCGAAAACATATAGATGGAAAACTTTATTAAGGGCTTTATTCGGGCCACGAGTTGTGGTACACCTACGGGTTGAGGGCGAATTTAGCTGCTCAGACGTCGCGGCCGTCGAAAAGTGCCCATGAGGTTCACCCGGTGGCCAGCGCTTCTGCGAAGTAGTATAGTGGCCAAGTCCGCGCCAAATTGTTAGCCCTGATCGTTGGGTTCGACGGATAGCCGGCGTCAGGCGATTGGGAGTGGTTTCACTGAGAGGGCGGTGTAAGGCAGATGAGTGGAATTCTTGGCAAGCTGCTAGGCAAGGGGCCTCCGCCTCACGTCGGCGTTGATATCGGGAGCAGCAGCGTCAAAGTTGTGCAGTTGGCGGCTTCCGGAAACAATTACCGTCTGGAAGCGTTTGGGATCGAGTCCTTGCCCGAGGGCGCGGTCAGCGAAGGGGTTATTTCTGATCCTGAGCAGGTTTCTGCATCCCTGAAGCAGCTAATGAAGCGATCGGGCGTGTCCGCACGCCATGCGGCGCTGGCTGTCACGGGCTCAGCTGTGATTACCAAGCTGATCAACCTGCCGGCCGACCTGGGTGAGGAAGATATCGAGGCTCAGATCGAAGTTGAGGCCAGCAACTACATTCCGTTCCCTCGTGAAGAAGTCAGTATGGACTTTGAAGTGCTGGGCCCCTCGGCACGTAACGCTGATCTGCTTGAGATCCTTCTGGCAGCCTCCAAGACCGAGCATGTTGACGCTCGCCGTGATGTTGCCGAGCTCGCCGGACTGAAGGCCAGCATTGTGGATGTTGAGTCCTTTGCTGTGTCGTCGGCCTTCGAGTTGGTGCGTAAAACCGAGGGTATCGACAGTTCAGAACCCATCGGGGTGCTGAATATCGGCGCCAACGTCACCAGCATGATCGTCCTCAGAGGAGATCGCGTGTCCTATAGCCGGGAGCACTCATTCGGCGGCAACCAGCTCATCGAAGAGTGTATGCGACGCTATGGCATGGAGGCCGGAGAGGCCAAGTTCCTGCAGCGCGGTGAGGAACCGCCGGCAGGCTTTGAGGACGAGGTCCTCGAACCTTTCAGGCAGAACATGATTCAGCAGATCAGCCGTGCTCTGCAGTTTTATGCGTCGTCCAGCGACTACATGAGCCTGGGAACTGTTTACCTCACCGGTGGCGGAGCGCTGATACCCGGTCTTGCTGAAGCGCTGGGTGACGAAGTTGGGGTCTCCGCGCAGCTGGGCGATCCATTCAAGGGCATGCGGATGGCGCCGAAGGTCAATGCCCGCCTGCTTGATTCGGTCCGGCCTGCATTGACCATTGCATGCGGGCTGGCACTGCGGGGGTACGACTGATGGCCAAGGTGAATCTGCTGCCCTGGCGTGAGGCCCAGCGTCAGCAAAAACAAAGGAATTTTCTGCTAGTTCTTGCCGCGACCGCTGCCTTGGGTGTGTTCGCCGTGCTGGCGGCCAATCAGGTGATGAACAATCTGATGGCCGATCAGGACAGCCGAAACGCTTACCTAAGGAGCGAGGTGCGCAAGCTTGATCAGGAAATCGCGCGCATTGAAGAACTTGAAGAGGTGCGTGACAGCCTCATTTCACGCAAGAACGTTATCGAGCGTCTTCAGGGCAACCGATCGTTAATGGTTCATATCTTCAACCAGATCGCCCAGACAGTACCGGAAGGGATTACCCTGACGAACGTTCGTCAGGCGGGCTCGGAGCTCACGCTGAATGGAACGAGTCAGTCAGAAAGTCGCGTCTCGGACTACATCCGGCAGATCGAGCGTGCGGCCTGGCTTTCAAATCCGACGCTTCGAATCATTCAAGCCGACGAAAGTGACGAGCGGCCGGATCAGCCTTTCGTCTTCGAGTTACGCGCCCAGATCCAGCCTCCCGATCAGCAGGATGAGGAGTTTTAGTCATGGATCTGAATGAACTTCGCGAGCTCGACTTCAACAATCTTGGCAGTGCTTCGGCCGGCGTCAAGGTCTTTCTTCTAGCCATTGTGGTTGTTGCCATTCTCGCCGGTGGATACTGGTTTTTTATCAAGGACAAGCAGGCAGCGCTCGAGCGCAGCGTCCAGCAGGAAGCGCAGATCAAGAGCGAGTTCAGGGATAAGCAGCAGAAGGCTGCCAATCTCGAGGCCTATGAAACTCAGCTGGCCGAAATGGAAGAAATGCTTGAGGTCATGCTGAGGCAATTGCCTTCTCGAACCGAAATGGCTGAGTTGTTGATCGATATCTCGCAAACAGCACTGGGTGCTGGCATTGATAATGAGTTGTTCGAACCTCGTTCCGAGATCACCCGCGATTTCTACGCTGAACAGCCCATCAGCGTTCGAATGGTTGGAAGCTACCATCAATTCGGTGAGTTCGTCAGCACCGTCGCATCATTGCCGCGAGTTGTTATTCTGACTTTTCAGGATATTGCGCTGCAGCCTGTCGAGGGGCCCGGCAACAGGCTACGCATGGAGGGGACGGTGACCACTTACCGGTATCTGGATTCGTCTGAAACCAGTGCGTCAGAAAATCAGGGTGAGGGGTGATGCGTATGACCTGGAAGACACTTCTGATGATGCTGACGGTCGCCGTTATGCTTGCCGGGTGTGAAAAAGGAACCCGAGACCTGGAACAGTGGGTCGCCGAGCAGCGTCAGCGGCCGGCTGATCCGATTGAGCCGATTCCGCCGGTGGCGACGCCAGAGATTGTTGTTTACGAGGCTGCCGGCCTGCGCGATCCGTTTGAGCGCGCCAGTGCGCAGCTCGACGAGGAAGAGCCGATTGATGAGGAGGGCGGCAGCGGTTTGCGGCCTGACCCCAATCGTCGTCGGGAGTTTCTCGAGGGTTTTCCGCTGGATACGCTGAGAATGGTGGGCAGCCTGGAACTCGACGGCGTGCAATATGCACTGATTCGGGATAACGAGAGTGTCGTTCATCAGGTAAGCGAAGGAAACTATCTGGGCCGAAACCATGGACTCGTGGAGTACGTTGGTCAGGACAGAGTGGAAGTTCGGGAACTGGTTCAGGATGGACGAGGCGACTGGATTGAGCGCCGAGTCCAAGTGGCGTTGGGTGAATCATGAGACAAACCGCGAAACAACACAGAATATGTTTGCCGTCGGGGCAGGCGGTTTCTCAAGGGAGAAGCAAAATGAATACATGGGTCAGGTCGTTGAGCCTTTGGGCCACGCTGGTCATCCTCGTCACCTCGGTTCAGGCCTCTGAACTGCAGGAAATATCAGCTTCCGTTGAAAACGGTGAAGCACGCCTGGTGCTCACGGGGTCGTCGGCTTTTGCCGACCCGTCGGTCTTCACGACAGAGTCTCCTTCAAGACTAGTCATTGATCTTCCCGGAACAGCATCGGCGCTTGAAGCCTCGCGGATGGCGATTGATGCCGGCCCGCTGCTTAGCTACCAGGCGCTTTCTGCCGGCGGCCGCACGCGCGTGGTTGTAGATCTCGAAAGCATTCTGCCTTACGAGATTGAAATGTCCGGAGAGACATTGGTGGTTGTCATGGATGCCTCGGGGGCTGCCGATACTGCGATGGTCTCTTCAACGAGCGCGTCCTCATCAGCTGAAGCCATGATTCAGGCGATTGATTTCCGACGGTCTCCGGAAGGCGCAAGCCGGGTCATCGTCGATCTGGATCGTTCGGGCGCAAATCTGACCGTCAGCGAACGCTCGACAGGTCTCCGTGTGGATATCCTGGGGGCGCGTCTGCAGAGTGATCAGTTCAGAAGGCTTGATGTGGTCGATTTTGCGACGCCGGTGCAAATGATTACGCCCGAACAGCGGGGTGAAAACACCCGCCTGTTCCTCGATATCGCCGGTCCGTTCGAGCATCTGGCTTATCAGAGCGGGAACCAGATTGTTATCGAGGTCAATCGCCCCGCAGAAGAGGTGGCGCCCGAGGAACGGGAACTGCAGTTCTTCGGAGAGCGGGAATACCAGGGTGATCGGATCACCCTGAATTTCCAGGATATCGAAGTCCGTTCGGTCCTGCAGTTGTTGGCAGACGTCTCCAATCGAAATATTGTCGTTTCAGATTCTGTCGGGGGCTCGCTAACCCTGCGCTTGACGAACGTGCCATGGGACCAGGCGCTGGACATCGTTTTGGAAACAAAGAATCTGGATATGCGCGAATCAGGCAACGTGACCTGGGTCGCGCCGATCGAGGAAATTGCCGCGCGCGAGCAGCAGGTTCTAAGGGCACGCGCAGACCGCCAGACACTGGAGCCATTACGAACGGTCATGTTGCCGATCAGCTATGCCAGTGCTGCTGATCTGGCGGCGCTGGTTTCTGTCTCTCAAGGTGACGAAACGGGAATGTTGTCTGAACGCGGCTCCGTTTCGGTTGATGAGCGCACGAACACGCTTTTGGTGACCGATACCATTGACCGCATTGACGAAGTGCGGAATCTGGTTGTTGAGCTGGACCGCCCTGTCAGACAGGTTCATATCGAATCCCGGATCGTGATTGCCCGGCATGATTTCAACTATCAGCTGGGTGTGCGCTTTGGCATTACGGGTGCGCGTACCGACTCGCGGGGGAATTTGTACACCGCTTCAGGCTCCTCAGGTGCCAATGAAACCATGATCCGTAGTGGGTTGATCAACCGTCGAGGCGGCACTGGCAGCAGCACGCCGGTTGAACTGCCGGGCTTGGACGACCGGCTCAACGTCAATCTCCCGGTTTCCAACGCTGCGGGTAGTTTGGGGGTGAGCATTCTGGCAGCAGACTACATGCTGGACTTGGAGTTAAGCGCACTCGAGACAGAGGGTCGCGGTGAGGTCATCTCAACGCCGCGCCTGATCACGGCCAACCAGGTTGAGGCGTTTATCCAGCAGGGTGTGGAGATTCCATATGAGTCCCTGCAGGGTGGCAACCAGGCGGGCGCGGTGAACGTGGAGTTCAAGGAAGCAGTTCTCGAATTGCGTGTTCGCCCGCTGATCACCCCGGACAACCGGGTTCAGCTTGACCTGAATATCAAGCAGGACACCGTGGGCGAGATTTTCGAGACGGGTCGAGGCGGCTCGGTGCCTTCAATCGACACGCGTGAAATGGGCACGAAGGTGCTGGTCGATAGCGGGCAAACCGTCGTTCTGGGTGGTATTTACCAAGAGGAGCGTAACTTCTCGACCACCAAGGTGCCAGTCCTTGGGGACGTTCCCGTCATGGGGCATCTTTTCCGCCGCAGGGGCAACGACGATCAGAAGCGTGAACTGCTGATTTTTGTCACCCCTTCGATTCTCGACGATCGCGTCGTTCTGGATTAAGGGTCAGGGAGTCTGAAGGCATGAATATTCGTAACGCGCACTCAACATTTTCTAAGGCGAATGTAATGAAGTATTTGAAAGCGGGATTGGCCTTGAGCACTGCTCTGATTCTGACAGCCTGTGGCGGAGGTTCTTCAGGGTCATTTGATGCCGGGCGTGAAGCGAGGCTCACGATTACTCCGCAGCAGACGTCTGTAGAGGCTAACCCGTCCAACTTTGCGCCAGATCCGGACGCCGCGTTTACGACTCAGGTCAACGTCCGGCTTGTTCTGGCAAATGGCGATTTGGCGACTGATGGAACCTCGATCACCCTGTCGTCTGATAGTGCGGCCAGAGGCGTCGTTTCTCCGCTCGTCGCTCCGGCGGAAACAGGCGCTTCGGCAACTGCAACCACAGTTGGTGGTGTTGCCCAGTTTTGGTTCACCTCGGGCAGTCAAACCGGCGTTGTGACGCTCACCGCATCGACTGCCAACCCCGCTGGCTCGGGCAATCTATCCAGAACGACCCAAATTGAGGTCGTCCCTGCCACTTCTCAGGTAGGCCGACTTGTCATTGAGGGTTCGAACACGATTCCGGCCAATACGCTTGGGGTGCCGATTTTCCTGGGCTCGCCTTACATCAACGAATTGACTGTGCGCTACTTAGGGCCCGATGGCAACGCTGGCGAAGTGGCAGAGGGCCAGGTAGCGGTTGCAATAGCACCTGTTTCCAGAGGGGCTTTTTCAACCTTGGACGATCCTGAGACAACCGATATCAACGAATTCTTGGTTCTCGTGGGTAGTGGCCCGGTCAATATGACGGCCGGCGTTACAACAGTTTTCGTTCATAGCTTTGAGCAGCCGGGTAATGTCACGCTCTCGGTTACGGCACAGGATGCCGGAACAAGCGAACGCTTCTCCGAAGACTTCACTATCGAAATAGAAGACGGCGCTGCAGATTTTCTGCCCGCAGAGTTGTCCTTTGAAAGCTCAACCGATCCCGTCTACACCTCGGGCTCGGATGGAACGACGACCAAGCAATACACCCTGACTGTCCTTGACTCCGGTGGCAATCCAGT
>JAZBPR010000069.1:0-4298 GCA_036351735.1 Wenzhouxiangella sp. | reverse complement strand
TCTGCTGGCTGAACTGATTCCCCTATGGCAGAAATTGGCCACCGGGTACACGCCGGCCCCTGCCCTGTTACACGGTGACCTGTGGGCCGGCAACGCGGCGGCGCTGACGGATGGATCACCGGTGATCTTTGACCCCGCGGTTCATGTCGGTGACCGCGAATGCGATCTGGCCATGGCCCATTTGTTTGGGGGTTACCGGTCTGATTTCTTCAAAGCTTACGAGGCGATATGGCCCCTGGATGAAGGATGGCCGGAGCGCCGCGAGTTCTATCAGCTGTATCACCTGCTCAACCACGCCAACCTGTTTGGTGGTGGGTATGTCGACACGGTCAAGCGTCGTATTCAGCGTTTGCAAGCCTGTTGCTAGTCGATTGTTACACTTGCAACTTTTAACCAGTCAGCAGGATTTCAGGAATGGGTCTTTTGGTAGACGGTCAGTGGAAAGATCAGTGGTACGACACTGACTCAACGGGTGGGCGGTTCGAGCGTTCAGCCGCTGCCTTCAGAAACTGGATCACCGCCAGCGGTGAACCGGGTCCCTCGGGTGTTGGTGGTTTCAAGGCCGAGCCGGATCGTTATCATTTGTACGTTGCCCATGCTTGTCCCTGGGCCCATCGCACCCTGATCTTCCGCAAGCTCAAGGGGCTGGAGACCATGATCAGCGTGTCGGTCGTCAACCCCATCATGCGCGAACATGGGTGGACCTTCCGGGATGGCTACAAGGTGGCGGCGGATCCGATTCACCAAGCCGAATTTATGCACCAGATCTACACCGCCGCCAAACCTGATTACTCGGGTCGTGTGACGGTGCCGGTTGTCTGGGACAAGCACAAAGGAACCATCGTCAGCAACGAATCTGCCGACATCATCCGAATGTTCAATTCGGCGTTTGATCAGGTGGGCGCCAAGCCCGGTGATTACTATCCAGCCGAACTCAAGAATGAGATTGATGAAGTCAATGCCGCGGTTTATGACAAGGTCAACAACGGTGTTTACAAGGCGGGCTTTGCCACGACTCAGTCGGCTTACGAGGAAGCCGTGATCCCGCTCTTCGAGACCCTTGATTGGCTGGATAACCGACTGAGCGAGAAGCGCTACTTATGTGGCGACCGCTTGACCGAGGCCGACTGGCGGTTGTTCACGACGCTGATTCGTTTCGATGCCGTCTATGTCGGTCACTTCAAGTGCAACATCCGCCGAATCGAAGACTATCCGTCGCTTTCAAACTACCTGCGGGAACTCTACCAAATGCCCGGCATTGCTGAAACCACCGAGTTTCATTCCATCAAGCTGCACTACTACGGCAGTCACGACACAATCAACCCGCACTTTATCGTTCCGGCCGGACCAGCAATGGATTTTCACCGCCCGCACAATCGATCCCAGCGCTTGCCTGTTGCTGCGTGAGCTTGAGCGGAATCAGGTTCCGCAAAACGTGGTTACGACTCGTTCCTCCGGTTTGGGTGGCAACGATAGATGTTCGTGTTCCGGCTGGTTGTCGAACGGTCTGGACAGGACCTGATGAAGAGTCTTCATGGGCCCAAAGTCCAGGCGGTCGATCGCGGCATCTACCGCCCACTGCGCCAGATGGTTGCGCAGGATGAACGCAGGGTTGACCTTCTGCATCGCCTGTTGGCGCTCTTGCTCCGGTTTTCCATCTGATTGCAGGCGTTGCCGCCAACGCGCAGCCCAGGCGTCGAAAGCCGTCGGGTCCGAAAACAAGTCGCGGATGGACTGATCCCCGTCAGCTGAGCTTGAGGATAGGAAACTCAGCCCTCGAAACACCAGGGTCATGTCGGCTTCGCCCACCGTCATGGCATCCATCAGGTCCAATGCAAGTTTGACGTTCTCTTCGCGATCAGACAAACCGATCTTTGCGGCCAGCCCCGAATGGAAATGCTTTTCGAAGCTTTCTGGAAACTTGCCGAGCAGATCGTTTGCCTGTTCGACGGCTTGTTCGCGATTGTCATTGAGTAGACCAAGCAGGCACTCAGCCAGCCGCGCGAGGTTCCAGTGCGCGATGGCGGGCTGCTGGTTGTAGGCGTATCGGCCACCGTGATCAATTGAGCTGTAGACCGTGGCGGGGTGAAAGGTGTCAACAAACCCGAACGGGCCAAAGTCGATCGTTTCCCCGATGACCGAACAGTTGTCCGTGTTCATCACGCCATGGATAAATCCCACCAGCAACCAGTCGGCGACCAGTCGACCCTGCCGCTTGATGATTTCGGAAAACATGGCGGCGTAAGGCTGGTCGTGTTCTGCGCAGTCGGGATAGTGGCGGTCGATGACATAGTCGGCCAACTGGCGGACTTCTTTCAGTCGACCGCTGCGCGCGAAGAATTCAAATGTACCGACGCGGACGTGGCTTGTGGCCACTCGGCACAGGATGCCACCGGGCTCGATTTTTTGGCGCAGGACGTCTTCACCTGAAGCCACTGCAGCCAGAGCACGGGTCGTTGGGATGCCAAGGGCATGCATGAATTCGCTGCCCAGGTATTCCCGAACCACCGGCCCGATGGAGGACCGGCCATCGCCGCGCCGAGAATAAGGTGTTGGACCTGAGCCCTTGAGCTGAATATCGCGGCGCACGCCGTTGTGGTCAATCACTTCTCCAATCAGTAGCGCTCGTCCGTCACCCAAGCGAGGCACCCACTGACCGAACTGGTGGCCGGCATACCCCATGGCGATCGGGTCGGCACCGGCTGGAAGCCGATTGCCGGCCAGCATGGCCAGACCCTCCTCACTCCTTAACCATGCTGCATCCAGCCCGAGGTCTCCAGCCAGCCCATCATTCAGCATGATTAACTGCGGCCTTGCCACAGGCGTGGGATGAACCCGAGCACGGAATGCGTCCGGGAGATGGGCATAACTGTTGTTGAACTGGGGTGCGATAGGCATTGCAGAGACAGGCCGTAAATAGTGTTCAAGAGTCCGGAGACTACCAGTTATCGTGAAAAGTGACGGTCAGAGCTTTCGGCTTTTTTCTGGTCTGATTTGACCTGCAACGTAGAGCTCTGGTCTCGCTGGGCAGGGGCCTTTTGCCATCTCTAACGGCTAATCCTCACCCAATACCCGCACCGTCTGGTGTAAAACGCAGTCTCCGTGTAAACACCTTTGGAGGAGAACCCCATGAATCGCATCAAGCTAGCCGCGCTGTCAGCCGTGGCGCTAGGCCTTGCAGCGACGGCCATTGCCCAACCTAGTGTTGAGGATCAGATCAAGGCGCGCCAGTCGGCCTACACGTTTATGAGCTGGAATATGGGCCAGATCAAGGCCCAGGTTGTTGACAAGGAGGTCGAGTTCAACGCCGACCAGGTTCAGGCTTGGGCCAATGCCATTGCTGCGGCCGCCAACTCCGGCATGAGCGCGATGTACAGTCCGGCGTCCGTTGAGGGAACCGGCTGGAAGCCCACGCGCCTGGACCCGAAATTTTTCGACGAACTGGATCAGGTGGGAGAAATCGCTGGCAATTTTGTCCGTGAGGCGAATGCTCTGGCCGAAGTCGCCCAGACCGGGAACATCGAAGCCATCGCCGAGCAGTTCAAGGCCACCGGCGAATCCTGTGGCGCTTGCCATCGTAATTATCGGACCGATTAATCGGTTTGTGCCGGGCGGGGTGCCGAATCGGCGCCCCCGAAGCCCTTCTTTTGAACCGTGCAGCAAGCGATGACCAAGCCTGATCCCCAGGTCACGGTCTGGTTTGATGGTGCGTGCCCGCTTTGTCTGAAAGAAATCGCGCTGATGCGAAGGCTCGATCGCCGGCAGCGTATCGCGTTTGTCGACGCGACCTCGGATCAGGTCTCCTGTCCGATCAACCGGGATGACTTACTCGCCCGCTTCCACGCCAAAGAAGATGGTCGTTTGCTCAGTGGAGCTGCGGCATTTGCAGCCATGTGGCGGGCGATCCCGCTACTGCGCCCCCTGGGTCTCGTTGCCCGAGTTCCGCCGATCCTTTGGCTGCTGGAAAAACTGTACTTGGGCTTTCTAAGAGTTCGCCCCAGACTTCAGCGCCTTGTGGCTCGTTGACGCCAAGGGTTTTTGCCCGCACCTACAGAGTAGAGGCAGGCGCGTCAGACTGCTGTCTCGGTGCGAACGTGGAATGCGCCCGAGTGTCCCGATAATGATTCAGAGCCCACCGCACCGATGGGAAAGCCAATTCTTCCCATGGAATGTCTTCCCAGTCGAACAGCCCAACTTCTCTGGACTCTGGGCCGGCTGATACATCCGGGCTCAACAGTCTGGCGCGATAAATCAGCTGAACCTGGCTGATTCGGGTGATGGCGTAGGTTGCCAGCAAT